>JAFDZF010000054.1 GCA_018267055.1 Bacteroidota bacterium
CGTCCGTGATCGGGGGTGTGGGCCGGAAGCCCTCGCCGGCATCCTCCCAGCTGCCGTAGAAGTTCTCCGCGGCCTGCGGATGCTGTTCGCCGGCGGCGTCCGCTTCGGGGAACTTGTAGCTCGTGTTCTGGTAGTACACCTTGTAGCGGAAGGTCCGCCCTTTCCCCAGGGGGTCGCGCAGCTTGAAGCGGAAGGTGAAATGCCCGCCGTCCACCTGCGCCGCGCTGGGGATCGTGAAGCCATCCCGGTACGCATCGGTGTAGTCCAGGTCGATGTGCTTGAGGCCATCGCCGGCCGTGGGCCAGTTGGTGAGCCATTCCACGTCCATCACCGCTCCGATACGGGTCGGGCCCGGCCGGGAGCAGCCGGCGAGCAGCAGCACCAGGGCGAGCGCGGTGGGGAGGAGGAGCCTCATCTAGTAGGCGGCGGTGTCGATCGGCTCCTCCGGCCCCAGCTTGTCGCGGCCGGGGATCTCCGCGCTCACGAAGGTGATCAGGACATCGTCCAGGAACATCGCCGTGCGGCCCTCGTTCCAGAGCATCACCGTGAGCCGGTCCTGCGGCCCCGCGGCGTGCGGAAGGTCCACCTGGCCATGCAGGTCGGTCCAGGCGCCTTCGAGAAGCTCTTCGGGGCGGATGATGCGGCCCAGGTGGTTCGTCATCCGGCCGGCGCTGTCGGTGCTTTGCACGCTCCAGCGCAGGCGGCCCGGCGCTCCCCCGGGCACCACCCAGGCGGAAGCGCGCACGGCGACCACATCCTCGCCCACGTCGCCTGCGCGCACGTGCACCAGCGGCACGTACTCATCGGCGGAAGCGATCCGCAAGGCGTGATGGCCCGTGTGCGCCGTGCCTTCCTCCCGGAACCGCGACCAGGGTGCGGCGGTGTCGTTGCGCTCGAAGTCGGACGCCCACTGCGGCCGCAGGGAATCGAGGGGAACGGGCGCGAAGAGGGTCCCCGTCCCCTGGTCGGGAGCATGGCATCCCAGCAGCGGGAGCAGGAGGAGGAGCGGGGCCCGGGTCATCGATCGCCGGGACAAGGAACGGAGCGGACCGCGGGTTCGTGCATCGGTCACACCAGGGTGATGGCGGCGTCGGGGATCAGCGCCTCGCCGCGCAGGCGGAGGAAGAGCTGTGCCGTGGCCACCACGTCCTTCTTGCAGTAGGCGGCGATGCGGCCGAGGTCGTTGTCCTCATAATAGACGCGCGCCACGTCCGCGCCGGAGATGTCGTCCTTCGGCGTGGGGATGCCCAGGATGTGGGTGAGCAGGGCGAGCGAGGTGAAGTGCTTGTGGTCGCCGAACTTCCACAGGTTCATGGTGTCCAGGTGGCCCACTTCCCACGGCTTCAGGCCGGCGACGTCCAGCAGGCGGGGCAGCTTGATGCCGTGCACGATCGCGCGGCGCGCGATGTAGGGGAAGTCGAACTCCTTGCCGTTGTGGCCGCAGAGCCAGTGGTCGTCGGTGTGGTAGTGCTTGTTGAGCAGCTCGGTGAAGCGCGTGAGCACCTCCGCCTCATCGTCCCCGTGCAGCGTGGTCACACGCAGGGCGTGGCCGGCGCCCTCCCTGCGCAGGCTGCCCACGCCGATGCAGATGATGCGCCCGAACTCCGCGAAGATGCCGGCCTCCTTGTAGAGCTCGGCGGCGGTCTTCTCCTGCTGCTCCTGGCGGAAACGCGTCTTCTGCGCCCACAGGTCCTGCATCACCGGGTCCAGGTCCGCCCAGTGGTACGTCCCCGGCACCGTCTCGATGTCGAGGAAGAGCACCTTGCTCAGGTCACGGACGTGCTCGGCGCGCATGGCTCACGCGATCATCACGCCGCGCTCGTTCATCAGCGGCACCGTGGTGAAGTTCTCCTCCAGGATGCTGTCCGGCACGAAGATGAACTTCTTGTCGTGCAGCAGGCCGTTCACGTAGAAGCTCACCCAGTACTGGTTGTTCAGGCCGAACACGTCCTCCACGATGCGCTCGATGCGCGCCCATGAGCGCGGCTCCAGCTTCTCCAGGAAGTGGCGCATCTCGCTCGTCCGCCGCGGTTCGCCGTCGATCTCGCCATAGCCGCGCGAGCTCACCAGCACGTTCTCCAGGGTGACGGCGGTCTGGTTGACGAGGTATACGAACCAGCCTTCCCCGCCTTCCGCATCGGGCTGGCGCACGATCGCGATCGATACGCCTTCCACCTTCGGCGAGGGGATGTCCTTCTTCATGTCAGGCCGGATGCTGTTGGGCCAGCGACCGTGCGATGGCGATCCACTGGAACACGTCCTTCGGGTGGCCTTCCTCGTTCTTCTCCTCCCACTTGCTGCCGGTGCGCACCATCACCAGCCGCTCGTGCGGGACCACCACCACGTACTCGCCGTGGAAGCCGCGGCAGTACCAGATGGGCTTGCCGTCCAGGTCCGCGAGCCACCAGAAATAGCCGTAGCGCTTGTTCGGCTTCCCATGGTCCAGCACGGCCGCCGGCGTCACCGAGGCCTGCCAGTACTCCCGGGGAAGGATGCGCGTGCCTTTCCATACGCCGCTGTCCAGGTACAGCTGCCCGATGCGCCCGAAGTCGCGCGCCGTGGCATAGAGGCAGCAGAAGGCCTTGAAGTCGCCGTCGGCGCGGTCCTTGCCCCAGTAGGCGGTGTGCTCGGCGCCGAGCGGGGCCCAGATCTTCTCGCGCACCAGCTCGTCCAGGGGCTTGTCGTACGCCCGCTGGAGGATGTCGGCCACGATCTGCGTGCTGCCGCTGATGTAATCGAACGATTTGCCGGGCTCCTCGCGGCAGGGTTGGTCCATCGCGAGGTGGCGCACGTCGCTGCCGTAGTACCCCTTCGCGTTGTCGCTGAAAGGGTCGGCGCCGCTCTCGCTCCAGTCCAGCCCGGTGCTCATGGTGAGCAGGTGGTACAGGGTGATCTTCCCATGGCAGGGGTCGATCGCATCGAACTCGGGCAGGAGCTCGCCCACGGGCTGCTGCACGCTCTTGATCCGCCCCTCCTGGATCGCGATGCCCACCAGCACGCTGATGTAGCTCTTCGCCACGCTGAACGAGTTGCTCACGGAATCGGCGGTCCACCCGCCGAAGTAGTCCTCGAACACCAGGCTGTCGTTCTGGATCACCACGAAGCCCGCGGTGTTCAGGGCGTTCAGCTGCCGCACCTGCTCATCGCTCAGGGCCAGCTTGCCGTAGCGCTTGTCCCTGGGCCAGGGCTGCGGCGCCTGGGCGGGGATGGTGGCGTACGGGAAGAAGTCGCGGTCGTCGATCTCCGGACCGCTGCGGCCCATGAGGTAGGTGTACCGCACGCCCTTCACGAGGTGCCCATTGCCGGTGGCATAGCACAGGGCGATCAGCACCGCGATGATGCCGATGAGCCACAGGAGGAGTTTGAGCAGGAAGCGCATGCGGGTGGTGTGAGGTCGAAGGTAGGATCGTGGGCCCGTCGCTCAAAGCCCCGTCCCGCCCGGGGCCGCAGCCTGGGCCTCGGCCAGTTCCACGTCGAACAGGTCGGCCAGCTCCAGCTTCAGCCGAGCCTTCACCGCGTCGATGTCCACGGGCTTCCCGAGCTCCTGCTGCATGCTGGTGACGCCCTTGTCCGCGATGCCGCAGGGCACGATGTTGCGGAAGTAGGCGAGGTCCGTGTTCACGTTGAACGCGAAGCCGTGCATGGTGACCCACCGGCTGGCGCGGATGCCGAAGGCGCAGATCTTCCGGGCCTTCAG
>JAFDZF010000055.1 GCA_018267055.1 Bacteroidota bacterium
GAACAAGTCGATCGCTCCGCTCGTGGAACACAGCGTGACCGTGCCATCACCGCCCGCGTTCGGCGTGCTGGTCTCCTGCACTACCACCACCGATTGCGCCGCACCGCAGGGCGCTGTGCCAGCCACCGTGTAGGTGTAGGTGCCCGGGGGATCCACCGACGGATCGTACAGGTTGCTGTGCGCGCCGCCACCGGGGGCTGCCCAGCTTCCACCAGCATCAGCACCCGTCAGTTCATTGAACAGGTCGATCGACGCACCTTGATCACACACCGTCACCGCTCCGTCGATGCCTGCATCCGGGGCCACGTTGATCGCTACCGTCACCTGCGATTGATCGCCCGCACAAGGCGCCACCGCCGCGATGGTGTACGTATAGACCCCGACCGCATCCACCGCAGGATCCAGCAGGTTGCTGTGCGCCGCACCGCCCGGAGCCGTCCACGCACCACCCGGATCGGCGCCCACCAAGGCATTGAACAAGTCGGTCGCTCCGCTCGTGGAACACAGCGTGACCGTGCCATTCGTTCCCGCATTCGGCGTACCCGTCTCCTGCACCACCACCACCGATTGTGCCGCACCACAGGGCGCTGTGCCAACCACCGTGTAGGTGTAGGTGCCCGGGGGATCCACCGACGGATCGTACAGGTTGCTGTGCGCAGCGCCACCGGGGGCTGTCCACGTACCGCCCGCATCAGCACCCGTCAGTTCATTGAACAGGTCGATCGCCGCACCTTGATCACACACCGTCGTCGCTCCGTCGGTGCCTGCATCCGGGGCCGCGTTGATCGCCACCGTCACCTGCGATTGATCGCCCGCACAAGGCACCACTGCCGCGATGGTGTATGTGTAGACCCCGGCCGCGTCCACCGCAGGATCCAATAGGCTGCTGTGCGCCGCGCCGCCTGGGGCCGTCCATGTGCCGCCGGGATCGGCGCCTGTCAAGGCATTGAACAGATCGGTCGCTCCGCTCGTGGGGCACAAGGTGAGACTGCCGTCCACACCCGCGCTCGGGGCGCCGGTCTCCTGCACCACCACGATCGACTGGGCCGCACCGCAAGGGGCTACCCCGGCCACCGTATACGTGTAAGTGCCTGGAGCATCCGTGACCGGATCGTACATCGTATTGTGTGCAGCACCACCGGGAGCCGTCCACGTGCCGCCGGCATCGGCGCCCGGCAGCTCATCGAAAAGGTCGATCGCAGCACCCTGATCGCAGACCGTCGTCGCCGCATCCGCACCGGGGTTCGGCGCAGCATGCTCGGTCACGGTCACCGTGGCCTGGTCGCCCAGGCAAGGTGGGGCATTGGGCACGCTGTAGGTGTAGACCCCGGAACCGTTCACGGCCGGGTCGTAGGTCCCGCCGAACGCACCGCCGCCCGGCGCGGTCCAAGTGCCACCGGGCTGTGCGCCCACCAACAGGGGGAACAGGCTGGCCGCAGGCGAATCGCTGCAGATGTCCAGGATGGCGTCCGCACCGGCATGGGGTGCCTGCCCTTCGACCACGTTCACCACGGCTTGATCGGCCGCGCACGGGCCGCTGCCCGCGACCGTATAGGTGTATGCCCCGGAGCCGTCCGTCGCGGGGTCGTACACGCCGGAGAACGGCCCACCGAGCGGACCCGTCCACGTGCCGCCGGGCTGCGCGCCGGGAAGCTGCGGGAACAGGTTCGTCGGAGCGTTGGCGGAACAGATGCCGAAGATGACGTCCGCACCGGCGAAGGGCCCGGCGGTCTCCACCACGGTCACGATGGCTTGGTCGCTCCCGCACGGCAAGGGCCCGGCCACGGTGTAGGTATAGGCACCGGGCACATCCGATGCGGGATCATAGATCCCGCCGAACGGGTCGCCGTTCGGATCGGTCCACGTGCCGCCGAGGTCCGCGCCCGTGAGCTGCGTGAAGAGGACGGCCGCAGCGCTGTTGGTGCAGATCGACAGCAGGCCATTGCTTCCGGCCGAGGGCGCCTGGCTTTCCTGCACGGTCACGACGGCCTGGTCGCTGGCACAGGGAGCTGTACCGGCCACCGTATAGGTGTACAGGCCGGGGGCGTCCACCGCCGGATCGTACGTCCCGCTGAACGCGGCTCCTCCGGGCGTGGTCCAGGTGCCGCCGGCCGGGGCACCGGTCAGCTCAGCGAAGAGGCCCACCGCTGCACCATTGCTGCACACGGTGAGGATCCCGTCCAGGCCGGCGTTCGGGGCCGCGTTCTCCGTCACGGTCACCGAGGCCTGATCGCTCCCGCACGGCACCGGCCCCACGATGGTGTAGAGGTAAATGCCGGGGGCATCCACCGCCGGATCGTAGGTCCCGCTGAACGCACCGCCACCAGGTCCCATCCAGGTACCGCCCCCTTGCGCGCCGGCCAGTTGGCCGAACAGGTTGGTGGTGCCGCTGTTGCTGCACGTGGTCAGGGTGCCGTCCGCACCGGCGTTCGGCGCGGTGTTCTCCGTCACGTTCACCGTCGCTTGATCGTTCAAGCATGGCGCCACGCCCGGCACGGTGTAGATGTAGGCGCCGGGCACGTCCACCGCCGGGTCATAGGTCCCGCTGAACGCACCACCACCGGGTGCGGTCCACGTACCGCCGGCCTGCGCACCCGCAAGCGTGCCGAAGAGGTTCGTCGGAGCGCTGATGTCGCAGGTGGTCAGCGATCCATCGGTCCCCGCATCGGGAGCAGCGGTCTCCGTCACGGTGACGGTCGATTGATCGTTCCCGCACGGCGCGATGCCCGCAATGGTGTAGGTGTAGACGCCAGGCCCATCCACCGGGGGGTCGTACGTCCCGCCGAAGGCGCCGCCACCGGGCGCGGTCCAAAAGCCGCCTCCCTGCGCACCGACGAGTGCGCCGAACAGGTTGTTGGTGCTGCTGTTGCTGCACGTCGTCAGGGTACCGTTCGCACCGGCGTTCGGCGCGCCGATCTCCTGTACGGCCACGGTCGCCTGATCGCTCAGGCAGGGCGCCACGCCGGCCACGGTATAGGTATAGATGCCCGGAGCGTCCACCGTCGGATCGTACGTCCCACTGAACGCACCGCCGCCCGGGGCTGTCCACGTACCACCGGCCTGCGCACCCGCAAGCTGCGCGAGGAGGCCGACCGCAGAGCCGTTGCTGCAGATCGTCAACGCACCATCGACACCGGCACTCAGGGCCAGGCCCTCCGTCACGATCACCGTCGCTTGGTCGTTCCCGCAGGGCGCGATGCCGGCCAGGATGTAGGTGTAGATACCCGAAGCATCCACGGCAGGATCGTACGTCCCGCTGAACGCTCCACCGCCCGGGGCCGTCCACGTGCCGCCGGCCTGGGCACCGACCAACAGGGTGAAGAGGTTCGTGGTACCGCTGTTGCTGCAGGTCGCCAGGATGCCGTCCACACCGGCGTTCGGGGCGGCATTCTCCGTCACGGTCACCACCGCCTGGTCGTTCAGGCAAGGCGCCACGCCCGTCACGGTATAGGTATAGATGCCCGGAGCGTCCACGGCAGGATCATACGTCCCGCTGAACGCTCCACCGCCGGGTGCGGTCCATGTGCCGCCGGCCTGGGCACCGACCAGTTGCCCGAAGAGGTTGACCGCGGCACCGTTCCCGCAGGTCGTCGCGATCCCGTCCGCACCGGCGCTGGGGGCCACGTTCTCCGACACGGTCACCGTCGCTTGATCGTTCCCGCAGGGCGCCACACCGGCCACGGTGTAGGTATAGACACCCGCGGCATGGACGGCCGGGTCGTAGGTGCCGCTGAACGCACCGCCACCCGGGGCGGTCCACGTGCCACCACCCTGGGCGCCGGCCAACTGGAGGAAGAGGTTGCTCGTGCCGCTGTTGCTGCAGGTGGTCAGGGTGCCGTCCGTACCGGCATTGGGCGGTCCGGACTCCGTCACGGTCACCACCGCCTGGTCGTTCGCGCAAGGCGCCGTGCCCGCCACCGTATAGGTGTAGGTGCCAGTGGCATCGACCGCAGGGTCGTACGTGCCGCTGAAGGGCGCGCCGCCCGGGGCCGTCCAACTGCCGCCGCCCTGGGCACCGGCCAGCAGGGGGAAGAGGTTCGTGGCTGCGCCGTTGCTGCAGATGCTGAGGAGGCCGTCCAGGCCGGCATTGGGCATCGCATTCTCCGTCACGGTCACCGTGGCCGTCGCGTTCGCACAGGGGGCCGTGCCGGCCACGGTATAGGTGTAGGTCCCGGGGCCGTCCACGGCCGGGTTGTAGTTGGGCCCATGCGCGGCCCCTCCCGGACCGGTCCAGGTACCGCCGGCCTGCGGGGTGCCGGTCAGCGAAGCGAAAAGGGCCACGGCGGCACCGTTCGAGCAGATGGACAGCGTGCCATTGCTCCCCGCGAGGGGCGCGGCAACTTCGGTCACCGTCACCGTTGCACTGGCCGTGGGGCACGCCCCGCCACCGGCCACGGTATAGGTATACACGCCGCCGGCGTCGATGGCCGGATCGTACATCGCGGTGTGGGGCGCACCGCCCGGGCCCGTCCAGCTGCCGCCGGCCTGCGGCGAGCCGCCCAGGTCATCGAAAAGCGTCTGGGCCGGGGCGTTGGAGCAAAGGCTCAGCGTGCCGTTGGAGCCCGCATTGGCGGATCCGTTGGAGACCGTGACGGTGACCGTGGCCGTTGCGCTCCCGCATGCGTTCCCGGCCACGTAGGTATAGACGCCGGCGACATCGGTGCCGACGATGAACTGGCCCGAATGCGCACTGTTCGAGGGACTGAGCCAATGGCCGTCCGCATCCGGGGTGCCCCCCAGCGCGGTGAAGAGGTCCACGGGCGGTGTACCGGGGCAGGCCGTCACCGCGCCATTGGTGCCTGCGTTCGGCGGCCCGTTGCTGACCGATGAGGTGATGTTCACCGAGACGGACGCCGTGTTCTCGACGGGGCAGGAACCGTCAGCGGCCTGGAACAGCACGTTCACAGGGCTGTGATCGGCATCGGCGGTCCAGCAGACCTGCACCACCGCAGGATTGGCCCCGGTGATGGTGGTGGTGGAACCCGGGAGCAGGGCGGCCGCCTGCGAGGTCACGCTCAGGACGGTGGCGGGATCCGGGTCGTTGAACGTCAGGCTGAAGCAGAAGGGGGACCCGTCGCATATGTCGATGCTGTTGGGCCCGGTGAGCGTGGCCGTGCCGGGGGGGCCGGTGAGGCTGACGTTCCCCTGGATCGTCGGCACGTTGCCGGTGCAGGCCATCACCACGAACATGATGTCGCGCATGACGGTGCCGATGGAGTTCCCGTTCGCATCGAACTGCTCCACCTCGATCGCGATCACGTAGTTGCCGATGGACATGGGGGTGAACACGATCTGCCCCGTCACCGGGTCGAGCGTGATCCCGGGCACGGGTGTGCCGCCGGAATAGCCCGCGTTGTACATCACGGGCTGGGGGACGCCGCCGAAATAGCGCGCGCTGATGAACCGGTAGGCGATGGAATCGCCATCGGGCTCGTTCACGCCGAAGTTGTAGTACACCGGCTGGTTCACGCAGACGTACGGCAGGGACTGGTCCGCGAAGACGGGCGAATTGTCGCATGCCGCCAGGGCCGTGTTCACGTTGGCCTCGATGTACATGCCCATGGAACCGGTGAGGTCCACCGAGCCGCTGCGGCAGCAGATGTACCACCAGATGGTCCAGTCGTCGCAGGGGGCCAGGGCCACCACGGTCTGGAACTGGTAGTGCTCGATGCCGAAGTAGGGGCCGCCGTTGCAGGTGCTCTGGGGCAGCGCGGCCGCGCAGAGCTGGCTAACCTCCTGGGAGGACGTGTATGTGAGCCCGGTGATGGCGAAATCCTCCCCGCAATCGCTGTGGAAGTTCAGCGACTGGGGGATGATGGCCACCCCCGCGCAATCCAGGAAGAGGTCCAGGGTGATCTGGTACTGCCCGGCCCCCAGGCAGCGGTAGGTGATGCTGCCCCCGGAATAGTGGTTGGCGGAGGCTCCCAGCGGGCTGAGCAACAACGCCAGCCCCACGGCCCGGGACCCGGCCCCGCAGGCCCACCGAACAATGGCCCACAAGACCTTGTTGATGAAAGGAGAGGGGCCGTCGGCCATGGCGAGGATCCGCTTCTACGACAGATAACCCGTAAAAGTATCCTTTCGCCCTCCGGAACGCTAGCATCGCCAGGGGCTAAACCCCTGACAAACGGCTATTTATCAACAGTACCAGGCAATTAACGATCGCTTGACCCGGGGGACCCACCGGGGGTATCTACTTTTGCCGCCCTTCTTTCGGAGGCTTCCACCCCGTACCTTAGGAACACGGCCGATGCGACCATTCTACGCAGTTCTTCCTCCTGTTCTTCGCAAGGCCGCCCTCCCGCTGATGGGCCTTGCCCTTGGCCTTCCGGCCCTCGCCCAGTCCGGTCGGACGGACTCCACGGCCGTGGCGCAGCCCGACAGCTTCATGGTGGCCCACCCGGACACCAGCGACCGCGAGCAGGACATCCGCGCCGGCGGCTACACCATCTCGGCCGGGGACCTCGATGCGGAGGTGGCCGGCCAGGACGTGTCGGGCATCCTCCAGTCCTCACGGGACGTGTTCAACGCCACAGCGGGCTTCACTTTCGGTGCGGCCCGCTTCCGCATCCGGGGGTTCGATGGGGAGAACACGCTGATCAGCCTGAACGGCGTGCTGGCCAACGACCTGGAGACGGGCTATGCCTCGTTCACGAACTGGAGCGGCCTGAACGACGTGACCCGCTGGATGGAGACCCGCACGGGCGTGAGCCCATCGCGGTACAACTTCGGCGGCATCGGCGGCTACTCGGAGGTGAACCTGCGCGCGAGCGACCTGCGCAAAGGCACCCGCCTCTCCTACGCCCTGAGCAACCGGACCTACCAGCACCGGGTGATGCTCACCTACAACACGGGCATGATGAGCAACGGCTGGGCCTTCAGCCTGAGCGGTTCGCGCCGCTGGTCCAACGAGGGCTATGTGCCGGGGACGTCCTACGACGCCGGCGCCTACTTCCTCTCGGCGGAGAAGCGGATCAACGCCAAGCACAGCATCGGCTTCGTGGGCCTGGGCGCCCCCATCATCCAGGGCCGCCAGAGCATCGCCACGCAGGAGGCCTATGACCTGGTGGGCGACCACTACTACAACCCCTCCTGGGGCTACCAGGACGGCGAGAAGCGGAACGCACGCGTGAGCAACGACCACAAGCCGCTCTTCATCCTCTCGCACTTCTTCCGGCCCGACGACCGCACGGAGTGGACCACCAGCGTGCTGTACACCTTCGGGCGCGACGGCCTCACCGGCTTGAACTGGTACGACGCCCAGGACCCGCGCCCGGACTATTACCGTTACCTGCCCAGCTACAACACGGAGTTCGCCCCCGCGCTCGCCGCGCAGCAGACCACCGCCTGGCAGAACGACGCCAACACCCAGCAGATCGACTGGGAGCAGCTCTACTTCGCCAACCGCAAGAACCTGTACACGGTGCTCGATGCGGAAGGCATCGCGGGCAACAACGTGACGGGGATGCGCAGCAAGTACATCGTGGAGGACCAGCGCTCGGACCCCACGCGCATCGCCCTGAACAGCGTGTGGAACCGCGACCTCGACCGTGACGTGCACCTGACCCTGGGGGGCAGCTACAACAGCCAGAAGACGCACAACTTCAAGGTGATCGAGGACCTGCTGGGCGGCGATTTCTGGGTGGACCTGGACCAGTTCGCCGACCGCTACAGCAACATCCCCAACGCCGGGCAGAACGACCTGAACACCCCCAACCACGTGGTGCGCAAGGGTGACACCTTCGGCTACGATTACGACATCCGCACGCGCCTGGTGAACGTCTTCGGGCAGGTGGAGAAGAAGTGGAGCCGCCTGGAAGGCTACGCGGGGCTGAGCCTCTCGCACACCTCCTTCTGGCGCGACGGGCACTTCAAGAAGGCCCTCTTCCCCGACAATTCGTTCGGCGCATCGGAGAAGCAGAACTTCACGCACTTCGGCATCAAGGCCGGCGCGGTGTACAAGATCACGGGGCGGCACTACTTCACCACCAACCTGGCCTGGCTTACGCGCCCTCCCACGCCGCGCACGGCCTACCTGAGCGCCCGCACGCGCGATGCGGTGATCGATGGGCTCACCAATGAGAAGGCCCTCAGCGGCGACATCAGCTACGTGGTGCGCATGCCCCGGGTGAAGGGCCGCGCGACGCTCTACTTCGCCACCATCACCGACCAGGTGTGGTCGCGCAGCTTCTACCACGACGACTACCGCACCTTCGTGAACTACACGATGACCGGCGTGGGGCAGCGGCACATGGGCGCCGAGCTGGCGGCCGAGGTGAAGCTCTCCCCCACCTGGCAGCTCACGGCGGTGTACGCGGGCGGCCAGTACCTCTACAGCTCGCGCCCCAAGGCCACCATCACGCGCGACAACAGCGATACGGCCCTGGCGGTGGACCGCACCGTGTACTGGAAGAACTACCGCGTGGGCGGCATGCCCCAGACCGCCGGCTCGCTGGCCCTGCGCTACAACGCACCCAAGTACTGGTCCATCGGCGCCAGCGCGAACTACTTCGGCGACATCTACCTGGACCCGAACCCCGACCGTCGCACGGCCGAGGCCCTGGGCAACCTGGTGACCGACGACCCGCAGTGGCACGAGCTGCTGGACCAGACCAAGCTCGACGACGGCTTCACCGTGGACGTCTTCTTCATGAAGAGCTGGCGCTTCAAGAACAAGTACCGGCTGGGACTGAACCTCTCGGTGAGCAACGTCCTGGACAACACCGACCTGGTGACCGGCGGCTACGAGCAGTTGCGCTACATCCCCACGCAGATCGACAAGTTCCCGCCCAAGCTGAGCTACATGTTCGGCCGCACGTATTTCGCCATGGTCACCTTCAGCTTCTGATCGACACATGCCCCGCATGACCCTCGCCCAACGCCTTGCCTTGATCGCCGTGCCGGCGATGCTGGCCACCGCCTTCATCGGCTGCAAGAAGGAGTTCGATTCGCCCCCGGAACGCACCGTTCCGCAGGGGGCTGTGATCACCCTCGCCCAGCTCCGCGCCCTGTACCAGGGTGCGCCGGTGCACTTCTCCGACACCGCCGGCGCGGTGAACACGGTGTACGCCGTGGTGACCGCCGACGAGCAGGACGGCAACCTCTACAAGAACATCTACATCCAGGACCACACGGGCGCCATCGTGATGCGGCTGCTGAACTCCGGCGGGCTGTACCGCGGCGATTCCATCCGCATCTACCTGCCCGGCTGCGTGCTCAGCAGCTACCAGAGCATGCTGCAGCTGGACAGCGTGAACGTGGACAACAACGTGGTGAAGCAGGCCACCGGCGTGGTGATCGTGCCGGAAACACTGTCCATCGCGCAGGTCACCCCCGACAAGCAGGCCCGGCTGATCTACCTCAGCGGCGTGGAGTTCGCCCCCAGCGATACTGCGCTGACCTGGTCCGATGCGGTGGGCCAGACCACCCAGAACCGCAACCTGAAGGACTGCAACGGCGGCACGATCGTGGTGCGCACCAGCGGCTACGCGGACTATGCAGGCGTGCGCCTTCCCACGGGCAAGGGCAGCCTGGTGGCCAACGTGGGGCAGTTCGCCAGCACCATGCAGCTGAGCCTTCGCAGCCTGCCCGAGGTGCACATGGACGGCCCGCGCTGCGGCCAGACCGGCACCTGCGAGCCGACGACCTCGCTCACGCAGGATTTCTCCACCCTGGCCAACAACGCGGTGGTGAACCTGGATTGCTGGTACAACGTGCACACCGTGGGCAGCGGCAGCTGGAAAGGCCGCGATGACGGCTCCACCCTCTGCGCCGAAGCCACCACGGTCTCCTTCGATGCCAGCAATGAGACCTGGCTGGTGAGCGCGCCGGTGACCTACCAGGCCGGCATGCACCTGTCGCTCTCCACGATGCGCACGGTGGGCACCGCCGACGGCCTCTCGCTGTTCGTCAGCACCGACTTCACGAACGGCAACGTGGCGGCCGCTACGTGGACCCCGCTGACGGGCGTGGCGCTGGCGAACGGCACTTCCGCGGCCGGCACCTGGATCGCCTCGGGCGCCTTCGACCTGGCCCCCTTCCTCTCCGCCGGCAATAACTTCGTGATCGGCATCAAATACACCGGCTCCGCCGCCAACACGGCCACCTATCGTTTGGACAACGTAACGGTGAACTGAGCGTCCCTCTTTCGCGATACTGAACAAACCCCAATACTCCCTGACGATGAGAACTGCAGTACTCCTCCCGATGATCGCGCTCGCCACGCTGGCGCATGCGCAGATCGTCCAGAGCGGCTTCGAGGACTGGACCGGCAGCCTGCCCGACGGCTGGTACGGTGCCAAGAGCAACCTTCCCCAAAGCGGCGTGTCCCAGGTGACGGACAACGTGCACGGCGGCACCTACGCCGTGCGCCTGACCAACACCGAGGCTTCGCACAAGCGCTTCACCACGCAGCCGGTGACCGTGACCACCGGCCAGGTGTTCGAAGTGAATTTCTGGCTCCGCGGCGGCGGACAGGTGCGCTCCGGCATCTACGACAACCGCAGCGAAGGTTTCGGCTACTATTACAACAGCTACGTGACCGCGACCGCCTCCTGGACGCAAGTGACGCAGACCGTGGTGGCCGTGAACAACGCCACCGACGCCGAGTTCATCTTCTCGGTGCTGAGCACCTCCGGGGAGAACATCGTGATCGATGACGTGACCATCACGGAAACGGCCGCCCTCTCGGTGATGCCGATCCACGACATCCAGTTCACCTCCGCCCCCGACGGCGCCTCGCCCTATGCCGGCCAGATCGTCCGTTTCGGCGGGATCATCACCGCGGTGGACCTGCTGGACAACAACGACCAGCCGCAGCTCGTGTACTGGGTGCAGGATGCCAGCGGCCCCTGGAACGGCATCTATGTGAAGGACTTCCCCGATGCGGGCCACAACGTGGTGATCGGCGACCAGGTGGAGATGATCGCGAAGGTGACCGAATACTTCGGCCTCACCGAGATCTACGGCGCCGACATCCAGAGCTTCACCCATGTAGCCTCGGGCCAGACGGTGCCCGCCCCCCTGGCGATCCAGAGCGGCGAACTGTCGAACGAAGCATTGGAAAGCGTGCTCGTGCGTATCCATGATGCCTCATGCACCGATGTACCCTCCGGTATCAATTATGGGAACTGGTCGGCGGATGATGGCAGCGGAGCCGCCCTGATCGGCCACCAGATCTGGGTGACCACCCCTGCCCCCACCCTCGGCCAGGCCTACAACGTGACCGGCGTGGTATCATACTCCGATTATCCTACGACCGGACCGGAATATCACATCGAGCCGCGCATGACCGCCGACGTGGAGACCGCCAGCGGCATCGCCGAGGCCGGCGTGCTCGCCACGGTGACCGTGGGCCCGAACCCCACCGCGGACATGCTGACCATCGCCCTAGGCCAGGCCGCCGGCCGCCGCGTGGAGTACACGCTGACCGACGCCACGGGCCGTGCGCTCCGCATTGGCGTGCTCACCAGCAATCGCACCGTGCTCGGTACCGAGGGACTTGCCAACGGCACCTACCACCTCACCCTGCGCAGCGCAGAGCTGCTGAAGAGCATCGCCGTGCAGGTGGTGCGGTAGTCGGCGCTCCATCCATCTTCTTTCGCCGAACTGGGAAGGCCGACCCGCGATCGCGGGTCGGCCTTCCGCATAATAGGCCTCCAGCTCGACCTACCTTCGCCACCATCTTCTGCCCATGCGTTCCTTCACGCTTCTCCATACCGCTACGCTCTCGATCGGTCTCTTCCTCCTTGGCGGACCTGTCTCGGCCCAATGGACTCTCCCGCCCGTCGGTTGCAGCATCCGCTACGACTACGACGCCGCGGGCAACCGCATCAGCCGGTATTGGTACTGCTGGAGTGGTCCGGGGCTTCCCCAGCAAAGTGTCGCGATCGACAGCAGCCTGACCAAAAGCATGACGGAAGAAGAGCGGGTCTTGGAGCCCCTGGCCCTCCAGCTGTTCCCCAACCCGGCCACGGATCGGATCACCATCGCGCTGACCACAGCGATCGACCAAGCCACCTATGACCTCTACGATGGCCAAGGGCGCCGTGTGCGCAATGGGGCATTCACGGGCGATCGCCTGGAACTGGATCTTGGGGGGATTCCTGCCGGCCTCTACAACTTCTGCCTCGTCCGCGGGGACGAGATGCTGGTGCGGTCGCTCGTGGTGGAATAGTGTTAAATAATCAGACACAATCTCACTCCGCTTCTAGCATCTTCCTATAGCATCTCACCGATTTTATTAATCGGCAATTCTTCCCCAGGGCAAAATTATCCGACTCTTGGACCAGATTATCGCGGAAGAACATTTCGATGGCTTGCAACAGCCATAATGTGCCATTAGACAGAGCGTTCATTTCGAGCAGCTGCTTTTTTGCACATTTTGAGATGTGATTATCACATATAATCTCTTGGGCATTGCTACTCGTCTTTAACCTCGGAAACAGGGACAAATGCGAGATTGATACTCTAACTTTCGAGCACCTCGGATTAAGAGAAGCGCTGAAACCACAGCTTACAGAAAGCCCGATACAAGTCCATTCCCCTCCGATTCGTCGCCTAGCTATCTATGCATTCCAGCACCGGCCAGTATTTGCAATATTCGATCCAAAATAAATTCCACTGCTCGCTCCACTTTGTTCAATTGGATACTACCGAAGTCATATCGGCTTAATCTCATAGGATTTACACCCGAAATTAGGATAATCGCCATCGGCCCACTATTCAATCCATCTTCTGGCAGCCCCTTCTCTAGCCATACCTCCACTTGGTCATGAGAAACATCCAATTCAAATCCAATGGCGACAGCAGCCGCTTTTTTCCCATTATGAATATAATGGAGTACCATTAGCAAGGCGTGTTCATCAATCTCTGTTCGTGACAAAAAGCTTATCAAACATATACCCCTGAAATAATCCACGATGATATTCTGTCCTTTTAATGGAATAATGGACCTATGAATCCAACTTGGTCCGACCAATTCTCCAATACCATCCCATAGAACCTCATTCGTATGTACATCAAAGGCTGAAGACAGAACAGTACCGGAGCCCTCCAATTTTGAAAATCTATCTATCCATTGATCCGTAGCTGCACGATTCTGATGAAAGCCAATGATGATGCTCCCTGATCCGAAAATCGAACTTATGTCAATTGGGATACGCATCATCAATGGATCGGATATAAACTTCTGAAGGAACCACTTTGGTCTAGACGCAGAAGAATCCCATCTCTCATGAGCCAAGTCTCGCCCCTATAGAAATTAGAAGTCATCGGGAAGGACTTGATGATAGCGGGGTCGCGATAAACCGACCTGGCAATATCCAAATACTTGCCATATCCCTCTTGACCATGGGTAAGCCCCATTTGGGAATAGTGCTCGCCGAATTTTCTCCAGACCTGAGCCTTGGAAAAAGGAAGATCTCCTCTCAGCTGTGACCATTGACTTGGGACCGGCCCCTCATCGAACTGGGTCATTATGGGCTCCTCGAAATCAACAAGGGCCTGCTGTCCCCTCGAATTCATGGGGCCTCTTGAAGAACCTATGCTCCGTTCTCGCGGAGGAGGGAGCAATTCCGGTATCCGTTGATTGTCGAACTGGTCAGCCGGCAGCTTCCCGTTCCAAAAATCCCTCTTGTTCAAGCGCGCAGCGATGCCATTGAACGCTCCCCCAAAAACACCTCCGGCAACGATCGATATGCCGTACTCCTGCCATGTCAATGTCGGATCACCGAAGGCAGCGGTATTCCCATAGCTCAAAACCGGAGTGCTGAAGGCCGCACCTGAGGCTCCCGCAGCGGCTCCAGCCCAAAAGCCGCCCACCCCCCCAGCCGCTCCTCCAGCAGCCGCGAAGGCCATGCCTCCAGTAGCTGCACCAATGGCACCAGCCGCAGCACCTACGCCGAACGCCTTGAAGCCATCCTTCCAACCGTGGATCTGTCCGTTCCAAGCCTTCACGCCGAGGTTGACAAACCCACCAATCGCTGCCCCGATGACGATATGGGGAAGTTCACCATCAGGGTCCTTGAACTTCAGGGGGTTGTTCCCCGCATATGAATACCGGTTGAGGCCCTGTGTTCCAAATGTCGCCTCCACATAATTGTCCACCGCTAACATCCGCCCGTTCAATGGGTCGTACATCCGACCGTTCATGTTGATAAGCCCAAAAGGCTCAACATGCTCATGGCCAGTGTAGCCACGGTATAACCATTTCGGTGTGGACGGAAGGCCTGTATAAGTCCAGGTGGCCGGGTTACGCTTTCGGCCCCACGCATCGAAGTTCTGTTCGGCCACGGTGGTGACCACCCCGTTCACCTTCCTCGTGACCGCTATGATGCTTCCCAGATGATCTTTGTAGACGGCATAGAGCGTCTGGCTCAACCCTCCGATCCGTGTGGCAACGATCATGGCACAGATACCATCCCCTCCGGCTACGTAGAGCATGACGTTATCCTGGCCGGGGTCGCCATCAAGCCGTTGCCGTTCGAGACCATTGCCGTACCAGCGCTCTTCGAGCGGTGGACCGCCCGGATAATCGGAGCCGCTCCACCGAGTGCTCTTTGCTCGTTGGTGATCCGGACCATAAGCATGGGTCAGCACTTGGCCACTACCCGCATCAGCCTCATTGATGGTGACAGGTTGTAGGAACGAGCTATAAGTGATGGTCTGCATGTATGGGGAAATGGCCACCGGGGCAGTACTTCCTGGCGTTGTGCCGAATGCCCGGGTGGGTGCATGGGCATTGCTATAGTTGAACTTGCCGATGTCACCACGTTGGATCAAATTGCCCTTCGTTATCCCACCTACGCTCCCATCATAGGAATAGGTCAGGTTGGCGATGGCAGTAGTGACCGCTCCGGACGCATTCACCACATTGGCCTGCGCACCGGTGAGCCGATTGAGTGCATCGTAGGTGAAATCCTCCTTCCGGGTCTTGATCTTGTCCCAGCGGTAGGTGAAATTACCCGTAGCATAGTTGTACGCCATGTTCAGATCCTGCACACCTGGTGCTTGAATCCGTGTGGGATACTGTTGATCATATGTGACCGTCGTTGTATTGCCGTCGACCAAAGTGTATTGCTTGTATCGACCGAGCCCATTCATGGATAAGCCCTGGAAAAGCGTCTCAGTACCCACCTTCACGGTATTCAAGTGCCCCTCTGCCGTATATGCGTAATCCACCTGTATTTGCATCGGGTCTTGATCCACTTGGAAGAAGTCCACGCGATCGAACGTATCATAGTGATACTGCTTACCCAAACCCGCTCTGGACTCTTGGAATAGCCTGCCGAATTCATCATAGTCATAGGTCAGTGAATAACCTAGGCCTACCACAGAGGCAGGCGCGTCAATGAATTTCCCCCCCTGGTAGTAATAGGTCCAGGTCGTCGTCCCCTCCGGCTCGGTGCGCGTCTTCAGCCGTCCCAGGTTATCGTAGACCAACGTGGTCACCTGGGTATTGGCGTTCTTCTGCCAGGTGAGCAGGCCGAAGGCATCATAGAGGTACTCGGTGGTCCCCCCGTCCGCATCCACCAGCTTCGTTTGCCGACCATACACGTCGTAGGTATTGGTCGCCTGTGTGAGAGAGCCGTGGACAACGGTAAGCAGGTTGCCCCAACTGTCGTAGGTATAGATAAGGTCCCCGCCATCGTCGTGCGCGCCGGTCGTCTTTCCGGTCGCATCGGTGGTGGTAGTGCTTACATGGCTCGCCGGCGTGGTCACCGATGCCGTGAGCTTGCCACCGGCATAGGTATACCCATAGGTCGTGGTCCCACTGAAGCTGTTGGCAGCGGTCTGTAGACGGCCCAGGTCATCATATGTGTTGGTAATGGTCTGCGCGGTCTCCCCGGTCAACCGAGGCAGCGTGGTGGTAGCCACACGTCCCGCAGCATCGTAGGATGTGTTGTTCTTGGCCCAGGCGTTCACCGCGAAGGATGCGGTCTGCCGTTCCACCTCACGGCCCAGCAGGTCGTACCAGGTCTTCACGTCCGGCCCGCCGGGATCGCTGACCAGCTTGTAGTAGTATTTCTGCTCCGCCGGAACGACATCCCACACCAATTGGTGGGTGACATTGTAACGGGGCGTTCCCGGGATGAAGGGAGCCGACACGGAAGCCAGGCGCCCGAATGCATCATACGTATAGGTGGTCTGCAACTGGTCACTGCCCAGCATGGTGAGCACACCGCCCCATTTCGGATCGTAGGTGAACGACTCCGTGACGTCCACCAGCGTGCCTGCATTGTTCCAGCGCTTGGTGGCTGTGACCGGGTATCGATAGCGGGTGTCGTAGGTCCAGCCGTTCACGCGCCGGTCGTTGGTCGCAAGGCCCGTGTAGGAAACGATGGTCTGCTTGGGGTTCCCGGTAGGCCAGTGGAGGTAGTCCGTGGTGGTCTTGATCGACTTGTCCTGGAACTCGACCATCTGGGTGACCGCTCCGGTGGTCCCGGAGTAGGTGTAACCAGTGGTCGCCGTCACCGCGGGTGCCCCCGTACGGGTATGGGTCACCTGCACCGTGGCGGGTTTGGACGGATACGGATAGGGGCCGTAGGTGCCGAAGGTCGGGCTGACCGTTTCCGTGACCAGGATACCGGCGGTGCTGGTCCGTGCGCTTTTGACGTTCCCGTAGGCATCCCACAGCAGGTTCTCCTGGGTGACCTGAGTACTGGCCAGCAAATCGGTCTCCGTGGAAGTCTGCATACGGTACTCATAGCGCCGCATGGCACCAAGCGTATACGGGCCACCGGTGACCGCTCGACCGGAAAGCATCGTGTTCGTGGAGATATCGGTGACATCCCCTCCGGCGGGGAACATGCCAGCTACGTTCGGGTTCGGGGCGCTCCGCTCCTCGATCCGGCGATCGGCCGCCGCATCGGAAACAATGTGCTTGGTGAACCCACTGAACCCGGGGCCGTTACGCCAGCCCCAAGCGTCCTTGTAGGTGTGGGTGATGGTGTTCGTTCCGCCGATGCCGTCGGAAACCTTCATTTTCCAGACCAGGGGGAGGGGAATGTCGAAGTCATTGTCCGGTGACTCGAACACTTCGGTCTCTTCCGAATAGACCGCTGGATTGGTAAGGAACAGATAGTCGAAATCGGCCAGTCCACCCATCCCGTCCACCACCTTGTCCAAGCGCCTTTCGTGGGTGCTCACATTGAACCGCAGGAATCGAGCAGGCTGCGTGTAGTCGTGCCGGTTGAGAAGGTCCGCCTTGCCGTCCCCGTTCAGGTCGCCCATGGTCAGGCTGACGATCGCCGTTGGCGACAGGAAGTTCTTCAGCTCGAACGCCGGGGCTCCGCTTCGCAGGCCCATGGAATAGGCCAGGCTCATCCGCCATTGGCTCGTAGCAGAGTTGTAATAGCCGAGGAAGATGTCGCTTTTGCCGTCGCCGCTGAAGTCCCCCACCATCACCTGGTCATTGGCGCCCGGTGTCGGTGACATCGTATAGGGATATAGGGTCGTGAATCCTGTTCCGGTCGAGTAATTGATGTACCAAGTGGTGTTGTTCGTTTTGATCAAGAAGTCGTGCTTGCCATCACCATTGAAGTCGCCGGGGAATATCACTTGGTCCGCCCGGGGCGCAGCAGCACTGAACACAAGGCCCCAGGTGTTCGCACTGGCCATGCCCACGATCATGCATTGATCGGTATAGGTGTCATTGCGCGACATCAGTTCCAGCTTCCCGTCCCCATCGATATCGCATACGTTGATGCGTTTCCCATTTCCGAAATGGTTGTCGATGGTGATGGTACCCATGTTCTGAAGGGTCCAGGAGGGTCCACTGGCACGCCAGAGGTAGGTCTTGTGCGAGTTCCAATTGCTGCTGTAGACGAACAGGGCGAGCTCAGCGGAACCGTCACCGTCGAAATCGCCGGGGATCAGGAACTCCCGTGGTGATTGCGGATAGAGCCACTTCACCGTATTGTCCGGGATACCGATGGAGGAAAGGGTGAAGTCCGCATCGTTCGCTTGGGACAGGCTTTGCCACACCTGGACGCCGGAAAGCATATACTTCTGGTTCACCGCATCATAGGTCATGACGGTGGCCACGATATCGTCCCGGCCATCACCGTTCACATCGCTGAACAGGAGCTGCTGATCGCCACCCTTCCTTTCGATCAGGGCCAGCGTACCCACTGGGAACGCATAGTCGTAGGTGTATGTGGTGCTTCCGTTCAAGTACACCTCGAACCCGGAGTGCTTCTTGATGCCCTGACCATCGTAGTAGAAATAAGCCTTCAGGATGTCGGACATCCCATTGCCATCGAAATCACCGGGGAAAAGGTCCACGTACTGGTTGTTCTGCCCCACGGACGTGGTTCCCGATGTCTGACTTTCCTGCACTGTCAATAAATCGCCGTACTTGAAGATGGTGGTGTTCAACGAGGCACCACCCACCCCATGCTCCACCAGTTCGGCCAGGTAGGATACATCCTGATGGCGTTTGGTGTACTTCAGGTCGTACTGCTTCATCAGCACCCCTTCGGCCTTCACATCAATGCGCTGAAGCAGGAAGCCATTGTCAATCTGCGAGCCCGCTGCGAAGACCGTGGTCTTGTCCGTGCGGCCGTTGTAGTCGAACTCCACCGTGTTGTACGCGGCGATCCCTTGAGCGGGATTGCTCGTGTACTCGATCCGGACGATGCGCTTGGCTTCCACTAGGCTGTTGTCCGAATAGATGAACCGCATGGCATTCCCGAAGGGGTCCTTCACTTCACAGAGCAGCCAGCCAATGGCCTCGGAACCGGAGGAGCGAACGACCAGTGCACCGGCGCTAGCCTCGTCGATCTTTCCATAGGAGGCCGTGTTGCCACCTTTCGTAACCACCGTGAACGCCGCAGGACCATTACCAAACGTGCCGACCTGCTTGATATAGGCGTACTGGGCCACTTCCGTGTCGTAGACGGCTGCGGTAGTACCGTATGTCCCCGAGATGTTCACCAGACGCTGGCCGTCCAGGGCGAAATGGTCAGCGGTCGTGAATTTGACCGGTGCGTTGATACCGCCATCGTGGTAGTTGTCCGATCCCACGCGCTGCACCATGGAAAGCCCGGCCAGGCTCCATCCCAGGCCCAGAAGACCATCACCGCCATATGAGTTATAGGCCAAGGCCAATTGAGGCTGCACGCCATTGGTCCCGGGAGGAACGGCGAGGGGTATGGTATATGTAGCCGCTCCGTTCGATGTCACACCAGGGGTACCCGGAGTGAGACCCACCGGCTTGTTCACATCGATGGTACGTGAGATGATCGTCGCGTCGGTGATCTCGGGTATGTATACGATCTGCGCGTGGAGGTATGCGACAGATAACGCTAAAGCCAAAGCAATCGACGCAGGCCGGAGGGAGTAACACATTTGAGAGCGATGGGCTAGGGGACGGCGAAATAAACGGTCCTTCACTTAAAGAGCAGAAAATAAGGAGCAACGAACTCCTTTATCGCGATCACATGAGCATGAGCAGTACCACTATTCACCCGATTTGCCTAGTTCTACTTCAGATTCACACCCATGTTGAATGTCGTTCTCCGCGATGCTCACCTTAGCCAGCGGTCAGGTGTTCGAAGTGAATTCCTTGCTCCATGGCGGTGGCAGGTACACACCGGCATCTACAAGTACCACATCGAGCCGCGCATGACCGCCGACGTGGAGACCGCCAGCGGCATCGCCGAAGCCGGGGTGCTCGCCACGGTGACCGTAGGCCCGAACCCCGCCGCCGACATGCTGACCATCGCCCTGGGCCAGGCGGCCGGCCGCCGCGTGGAGTACACGCTGACCGACGCCACCGGCCGCGCGCTCCGCACCGGCGTGCTCACCAGCGACCGCACCGTGCTCGGCACCGAAGGCCTTGTCAACGGCACCTACCACCTCACCCTGTGCAGCGCGGAACTGCTGAAGAGCATCGCCGTGCAGGTGGTGCGGTAGACCGACGGCTCCACCGAACGGACCAGAAGGCCGATCCGCGATCGCGGGTCGGCCTTCTGCATTGATCCGGGAGCCCCTCAAGCGGCCGAGCGGGTCCCGCAAGCGCGCAAGGCTTCCACCACCTCTTCATCCGTCACGCTCTGGAACTCCTCATAGGAAGCGCCGACACCGGCGAAGTGCGCCGGCGCCTCCAGGTAGATGAACTCACTGACCGCGCGGGCA
>JAFDZF010000056.1 GCA_018267055.1 Bacteroidota bacterium
AAGGTTTCGGGGATCGCCGCCTGCATATCGCCCGCCTGAGCCTGCACGGACTTCTTGCACACCTCCGGGAAGTGCCCCGCCTCGTTCACCATGCCGCCCCGCGCACCGCCCATGCCCACCGCGCAGGTCTTGCACGCGTTCTTCGAGCGCATGCGGGTCCACAGCTTCCAGAGCCCGACCTTCTGGCCCTTCTTCAGGACATAGCGAAGCGCGGCAAAGCCGCCAGCGGCGGAGACACGGGGAGTGGCCATGGGAAGAGTCTAAAGCCTCAACCACAGATTCCGCAGATGACGCCGATTCTAAAACGAGAAGCAGTGGCTTGCCTGCTTTCAATCTGCGGCCATCAGTGGAATCTGCGGTTATAAAACCTTACCCGTTCACCAGGGTCTTCAGCCCGTCCTTGAAGAGGACATCCACTTTCTTGCCGAGGCGTTTCATGACGCGGCCGAGGCCGAAGCTGGGGTGGTCGAGCCACTGGCCTTCTTCGAAGCGGGTGGCGACGGCGTAGGGGCGCGAACTGGCCCCGCCCTGCTCCTCGATCATGAGGCGCTGGAACTGGCTACCACCGGAGGCGGCCCGGGGCGCGGCGATGCGCGGGGCGCGGGGCGTGGAGAGAGACACGGGCTTCTCCGCACGGAACTTGTGCTTGGAATTGCAGCTCATGCAGATGAGATCCAGCGGCACGCCATCCGTGATCGTTACGACGCGGTGCCGCGTCTCCTGCTTGCAGCGCCCGCAAGGGGCGTCCAGGTCCATGCCGGCGTAGTAGGACTTCGTCATAACTTCCAGTTCACCGCGAAGACGCCACCGAAGCAAAGGGAAAGAAGACAACGATCCACAGATTCCACCGATTTCACCGATTTGGCCGCTTTTTGAAATCGGTGTAATCGGTGAAATCTGTGGATGACCCTTTATCCAAGCAAGGCCGTAACCTGCGCGAGGCGCGCGGCCTTCTCCTCAGCGAGAGCTTTGGCCTTCTCGACTTCGTCGGCGGGAGCCTTCTCCAGGTAGCGGGCGTTGCCGAGGCGGCTTTGGAGGGTGGCCAGTTCCTGCTCCAGCTTCGCGCGTTCCTTCTCCAGCTTGGCCTTCTCCGCCGCCGGGTCCTTGAGGCCCGCCAGTTCCAGGGCCACCGCGCCACCGGAAACGACGGCCACGGCGCGGGTGGGCGAGGCCAGGTCGCCGTCCACGAAGGCGACGCTTTCCAGGCGGGCGATGGCCTTCAGGGCCTCCGCGAAGGGCGCGAGCCGCGCGACGGTGCACAGGGCCGCGACGCGCTTGGCGGGGTCCACGCCGTTCTCGGCCTTGAGGCGCAGCAGCGTGCTGAGGGCTTCCTGGAAAGCCGGGACCAGGGTGGGATCCCCGCCTTTACGGGCGAGGAGAGGGTGCGCCAGCGGCCAGCTCCGCTCCGCCAACAGGGCGGGTTCGCCCTTCGGCAGCCGTTCCGCCATCACGGCTTCGTGAATCTCTTCGGTGAGGAAGGGCACGAAGGGGTGCAGGGCCCGCAGCAGGATGTCCAAGAAGTGGAGGATGGCGGCCTTCTGGGCTGGGTTGCCGCTGGTGAGCTGCACCTTGGCCAGCTCGATGTAGGTGCCGCAGAAATCGTCGTAGACGAGGTGGTAGAGGCGGTCCGCGGCGTCGTGGAAGCGGAAGGCTTCGAGGGCTTCGTCCACCGCGCCCAGCTCACCGCGCAGCCGTCCGATCATCCAGAACTCGGCCTCGCCCAGCTCCGGCTCCAGCGCGAGCGTCACCTCGTCTGTGAGGTTCATCTGCACGAAGCGGGCGGCGTTCCAGAGCTTGTTGCAGAAGTTACGGCTGGCTTCGAGGCGCGCGGGGCTCATGGCGATGTCCGTGCCCGGCGCGGCCATGATGGCGAGGCTGAACCTCAAGGCATCCGTCCCGAACTCGTCCATCACTTCCAGGGGATCAATGACATTGCCCTTGGTCTTGGACATCTTCTGGCCCGAGGCGTCGCGCACGAGGCTGTTGAAGTAGACCTTCCTGAATGGCACCTCGCCCATCCAGGTGAGGCCCGCCATGGCCATGCGCGCCACCCAGAAGAAGAGGATGTCGTAGCCGGTGATGAGCACGCTCGTCGGGTAGTAGCGCTTGAGGTCCGGGGTCTCGTCGGGCCAACCGAAGACGCTGAAGGGCCAGAGGGCGGAGGAGAACCAGGTGTCCAGCGTGTCGGGATCCTGGACCAGATCGGAGCCGCTGCACTTCGCGCAAGCCTCCGGCCCTTCCATCGCCACATGGAGCTCGCCGCACTTCGCGCAGGTCCAGGCGGGGATGCGGTGGCCCCACACGAGTTGGCGGCTGATGCACCAGTCCTGGATGTTCGTGAGCCAGTGCTCCCATACCGCCACATGATGCTCGGGCGTGAACTGGATGCGGCCTTCCTTCACGGCGGCCAGCGCTTGGGCGGCGGCTTCCTTCACATCCATGAACCACTGCTCGCTCACGAGCGGCTCCAGCACCGCGCCGCTGCGATCGCTGAGGGCGATCTTGTTGGTGTGGTCCTCGACCTTCACGAGGAAGCCTTGCTCCTCCAGGTCCGCGACGATCTTCTTGCGGGCCTCGAAGCGATCCAGGCCCGCGTAGATACCTGCCTCCTTCGTCATCTTCGCATCGAAGCCGATGACAGTGAGGCTGGGCAGCTTGAGGCGCTGGCCCGCGGCGAAGTCGTTGGGGTCGTGGGCGGGCGTCAGCTTCACGCAGCCGGTGCCGAATTCGGGATCCACGAAGCTGTCCGCCACCACGGGGATCTGGCGGCCGGTGATGGGATGCTGGAGGAGCTTGCCGACGAGGGCCGTGTAGCGTTCATCCTCCGGATGCACGGCCACGGCCGTGTCGCCGAGCATGGTCTCGGGCCGCGTCGTGGCCACGACGATGTCGGCCACGCCACCCACGGGTCCATCCACCAGCGGGTAGCGCAGGTGCCAGAGCTTGCCGCGCCGCTCTTCGTGTTTCACTTCGAGGTCCGAAAGCGCGGTCTGGAGCGCCGGGTCCCACTGGATCATGCGGGGCCCGCGGTAGATGCGGCCCTGCTTGTAGGCCTCCACGAACACATGCCGCACGGCGCGGTTCAGCGCCGGGTCCAGGGTGAAGCGGTTGCGGGTCCAGTCCACGCCGGAGCCCAGCCGCTTGAGCTGGTGCTCGATGGCGCCCTGGTTCTGCTCTTTCCAGGCCCACAGGCGCTGCTCGAACTCAGGCCGCGTGAGGTCGTGGCGGGTCTTGCCTTCGGCCTTGAGCTGGCGCTCCACCATCATCTGGGTGGCGATGCCCGCGTGGTCCGTG
>JAFDZF010000057.1 GCA_018267055.1 Bacteroidota bacterium
GGAGGACATCACCGCACTGGTGGCCGGCACCTACGAGCTGGTGATCACCGACGCCAACCACTGCACGGTGGCGACGAGCATCGTCCTCACGGAGCCTGCCACGCCGCTGCAGCTGGCCTACAGCACGTCGCTCTATACGGGCGGTGTGAATACGAGCTGCGCAGAGGCCACCGACGGCGCCATCGGCACCACTGTTGCGGGCGGCAGCCCGGCATACGCCTTCGCCTGGACGGGCCCCGGCGGCTTCACGTCCTCCGCGGACACGCTGAGCGGCCTGGCCGCCGGTACCTATGCCGTGGCGATCACGGACATCAACGGCTGCGTCCTGACGCAGGACGTGGTGCTGACGCCCCCCCAGCCGCTGGCACCGACGCTCACGGCGAACACCTTCCCCGCCGGCACGCACATCAGCTGTGCGGGCTCGGACGACGGGGCCATCACCGCGGCGATCGCCGGCGGCGTCCCCGACCTTCTCCTCAGCTGGACCGGCCCGAACGGCTTCACCTCGGCGGCCACATCGATCGGCGGCCTCGCTCCCGGCAGCTACTGCCTGGACGTGACCGACGCGAACGGCTGCGCGGCGCAGGCATGCGTCACGCTGACGGAGCCGCAACCGCTCGCGGCGAGCGCCACCGCCACCAATGCCTCGTGCGGAGGTGACAACGGCGCCATCGACGCCACCATCACCGGCGGCAGCGCACCCTATGCGACGGATTGGAGCGCGGGACCGGACGTGGAGGACCCCACGGGCATCCCCGCCGGAACGTACATGCTCACCGTGACGGATGCGAACGGCTGCACGGCCACGGCGCAAGCGGTGGTGGACGGCACCCCGGGCGTGACCGCCGACGGCACCGTGACCGCTCCGCTCTGCCACGCCGATGCGACCGGTGCGATCGACCTCAGCATCCTGGGCGGCACCGCGCCGTTCGGCATCCTGTGGAGCACCAGCGGCACGGACGAGGACCTGAGCGGACTACCGGGCGGCAGCTACGGCGTGACGGTGACCGACGCGAGCGGCTGCACCTGGACGGGCACCTTCACCGTGGCGGCACCGGACGCGCTCACCGCGGACACGGTGGTGACGCGGTATGCGAACGGCTTCGAAGTGAGCACCTACCAAGGCCATGACGGCGCGATCGCCCTGGTGCCCCATGGCGGCACCGCGCCCTACACCTACAGCTGGAGCACGGGCGCCGCAACGGCCACCATCAACGGCCTTGCCGCCGGCGCATATGCGGTGACGATCACCGATGCGAACGGCTGCACGGTGACCTATGCCTTTGTGCTGGACGGGCCGATGGACATCGCGATGCCGACGGGCTTCACCCCGAACGGCGATGGGCAGAACGATGCCTTCGTGGTGCGCGGCATCGAGGGCTACCCGAACAACCAGCTCACGGTGTTCAACCGCTGGGGCAACGTGGTGTTCGACCAGCTGAACTATGCGAACGACTGGCGCGGCGAGAACCAGCAGGGCGGCCAGCTGGCCAATGGGACCTACTTCGTGATCCTCCGCCTGGGCTCCGACCTCACCCTGCAGAACTATGTGGACCTCCGCCGCTGATCCATGCAACGAACGAACCCGATGCGCCTCCGACACACCCTTCCGCTGATCGCCGCCATGGCCATGTCCATGCCGGCCGCGCATGCGCAGCAGGAGCTGATGGTGAGCCAGTACATGTTCAACGGGCTCTTCCTCAACCCCGCCTATGCCGGCAGCCATCCTTACATCAGTGCCAGCCTCCTCCACCGCGAGCAGTGGCTGAACGTGGACGGCGCGCCGCGCACCAGCCTGCTGGGCATCGACGGCCCCTTCCTCGGCGACAAGATGGGCCTGGGCTTCACCCTCGCCCACGACGCCATCGGTGTGAGCCGCGACCTGGAGATGGCGGGCCACTACGCCTACCGCCTGCGCACCGGCGCGAACGGCCACCTGGCCTTCGGCCTGAAGGCGGGGATCTCGCTCTACTCCGCGCGGCTCAGCGACCTGGTCTACTGGGACGAGCAGGACCCGCTCTACCAGCAGAACATCAGCAATGCCGTGGTGGGCAAGTTCGGCTTCGGCGTCTACTGGCACGACGACCGCTCGTTCATCGGCCTGTCCGTCCCCACGATCTACGCCGCGGACGGGCGCATCGCCACGAAGGTGGCCGACGTGAGGGAGCGTTACTACGAGCAGCACTTCTACCTCTACACCGGCCACGTGTTCACACTGAGCGAGGACGTGGACCTGAAGCCGAGCGTGCTGGTGAAGTACCAGCAGCATGCACCGGCGGAGGTGGACCTGAACTGCAACGTGCTGTACAAGGAGCGTTTCTGGCTCGGCGCGGGCTACCGCACCGGCGATGCCATCGTGGGCATGGTCGAGTACCAGGTATCGCCGATGTTCCGCGTGGGCTACGCCTACGACATGACCACCTCGCGGCTGCGCGACTACACCCATGGCTCGCACGAGGTGATGCTGGGCATCGACCTGGGCCGCGACCCGATCAAGATCAAAACACCGCGTTATTTCTGATGCGTCCCCTTTCCCCGACCCTGCTCCCGATGTGCATCGGGATCGCCGCCGGCGCCGCATTGCTCACCTCGTGCGCGAACTACCACGTGCGCAAGGGCGATGAGGCGTACGGCCTGATGGCCTATGCGAAAGCGGAGCGGCACTACACGAAGGCGCTGGACCACGTCCAGGACCGCGGCGTGCTGGTGCGTGCGGCCGAGGCGGCCCGCAAGCAGAACCACGCGGAGCAGGCCGCCGCCCACTACCAGGCCGCCGACGCCATCGCGCCCCTGAGCGGCGAAGAGGCGTTCCACTACGGCCAGGTACTGATGTCGCTGGGGCGTTGGGAGCAGGCCGAGGGCCGCTTCCTGGCGGTGCTCAACGAACGGCCCGAGGACGGCGCCGCACTGGACCTGCTCGGCTCATGCCAGGGCTACCGCTCGTTCTACCGCGACAGCACGCAGTTCACCATCAGTGAGCTTCCCCTGCCCGGCATCCGCACGGCATTCTCCGCCGTGCCCTACCGGAACGGGCTGCTCATCACCGGCGAGCAGAGCGCCTCCCTGCAGAAGGCCAACCCCTGGAACGGCCTGTCGTTCCTGGACCTCTACTACGTGGAGAAGCACACGCTCGCGAACTGGAGCCCCGCGGAGAAGATCAAGGGCGACGTGAACGGCCCCTACCACGAAGGGCCCGCGGTGCTGAGCAAGGACGGACGTACGCTCTACTTCACCCGCAGCAACTACTACACCCGCAAGCTGCACAAGGACGCGGCGAACGTGAGCCACCTGAAGCTCTTCCGCGCCCAGCTGGACGAGAAGGGCGAGTGGGGCGAGATCCGCGAGTTCGGCTTCAACAGCGAGAGCTATTCCGTGGGGCACCCGGCGCTGAGCAAGGACGGGCGCACGCTCTATTTCGTGAGCGACATGCCCGGTGGCCTCGGAGGCACGGACATCTGGAAGTGCGTGGACAACGGCACCGGCTGGAACACGCCGGAGAACCTGGGGCCCACGGTGAACACCAGCGGCAACGAGATGTTCCCCACGGTGAACGGCGACGTGCTCTATTTCTCCAGCACCGCGCACGAGAACATGGGCGGCCTGGACATCTTCGAGGCGCACGATGAGGGCGGGCAGTGGTCGTCGCCGCAGAACCTGGGCTATCCGATCAACACCACCAGCGACGACTTCGGCTTCCTGCTGGACAGCACCGGCACCGGCGGCTACCTCAGCAGCAACCGCTCCGGCCCCGACCGCGTGTACACGCTGTTCGTCAATGAGCCGGTGCTGCTGGTATCGGGCACGGTGATGGGCGATGAGGACGACGCGCTGCTGGCGAACGCCGAGGTGACGCTGACCGAGCTGCCCTCGCTGTCCGACACCACCATGATGACGGGCGATGACGGCGCCTTCACGTTCAAGCTGAAGCGCAACGCGCGCTACACCCTGAAGGCCGGGCATCCCGGGCGGCTGACGCAGACGCGGCCGGTGAGCACCCAGGGCCTCAGCACCAGCACCACGCTGCGCGCCGACATGAAGCTGCCTTCGCTCGTGCTGGACAAGGCCATCGCGGTGCGGAACATCTATTACGACTACGACGAGTGGAACATCCGCCCCGATGCGGCCGTGGAGCTGGACAAGCTGGCACAGGTGTTCATGGACAACCCGCAGATGAGCTTCGAGCTGAGCTCGCACACCGACAGCCGCGGCGGCGACACCTACAACCTGGTGCTGAGCGACGCGCGGGCCAGGAGCGCCGTGGACTACCTGATCCGCAAGGGCGTGGACCCGCATCGGCTGACCGCGCGGGGCTATGGCGAAAGCCAGCTGGTGAACCGCTGCACGAACGGTGCGAAGTGCACCGAGGAGGAGCACCAGGCCAACCGGCGCACGGAGTTCAAGGTGACGAGCGTGAAGGAGCTGGCCTCCGAGCAGGAGGAGCACTAGGTCCGCTCACGCCTCCGCGCGCGAGCGCCGGGAGCGGTTGCGCACGGCCTCGGAGAAGCTGATGCCCTCCACCTTGCTCTCCACCCAGGCGAGGAAGTCGAAGTACTTGAGCACGGTGCTCTCGTTGGGGTCCTTCATCAGCTCGTTCAGCTGGTCGTACAGGGAGCGGAAGAGGTCCCGCTTCAGGTTGGGCGCCGTGGCCCGGGCCAGCTTCTTCACGTGCTCGATCAGCGCGGCCTCCACGCCGTAGGCGCGGTGGCGCTTGCTCAGGAAGCGCTGCGTGCTGCGCACGATGTACTCCAGCAGGTCGAAGTTGCCCAGCTCGTAATGCACCACGAGGTTGAACAGGCGGGCATAGGTGAAGATGTCCTGCCGCAGCGTGGGCTCGGGGTCGTTCAGCACCTTGTTCAGCCAGAACAGCGAGCGGTTGACCTCGCCCGCGCCGAAGTGCATGGTGGCCAGCAGGTAGTAGAACTCGATCTCGTACTCCTTCTGCAGGCGCGGGCCGAGGTCCTCCATGCCGTGCAGGATGGGCTCCACCAGCTCCAGCGCCTTGCCGTGCTCGCCCATGCGGTCGAGCAGCCGCAGTTCGCTGAGGTAGCTTGCGTTGAACACCTGCACCTGGATGTCGATGCCGCCGAAGCCGTTCTCCTCGGGCAGTTCCCGCATCCGGTCGATGTGCTCGCGCGCCGCCTTGAAGTCGCCCAGCTCGATCTCGCACTGCACCACGTAGTGCAGCGTGCGCACGTAGCGCTTGGGCAGGTCGGACTTGATCAGCGGATGCTGGTCGAGGATCTCCTTCACCCGCAGGAACTTGGCATAACTGGTGCGCCAGTCGCGCTTGGCCCAGTGGCAGAAGCCCTGCGTGTAGTAGCAGATGGTGGCGGCCCGGTGGCTCAAGGCCGTGTTCTTGCCCTTGATGAGGGGATGCTCGCTGATCTCCTCCACCATGGCGTGCTCCTCGTCGGTGCGCACATAGCCGCCGCTGCGGAAGACGTAGTTGATCTTCGAGTACAGCACGTGGTAGGCCGCCAGGTTGCGCAGCTTCTCGATCACGTCCCGCTCCTCCTCGATGAGCGCGTCGAGGTCCTTGGTGAACTCGCCGCTCTCGTACGCCTCCTCGAGCAGCATCTTCTCCCAGTTGAGCAGCTCGAACCAGTAGTAGAAGCGCTCGTTCTCACGCGCGATGCGCTTGGCCCGGTGGAGCGTCTTGTTCGCCTCGTTGTAGAGCGCCTTGTCGTAGAGGATCTCGATGTTCTTGATCTCCTGCTTCAGCAGCCCGCTCACGGTGGCCTCCCCGTGGTAGGCGCGCAGCGCCTTGAGGATGAGCTTATAGAGGTGGTTCTTCTCCGAGGGGAAATGCTTGATGAAGGTCTCCTTGGCGAACTGCTTCTTCACCGCCTCCTCATCGTACACCTTCTGCTTGTCGATGGCATCGAAGATCCGCAGGTAGTTCTTGTCGCCGCTCTGCAGGGCCGAATGCAGCTTGAAGAAGCGCTTCTCCGACTTGGTGAGCGACCGGATGAGCTCGTGCAGTTCAGTGCTGGGTTTCATGATGAGCGGAGGGGTGGGGCCTCGGCAGGAACGCAAGGCCTATGTCCAAAGATAGGGATCCTACCGGGGGGATAACGGCACGCCCGGGCCGGATAGTGCGGTTACTTTCGCTTCATGCTGCCGACACATGCCGCCCTTGCCCTGTCGCTGGGCCTGCTGCTCTCCCCCGCCTCGGCCCAGCCCCTTCCGGACGGCCGCCTGGAGCAGCATGGCCGCCCGAAAGCGGTGGGCAGCCTCACCCGGAGCGACAGCATCGACCTCCTCCATACCCGCATCGACCTGGACCTGCGGAACGCCACCAACGGGATCATCAGCGCCGCCGCCACGCTCACCCTCACCCCGAAGGTCAATGGCATCACCACCCTCCCCCTGGACCTGCTGGTGCTGGCGGTGGATTCGGTGACGATGGACGGCGCCGGCCTCGCCTTCACGCATCCCGGCGAAGAGCTGCGGATCGCCCTGCCGGGCACCTTCGGCCCGGAGGACACCCTGGACCTGACCGTGCATTACCACGGCGATCCGGTGACCGACCCCAGCGGGTTCGGCGGGTTCTACACCCTTTCGAGCTACCAGTACGACCTGGGCGTGGCCTTCGATGCGGTGCCGCATTCCTTCGGCCGGTCGTGGTTCCCCTGCTTCGACAACTTCGTGGAGCGCTGCACCTTCGAATTCCTGGTGCGCACCAATGGCGGCCGCTCGGTGTTCGCGAACGGCGCGCTGGTGGACATGACCGACCTGGGCAACGGCGAGCGCCTGACCCACTGGCGGATCGCCGCGCCCATCCCCTCATACCTGGCCTCGGTGGCCGCCGCCGACTATGCGGCCGCGCGCGACACGTTCCCCAGCACGGCCGGCATCGACATCCCCGTGGCGCTCGTGGCCCATCCCGGCGACACCACGGCGATGAAGGCCTCCTTCCTGCACCTGCGGAACGCGTTCGACACCTATGAGCGCTGGTTCGGGCCCTACCGCTGGGAGCGCGTGGGCTACGTGCTCACCAGCGCAGGCGCGATGGAGCACCCCACCAACATCTGTTATCCGGACTTCGTGGTCGACGGCACGCTCACCGAGGAACGCCTGATGGCGCATGAGCTCAGCCACCACTGGTTCGGCGACCTGATCACCTGCCGGCGTGCGGAGGAGATGTACATCAACGAGGGCTTCGCGGACTACTGCTCCTACCTCTTCCTGGAGGACCTGTACGGCGAGGACGCCTACCTCGACATCGTGCGGTCGGTGCACCACGACATGGTGGTGAAGGCGCACCTGCTCGACGGCGGCTGGTTCGCGCTGGCGGACGTGCCCCAGGCGGTGACCTATGGCGAGCATTCCTACAAGAAGGGCGCCGACATCGTGCGCACCTTGCGCGGCTACCTGGGCGATGACCTGTTCCGCACCGGCTTCCAGCGCGTGCTGGCGAACGATGCCTACACCGACATGAGCAGCATGGAGCTGCGCGACAGCCTGGCGGCGGCCACCGGCGTGGACCTGACGGACTTCTTCAACGATTGGATCCTTCAGCCTGGATGGGCCGCGTTCGAAGTGGACTCGTTCCATGTGGCCCCTGCGGGCGGGCAGAGCAGCGTGCAGGTCTTCGCACAGCAGAAGGTGCGCGGGCCGGCGGCCCTGTACCACCACGTGCCGGTGACCGTGACGTGCGTGGCGGCGGACGGCACCGTGCACCGCAGCCTGGCCGACCTGGACGGCGAATTCCCCGTGGCCACGGTGACCTGCCCTTTCGCTCCCGCAGCGGTGCGGCTGAACGACGACGACCGCCTCGCGCTGGCGGTGACCACGGACGTGGACACCCTCACCTCCACGGGGGCCACCAACCTCGCCTTGAGCGACCTCTGGCTGCAGACCAGCGCGCTCACCGGGCCGGTGCCCCTGCGCGTGGAGGAATACTGGGTGGCCGCGGACGAAGGCACCGAGGAACCCTTCGCCTTCCAGGTGTCGCCGGACCGCTGGTGGCGGGTCTCCGGCACGTTCCCCGCCGGCACGGCGATCAGCGCACGCATCACCGTCGACGGCCGGGCGGGCCTGAACACCGCGACGGACGTGGGCCTGGTACAGGCCACCGGCGGCGTGGCCTTCAGCGAGGACAGCCTGGTGGTGCTCTACCGGCCCGATGCGCGCATGCCCTGGGCGGTGCATCCGGCCGTATCGGCCTCCTTCCTCGGCAGCCATTCGGACGGCCTGGCGCGGCTCACCTTCCAAGGACTGACCAACGGCGACTACACCATCGGCTGGCGCAAGTCGGGCACCGGCGTGGCGGAGAAAGGCCTTGCCGCCGGCACCTGGCGCCATTTCCCCGACCCGGCGGACGACGTGGTGCTGGTGGAAGCCCCCGACGGCGCATCCACGGAACGCACCCGGCTGGTGGTGCGGGACGTGCAAGGCCGCACGCTGATCGACCGGCCGCTGACCGGCCCGCGCACCTGGACGGACGTGGGCGGCATCGCGCCGCAAACGGTGATGCTCTCCGTGGAACGGCCCGGCACCGCGCCGGTGGCTCTGGGTCCCCTCGTCATCACCCGCTGATCCCGCTCCCTTCGTGAAGGCCTATTTCCGGTATTTCGGCACCCTGCTGCTGCTGCTGCTTGCGCTCTTCCTCGCGCAGCGCCTGCTGTTCCTCGGTTTCGCACACCAGCGGCTCGCGGGCATCCCGTGGCCGGAAGTGCTCCGCTGCCACTGGAAGGGGCTGCCGATGGACGTTTCGGCCAGCGGGTACATCCTGCTCGTCATGTCCGCGCTGGGCATCCCCCTGCTGTTCACCGACCGCACGTGGCCGCGCCGCGCCATCGTCGGCTTCCTCACCGCGACGATCATCGTCAGCGCGCTGATCAATGTGTCGGACATCGGCCTCTTCGATGCCTGGGGAACGAAGATCGACCGCAAGGCCCTATCGTACCTGGCCTACCCGAAGGAGGCGATGGGCTCGCTCTCGGTGACGCGGCTGGCGCTGCTGCTCTTCGTGGCCCTCATCCAGGCCCTCACGTTCATCGTGCTGCTGCGCCGCATCGACCATCGCCGGCCGTTCACGCAGGGCGCGCTCGGCGGCCGCATCGCCGCGGCGGTGCTGGTGCCGGGGCTGTGCGTGGTGGCCCTGCGCGGCGGCCCGCAGGAGCTGCCGATCGACAAGAGCTGGAGCTGGTTCTCGCGCCACCCGGTGCTGAACCTGGCCGCGCTGAACGGCGTGTGGAACGCGCTGGAGATCGCGGTGGAGCCGGCGGAGCTGGAACGCAATCCCTACCAGGTGATGCCCGATGGCGAGGCGCAGGCCGAGTTCCGCGCCGCGCGGGCGCTCCCCGGCGGGACGCATCGTTCCATCGTCAAGGCGGGCCGTCCCAACATCCTGGTGATCCTCCTGGAAAGCTGGACGGCCGACGTGATCGAGCCGCTCGGGGGCGACAGCGGCGTGGCGCCGCAGTTCACGCGCCTGGCGAAGGACGGGCTGCTCTTCA
>JAFDZF010000058.1 GCA_018267055.1 Bacteroidota bacterium
GGCCGCAGCGGCCAGGATGCACAGCGCGAGGTAGGTGCCGTAAAGCAGCACGGTGCCTGCCGTCGATCGCCCTTCCACCAGCCGCAAGAAGAGGTAGCGCAGCGGCAGGTGCACCAGGTAGAGCGCGTAGGAGATGCGGCTGATGAAGGCCACGGGACCCGTCCACCCGGCGGACGACCGCCAGGCCGACAGCACGGGCAGGAACAGCGCGATGGCCGCGCCGCCGCATGTGAAGGACCAGGTGGTGAGGTAGTACAGGTGCGCTTCCTGCTGGAAGGCCGTGGCGGCCCACAGCCCGGCGCCCCCCGCGAGCAATGCCGGAAGGCGCATGCGTGCCCAGGCTCCCGCCAGGAAGCGGTGGCACCAGGCCGCCAGCACCCCGAAGCCGATGGTGTCCAGGCGCGTGGGCACCATCCACCGCACGTACAGGTCGCGGGCGTCCAGCGTGCGCACGCCCGGGGCCATGCCCAGGCGCAGAGCGGCCGGCACGGCGATCATCACCAGCGCCGCCGACAGGAAGGCGGTGCGCACCTCGCTGCGGAACACGCGGATAGCCGCGAACACCAGCACCGGCAGCAGCAGGTAGGACCACTCCTCCACCGCCAGCGACCACGACTCCCAGTAGAACAGGTCCAGCGGCACATGGAAGTTCTGCAGGAAGACGAGGTAGGCCAGCGTGTTCACGTTGACGATCCCCTGCGATACGTGCGTCCAGGCCAGCAGGAGGTTCACGAGCAGGAAGAGGTAGTAGTTCGGCAGGGTGCGCAGCCAGCGGCGCTGCCAGAAGTCGAGCAGGCGTATGTGCCAGGGACGGCCGTGGTCCTCCGCGAAGCGCAGCAGGATGCCGCCCACGAGGTAGCCGCTCAGCACGAAGAAGAGGTCCACCCCATCGATGCGGCCGGCCCACGAAGGGCCCGGCCAATGGGCCGCCAGCAGGTCGGTCGCATGCACCAGCACCACCAGCGCGATGGCGACGGCGCGCATCAGGTCGAGGCCGAAGATGCGTTCGCCGCGGTGGTCCATGGGACCCAAGGTATCCCATGCCTTCCTCTGCCCATGAGCACTGCGTCTCAGTCGAACGCCTGCATGTCGCAGAGCTTGCGGTATTGCCCGCCGGCGGCATGGAGCTGCGCGTGGGTACCGCGCTCGATGATCGTGCCCTTGTCCAGCACGATGATCTCGTCGCAGTGCTGGATCGTGCTCAGGCGGTGCGCGATCACCAGGGCCGTGCGGCCCTCCATCATGCGGAAGAGCGCGTCCTGCACCAGGCGCTCGCTCTCCGTGTCCAGGGCGCTGGTGGCCTCGTCGAGGATGAGGATGGGCGGGTCCTTCAGCACGGCGCGCGCGATGGCCACCCGCTGCTTCTGGCCGCCGCTCAGGCGGTTGCCGCCGTCGCCGATGGTGGTCTGGTAGCCGCTCTCCAGCTGGCCGATGAAGCCGTCGGCGTTCGCTATGGCGGCGGCGCGCCGGATATCCGCCTCGCTGGTGCCGGGCTTGCCGAAGGCGATGTTGTTCGCCACCGTGTCGTTGAAGAGGATGCTGTCCTGCGTCACGATGCCCATCAGCCCGCGCAGGTCCACGATCCGCAGGTCGCGGATGTCCGTGCCGTCGATGAGCACCTGCCCGCCGGTGACGTCGAAGAAGCGCGGGAGCAGCCCGGCCAGCGTCGTCTTGCCGCCGCCGCTGGTGCCCACCAGCGCCACGCTGCGGCCCTTCGCCACGCGCAGGGAGATGTTCCGCAGCACGGGCGCGCCGTCGTAGGCGAAGGTGACGTCGCGGAACTCCACGCCCTCCTTCAGCCCGCTGATGGGGCGTGCGTCCGGCCGTTCCTTCACGGTGTTCTCCACCGCCAGCATGTCGAACACGCGCTGCGCGCTGGCCCCGCCGCGCACGATGCCGCTCCAGCCCTGCGAGAAGCCCTTGATCGGCGTGAGCAACTGGGAGAAGATGATGATGAAGCCGAGGAAGCTGTCGCCGCTCAGGGTGCTGTCGGGGCCCAGCACCAGCGAGCCGCCGATGTAGGCCATCGCGGCCATCACCGCCGCGCCCATGGTCTCGCTCAGCGGCGAGGCGATGTCCTGCCGGCGCAGCAGGGCGATGCTGGAGCGGGTGAGCAGCTCGTTCTCCCGCTCGAAGCGGCGGCGCATGTAGGCCTCCCCGTTGAAGGCCTTCACCACGCGGATGCCGCTGAGCGTCTCCTCCACGCGGGCCAGCAGGTCGGCGCTCTTCTCCTGCACCCGCGTGCCCCGGCGGCGCAGGCTCTTGCTGATGCGCGAGATCAGCAGGCCGCTCAAGGGCAGCAGCACCAGGGAGATGATGGTGAGCTTGGCCGAGAGCGTCACCATGGTGGCCAGGAAGAGGATCACCGAGAGCGGCTCGCGGAAGACCATCTCCACCGAGTACATCACCGAGTACTCCAGCACTTGCATGTCGTTGGTGATCACCGAAAGGAGGTCGCCCTTGCGCTCGCCGCTGTGGTAGCGGAGCGGCAGCTCGAGCATCTTGTCGTACACCGCCGACCGCAGGTCGTGCACGATGCGGTTGCGGTACACGCAGATCGCGCTCACCGCCAGGTAGCGGAAGATGTTCTTCAGCAGGAAGAGCACCACCACGGCCAGGCTGATGAGGCCCAGCGCGCCCAGCTGCCCCTGGTGGTCGATCAGCCAGGTGAGGCCCCAGTTGAAGAAGTCCTGCAGCCCCTGCTTGCTCCAGGTGAAGACCGGCCGCTCGTGCACCGCCGCCACCTGCCCCAGCAGCAGCCGCAGGAAGGGAATGAAGAGCAGCAGCGACAGCAGGTGGAACACCGTGGCCAGCAGATTGAACACCCCGTTGAGCACGGCGTACCGCCGGTAAGGGCGGCCGTAACGCAGGATGCGGAGGAACTGGCGCATGGACGGTGGCGCCTGCGGGGCAGGCGGGAAGGCGGCCAAAGGTAGCCCGGGGGCCCGGCCGCGCACGGCGGGCCTATCTTCGCCACGCGTCAACATGGACAGCGTACGACAGAACAAGGTGAACAGCCTGCTCCAGCGCGAGCTGGCGGAGATGATGCAGGCCCATACCCGGAACTTCCTGCCCGGCGGCCTCATCACCGTGACCGCCGTGCGGGTGAGCCCCGACCTGGGCGTGGCCAAGGTCTACCTCAGCCTCTTCCCCACCCCGGACAAGGCCGGCGTGATCGCGAACATCAAGGAGCACGGGCACCAGCTCCGCGGCGAGCTGGGCCGGCGCGTGGGCAAGCAGCTGCGCATCGTGCCGGAGCTGCTGTTCTATGTGGACGATTCGCTGGACCGCATCGCCGAGATCGACAACCTGCTGAAGAAGTAACCGATGCAGTACGATCCGGTGAAGCGCCGCCTGGGCGTCGTCTTCAACAGCACCCCTGCGCTGCGCAAGCTGTTCTACCGCCTGCTGGACCTGCTGCTGCTGCGCGCCTGGCACATCCACAAGGAGCTCCGCACCTGGGCCCGGGGGAAGCGCGACCGCGCGCTGATGATCTACGACGCCGGGGCCGGCTTCGGCCAGTACAGCTACTGGCTCAGCGGCTTCTCGTCCCAATGGCGCATCACGGCCATCGACGTCAAGGAGGAGCAGGTGGCCGACTGCAACACCTTCTTCCAGCGCATCGGGCGCCCGCAGGTGCGCTTCGAGGTGGGCGATGTCACCACGCTCACAAGGCCCGGCGCCTTCGAGCTCGTGGTGTGCGTGGACGTGATGGAGCACATCCTGGAGGACGAGGCCGCCCTGCGCTGCTACAGCACCTCCCTGCAGCCCGGCGGCATGCTCATCATCAGCACCCCCAGCGACCAGGGCGGCAGCGACGTGCACGGCGAAGAGGACGGCTCCTTCATCGAGGAGCACGTGCGCGATGGCTACAACATCCACGACCTGGAGGCCAAGCTGCTGCGCAACGGCTTCAGCAAGGTGCAGGCGCGCTACAGCTATGGCGTTCCCGGCAAGGTCAGCTGGCGCCTGAGCATGAAATGGCCGCTGCTGATGCTCAACGCCAGCAAGCTTTTCTTCATCATCCTGCCGTTCTATTACCTCGTCGCCTACCCCATCGCCTTCGTGCTCAACTGGCTGGACACGCACACGCGGCACGCCACCGGCACGGGACTGATCGTGAAGGCGTGGAAATGACCCCTGCGATCGCCTGATCGATGGACCTGTCGTTGCTCTTCGCCCGGCGCTACCTCCTCGCCAAGCGGAGCAAGAACGCCGTGAACATCATCACGCTGATCAGCATCGTGGTGGTGGCGGTGGTCACGGCGGCCATGGTGGTGGTGCTCAGCACGCTGAACGGCATCGCCGAGCTGGTGGACACCCTCTACAGCCCCTTCGACCAGGACGTCACCATCACCGCCCTGGAAGGCAAGACGTTCGCGCGCGATAGCGTGGACCTCGCGGCCGTCCAGGCCCTGCCCGGGGTGGCGCGCGCGAGCTGGGTGATCGAGGAGAACGTGCTGCTGCGCTCCGGCGACCAGCAGGCCGTGGCCACCATGAAGGGCGTGGAGCCGCAGTACCTGGCCATGAGCGCGCTTCCGGAGCACATGTACTCGGGCCAGGCGGTGCTGGGCGGCACGGGCAACGGCCCCCTGGTGATCCTCGGCGCCGCGCTGAAGGACGAGCTGGGCGTGCCGCAGGACGACGGCGTGATGCGCCCCCTGGAGATCGATGCCCTGGTGCGCGGGCGCAAGCTGAGCCGCTTCCGCGACGATGCCTTCGAGCAGGAGCGCGTGGCGGTGGCCGGTGCCTTCACCATCAACCTCGAGTTCGACCAGCAATACCTCATCGCCCCCATCGGCCTGGCCGCGGAGCTGCTGCACTACGGCGACGCCGTGAACGCCCTGGAGCTGCAAGCCGCGCCCGGCGTGTCCGGAAGAACGCTGGCCAAGCACGTGCGTGCACTGGTGGGGCCCGGGTTCAGCGTGAAGACCCGCTATGAGAAGAACGCCCTGATGTACCGCACCAACGCCACGGAGAAGTGGTTCACCTTCACCGTGCTCCTCTTCATCGGCCTCATCGGCGCGTTCAACATCATCGCCTCGCTCACGCTGATGATGATCGAGAAGCGGCAGGACATGCGCACCCTCAGCGGCATGGGCGCCACGCCGGCGTTCATCCGCAACGTGTTCTTCCTGGAAGGCCTGCTGATCGTGGGCGTGGGCACGCTGTCGGGCCTGGCGTTCGGGCTTCTCATCTGCGGCATCCAGCAATGGACCGGGCTGGTGGCGCTGCAGGATTCCGTGGTGGAGAGCTATCCGGTGAAGGTGCTCTGGACCGACGTGGTGCTGATCTTCTTCGCGGTGATGGCGATCGGCGTGATCGCGGCGCGGGTCCCCTTGCGCGGCCTCAGCCGCCGCTACCTTCAGGCGGCCACCGCATAGGTGCCCCGCACCTGCTCCAGCAGGGCGAACAGCTCCTCGGCGCCGTTGGTCGTGCACAGCTTCAGCCGCCACTCCTTGAAGTTCGGCAGGCCCTTGAAGTAGTTGCCGTAATGGCGGCGCATCTCCACGATGCCTTCGTACGTGCCCTTCCACGCGATGCTGCGCTCCAGGTGCTCGCGTGCCGCGTCCACGCGGTCGCCGAGGGTGGGCTCGGGAAGGTGGGTGCCGGTGGCCCGGTAGTGCTTGATCTCGTTGAAGATCCACGGATGGCCGATGCTCGCCCGGCCGATCATCAGGCCGTCCACGCCGTAACGGTCGCCATACTCCTGCGCCTTCTCCGGCGAGTCGATGTCCCCGTTGCCGAAGATGGGGATGCGCATGCGGGGGTTGTTCTTCACGTCGCCGATGAGGGTCCAGTCCGCCGGGCCCTTGTACAGCTGGGCACGCGTGCGGCCGTGGATCGACAGCGCCTGGATGCCGACGTCCTGCAGGCGCTCGGCCACCTCCACGATGTTCTTGCTCCTGTCGTCCCAGCCCAGGCGGGTCTTCACCGTCACCGGCAGCTTCACCGCCTTCACCACCTTCTCGGTGAGGCGCACCATCTTGTCCACGTCCAGCAGCAGGCAGGCGCCGGCGCCCTTGTTCACCACCTTGTGCACCGGGCAGCCGTAGTTGATGTCGATCAGCTCCGGCCCCACCGCCTCGGCGATGCGCGCGGCCTCCTCCATCGCGTCCTCGCTGCCGCCGAAGAGCTGGATGCCGATGGGCCGCTCCTCCGGGAAGATGTCCAGCTTCTTCAGGCCCTTGGCCGCCTTGCGGATGAGGCCCTCGCTGCTGATGAACTCGGTGTACATCAGGTCGGCCCCGTGGCGCTTGCACAGCGCGCGGAACGGCGGGTCGCTCACGTCCTCCATGGGCGCCAGCAGCAGCGGGAACGCCGGGAGCTCGATGGGACCGATGCGGGGCATGACGGGTGCGGCCTGAAGGGCCGCAAAGGTAGCCGCTTTGGGCCGCCCAGTGGCCCCAGGCACCGCGCGCCACGGCCGTTGCGTCCTAGCCACGCGTGCTCCAACGCTGATCGACGGCCTCGCACGGCACTCCCCGGCCGGCGGGGTTTGTCGTATCTTGCCGATACCTGAAAAAAATGGGAGAGCGGCTACACGTGCTCCAACGCTTGACCGCTCCCCCTTGCGCCACCCTCTAGGAGGGCAGCGGTATGTGCGAGGTGGAGCGGCCTCGAAGAATCGGGGGCCAAGGTAGAGCACTGTAGCGGGACGGACCTGATGCGTGCGACCGTTTTCCACCACGGCCCTGTTAGCGCAGGTCCGGTCGTGCCTGTGGAACGGGCCGCTCCACGAAGCCTCACGGCTTCACGATCCCCCACTTCATCGCGAACAGCACCAGCCCGGTCTTGCTCTTGATGTCGAACTTGTCGAAGAGGGCCTGGCGGTAGCCGTCCACCGTGCGGCGGTGCACGTCCATCACATCGCCGATGCGCTCGTAGGTGGGCTCCTCGGCCGAACAGACCAGCTTGAGGAACTCCAGCTCCCGCGGGGTGATCATGCCCAGCACCCGGGCCTGCTCGCGCTCCTGGGCGGTGCGGCCGCCGAAGCTGTTCATCAGCCCGGACTGCACCAGGTCGGTGTGGTAGTAGCCGGTGAGCATCAGCGAATCCAGGGCGCACTTCAGCTCCAGCGGCTCGATGTCCTTGAGGATGAAGCCCCGCGCCCCGGACCGCACCGCGCGGATGACCGCGTCCTCCGAATGCTCGAAGGTGAGGGCGATGGCGCGCAGCTCGGGGCTGGTCTCCTTGATCCAGGCGATGGTGTCGTAGCCGTCCATCACCGGCATGTGCAGGTCCACGATGGCGATGTCCACATGGGGGCCACCGCTCAAGGCCTTTTGGAACTCCTTGCCGTTGCCGGCCTCCAGCACCACCTCATAATCGCCCAGGGAGCCGATAAGGCCCACCAGCCCCTTGCGGACCAGGGTGTGGTCGTCCACAAGGGCGACGGCGTGCTTAGGGGTGGTGGCTCCCATGGGCGGCGCGGGCCGGGCACAGTGGAGCGCTGTGCCTTACAAAGATGATCGTTCGGAGAGGTCCTGCAAGCGGAACGGGACGTACGGGGCGGTCCCACGGCCCATGACCGAGGGGCCACGCACTTTCATACTTTCGCGGCCCACTCTTGGAGAGATGGCCGAGTGGTTGAAGGCGCGCGCCTGGAAAGTGCGTATACCGGAAACGGTATCGGGGGTTCGAATCCCTCTCTCTCCGCCGAACGGCCCCGCGACAGCGGGGCTTGTTCATTCCTGGGCACGCGGTCGGCCCCTCACATCGGCGCCAGTTCCCCGCAGAGCGGCTCCCCGAAGTGGGCAGCCACCCCTTCCGGGCCGAGGCCCTGGCCGAAGAGGAACATCAGCTTGGTGACGGCCGCCTCCACCGTCATGTCCTCGGCGCTCACCACGCCCATGTCCACGAAGGCCCGGCTGGTCTGGTAGCGGCCCTGCTCCACCCGGCCGCCCACGCATTGGGTGGTGTTCACCAGCACGATGCGCCGCTCGCGGGCCTCGCGCAAAGCCTCCAGGAAGGCCGCGTCCGTAGGGCCGTTCCCGCTGCCGAAGGTGGCCAGCACCACCCCGCGCAGGCCCGGCGCGCCCAGCGTGGCCCGCACCCATCCGGCCTGGATGCCGGGGAAGAGCCACAGCACCCCCACGCGGTCGTCCAGGGTGGTGTGCAGCTTCAGCGGGCCGCCGCGGACGGGCCCGATGGCCGCACGGTCGTAGCGGATGTGGACGCCGGCCTCGGCCAGCACGGGCCAGTTCGGCGAGCGGAACGCCTCGAAACGCTCCGCATGCACCTTCACCGTGCGGTTGCCGCGGTACAGGCGGTACTCGAAATAGATGGCCACTTCGGGCACCATGGGACGCCCGTCGGCCTGCTTGGCGGCGGCGATCTCGATAGCGGTGAGCAGGTTCTCCTTGCCGTCGGTGCGAATGGTGCCGAGGGGCAGCTGGGAGCCGGTGAGGATGACCGGCTTGGCCAGGCCCTCCAGCAGGAAGCTCAGCGCGCTGGCGGTGTAGGCCATGGTGTCGCTGCCGTGCAGGACCACGAAGCCGTCGTACCGCTCGTACCGCTCGGCGATCAGGCGCGCGATGCGGACCCAATCCGCCGGCGACATGTCGCTGCTGTCGATGGGGCGCTCGAAGGCCACGGTCTCCAGCGCGATGCCCATGCGCGCGAGCTCAGGCACCTGCTCCTCCAGGTGCTCCAGGTCCATGGCGCTCAGGGCGCCGCTGCGGGCATCGGCCATCATGCCGATGGTGCCGCCGGTGTAGATCAACAGGACCGAGGGACGGCTCATGCGGGGAACAGCTGTTCGGCGTTGGCGGTGGTGATGCGGGCGATGTCGTCCACGGTGCGGCCGGTGGCCTGCGCCAGGGCCTGCGCCACCAGCGGGACATAGGCGCTCTCGTTGCGCTTGCCCCGGTGCGGCACGGGGGCGAGGTAGGGGGCGTCGGTCTCCAGCACACAGCGCTCCGGGCCCACGGCGGCCATGGTCTGCGCGAGGCCGCTCTTCGGATAGGTGATGACCCCGCCGATGCCGAGCATGAACCCGTCCAGCGCGGTGATGCGGCGCGCCTCGTCCGCGCTCCCCGTGAAGCAGTGGAAGACGCCGTGCAGGCGAGCGTCGTGCTCCTCCTCCACGATGGCGATGGTCTCGCGGAAGCTCTCGCGGCAGTGGATCACCACGGGCAGGGCCAGCTCCTTCGCCCAGCGGACCTGCTGGCGGAAGGCTTCCTGTTGCTGCGCGATCCAGGTCTTGTCCCAATAGAGGTCGATGCCGATCTCGCCCACGGCGCAATAGCCGCCCTTGCGCAGCCACCGCTCCACCTCGGCCAGGCCCTCCGCGGGGTCCTCGCCCACCGAGCAGGGGTGCAGGCCCATCATCGGGAAGCACACCGTGGGGTAGACCGCGCAGAGGGCATGCATCGCTTCGATGCTGTCGTGGTCGACGTTGGGCAGCAGGAGCTTGTGCACGCCGGCGTCCAGGGCCCGCTGCACCATGGCCGCGCGGTCGGCTTCGAACTGCGGGTGGTACAGGTGGGCGTGCGTATCGATGAACATCGGGGTGCAAGATCCGACGATCCGGCGATCGGCCGATGGACCGGACCGCCGACCGGCAGGCCTACTTTTGCCGCCCGTGAAGGTCCTGGTCATCCGCTTCAGCTCCATCGGCGACATCCTGCTCACCTCCCCGGTGGTGCGCTGCCTTCGCCAGCAGGTGCCCGACGCCGAGGTGCATTTCCTCACCAAGGCCGCCTTCGCCCCGCTGGTGGCCCACTCGCCCTATATCCACCGGGTGCACGCGCTCACCGATGACCTCCGCGCACTTTTGCCCGCCCTGCGCCGGGAACGGTTCGACCTGGTGGTGGACCTGCACCACAACGCCCGCACCCTGCGGGTGAAGCGCGCGCTGGGCGTGCCCGCGAAGAGCTTCCCCAAGCTGAACGTGCAGAAGTGGCTGCTGGTGAACCTGAAGATGGACCGGATGCCGCGCGTGCACATCGTGGACCGCTACCTGAGCACGGTGGAGCACCTGGGCGTGAAGAACGACCGGCAGGGCCTGGACCTGTTCCTCCCGCCGGGAAGCGAGGTGGACCCGCTCTCGCTGCCGCCCACCCACCGCGCCGGCTATGTGGCGCTCTGCATCGGCGGCGCGCACGCCACCAAGCGGCTGCCGCCCCACCAGCTGGTGGCGCTGGCGGAGAAGATCGACGGCCCGCTGACGATCATCGGGGGCCCCGAGGACCAGCCGGTGGGACGCCGGATCGCGGATGCCGTGGGCGGCCGGGCCTACGATGCCACGGGCCGGTACGACCTGCTCGGGTCGGCCTCCCTGATCCGCCAAGCCCACAGCGTGATCGCGCACGACAGCGGCGCGATGCACGTGGCCAGCGCCTTCCGCAAGCGCGTGGTGAGCGTCTGGGGCAACACCGTGCCGCTCTTCGGCATGGGGCCCTACATCCCCCAGCATCCCGAGCGGGCGCACATCAGCGAGGTGGCCGGCCTCGGCTGCCGTCCCTGCTCCAAGATCGGTTTCGAGCAGTGCCCGCAAGGCCATTTCGATTGCATGGAGCGGCAGGACCTGGACCGCATCGCCGCGTTGGCCCGGCCATGAACGGCGTCCGCCCGCTCGCTTTCGCCGCGCTCGCATTCCTTTCGAACCGTTCCCGGCCGGTGCCCCTGTACGAACTTGCCCGGCTGCATCGATCGGCCCAACTTCACGCTTCCATCGATGGCCTGGGAGATCTACATACAGGACCTGCCCGTTGTGCCGCGCGTGGCCGACATCCCGCCCGCGTTCGTCCCGGGGCCCATCGGCCGGCAGGCCCTGCTGCTCGAACGGCTGATCGCGGCGGTGCCCTTCGCCGAACGCCAGGACGACTGGCTCTTCGCCCGCACGCCGGAGATCGACCTGAGCGCGCAGTTCCGGATGGAGGATGCCGAGCAGGTGCGCTGCATCGTGGTGCATGTGCACGGCGGTGAGCAGGCCGCCGCCTGTGCGGCCGCCCTGGTCCGCGCCAGCGGGCAGCGGGCCCTCGACACGGCCACGGGGGAGCTCTTCGATGCGGCCGCCTATGCCGCCGAGGCGTGGACGACGTATTGCTCCCGATGCGCCGCGGGCCGGGACCGGGCTTCGGAGGTCAGCTGAACAGCGCCTTGAGCTCGGTGGCCTCGCTGGCCTTCATCTTGCCCGCGAGGATGAGCCGCAGCTGGCGGCGGCGCAAGGCGCCCTCGTACCGGCCCTTCTCCTCGTCGGTGATCGGCTCGATGGGCGGAACGGCGATGGCGTGGCCGGCCTGGTCCAGCGCAACGAAGGTGTAGATGGCGCTGTTGCACTTGATCTTGTCGCCCGTCATCTGGTCCTCCACCCACACGTCGGCCCACACTTCCATGCTGGTGTGGAACACGCGGCTCACGTGCGCCTTGATGGTGACGAAATCGCCCAGCTTGATCGGCCGGTCGAAGCTCACGTTGTTCACCGCCGCCGTCACCACCACGCGCTTGCAATGGCGGTGCGCGCTGATGGCGCAGCTCATGTCGAGCCACTTGAGCAGCTGCCCTCCGAAGAGGTTGCCCATGGTGTTGGCGTCGTTGGGCAGCACCATGTGCGTGGTCTCGGCGTAGCTGTCGGAAGTGGGACGGGGGCGCATGCGGTCGTTCATCGGGCGCGAAGGTCCGACAATTGCCGGAGGAGAGGAAGAAAGGGCGAGGTGAGAACATGGAGGGCTGAAGGGCGAAGGGACCTTCCGGTCCTTCTCACCTCACCCCTCATTCTTCTCCTTGGTACCTTTCCCCCATGGATCCTGCGTGGTACCCGGTGATCAAGGCGCTGCACCTGATCTTCATGGTCACGTTCTTCGCCGGCACGTTCTACATCGTGCGGCTGTTCATCTACCACCGCGAGGCGCTGGCGAAGTGGGAGCCGGACCGCACCATCCTCACCCGCCAGTATGCGCTGATGGAGAGGCGGCTGTGGTACTTCATCACCTGGCCCTCGTTGGTGCTCATGGCCCTCTTCGGCATCTGGATGCTGGTGCTGAACCCCGCCCTGCTGAAGCAGCCCTGGATGCATGCGAAGCTGGGCCTGGTGGCGCTGCTGCTGGTGTACCATGGGGTGAACCAGCGGCTCTTCGCGCGGCTCCGCAGCGGCGGCAAGGTGTGGCCGAGCTATGCCCTGCGCCTGTGGAACGAAGGGGCCACCCTGATCCTCTTCGGCGTGGTGTTCCTCGCCTCGCTCAAGCGCATCCAATGGTACTACGGCGTGGTGGGCCTGGTGGTCCTCGGCGCCGTGCTCGTGATGGCCATCAATCTCTACCGGCGGAAACGCGGTACGGAACCCGATGCTGAAGCCGGGAAGCCGGGCGCCTGAGGTCGCGCTCAACGATCAGCACGGCGCCGCGTTCCGGCTGTCGGCGCTGCACGGCCATAAGAACGCCGTGCTCTTCTTCTACCCCAGGGACGAGACCGCCATCTGCACGAAGGAGGCCTGCGCCTTCCGCGACAGCTACGCGGACTTCATGGCCGCGGACACGGCGGTGATCGGCATCAGCGACGACGATACGGCCTCGCACCACGGCTTCGCGCAGCATTGGCGGCTGCCTTTCACGCTGCTGAGCGACGTGGAGGGGCGGGCCCGGAAGGCCTTCGGCGTGGGACGCTGGCTGGGCCTGCTGCCCGGGCGCGCCACGTTCGTGATCGACAAGCAGGGCATCGTGCGCGCCGTGATCGACGACCGGTTCAACGCCGAGCGCCACGTGCGCGACGCCCTGGCCGCGCTGCGGGGCTAGCGGGGGGCCAGCGTGTAGAAGAGCACGCGCCCGTCGTCCGTACCGGTGATGAACTCGGCGTCGGTGAAGAGGCAGGGTGCGCGGTGGTGCTGGTCCTTGTTCTCGGGGAACTTGAGCGTCTGCACCGCGGCACCTTCCGCGTTGGTGAACACCACCACGCCGTTCTTGTCGGCCTTGGCCGTGATGTCGCCGTGCTTGGCCTCCTCCTGCTGGTAGAAGCGGTCGAAGGGCGAGTTGCCCATCTTGAGGCCGAGCTGCTTCGTGCGCACCGCGTCGGGGATCCACCGGTGGTTGGCCAGCATCTTGTCCTGCTTGCCGCTCTTCACGTCCCACACCTCGCGCTTGCCGGTGAAGCCGATGAGCACCACGAACTCGCCGTTCTCGTTGAAGGCGACGTGGTACACCGCCGTGCTCTCGTCCTCCCGGAAGTCGAAGCGGGCCACCAGCTTGCCGGTGTTGATGTCGCGCAGCTCGGCGCCCTTGTCGGTGCCCACCAGCACGCGGTCGCCCTTGGGCGCGATGGCCAGGCAGGTCACCTCGGCCTTCGCGCAGCGGATGGTGCGCGCCGCCGGTTCCAGCACGGCCTGGGCATGGGCCGCGATCATCAGCAGGCCGGCCAGGGCCGTGAGCAGGGAGCGTTGCATCATGGGTCGATCAGATGGTGTTGTTGGGCCAGCCAGGCCAGCGCGCTCGCCTGGTCGGGGAACAGCTGGGCCGGGCGGCCCGGCCGGTTGTAGCGCACGAAGGCATTGGCCGACATCTGGTGGCCGAAGTCGCGCACGATGATGGCGTCCGCCGCGATCACATGGTTGCTCTCCGGACCGGAGGCCATCGCACGCGCCTCGTTCGTCATGGAGCTGCCCAGGCCCACGCTCACCATCAGCAAAGCCTTGCGGCCCTTGCGCTCCTCCTCGATGGCCTGGAACAGGTCCTTCACATCGTCCACGGAGCCGATCATGCCGTCCTTGAAGTGGGCATGCACCACGTCGCCTTCGAGGAAGGTGACCGTGACCGCTTTCAGATCGACCGTGTGCATCGGGAACGGAGCAAGGGGGTGCGAATTTATGCAGGAGGTCACGCTCACCTGCATGCGATCGACACCCGCGTCACCGTATTCCTGACGGGGCGCTAACGATCCGGTCACTTCACCAACAGCCAGGCCTGCGGGGCTTCCTCCTTGCGCACCGCGTTGAGGGCGTCCAGCGCCATGGCGCGCTCGGGATAGCTGCCATAGGCCACCCGGTAGAGGCCGCCTTTCCGGTCCAGCAGGATGGCCGCGAACCCCTTGGCCTGCAGCTCGGCCACGAACTTGTCCGCGTTCTCCTTCTGCTCGAAGCAGCCCCCGATGATGTGGTAGCGGGCGTGCACGGTGCGGGTGGCCACCGCGGTGCTTTCGGGCACGGCCTTGACAGCAGGCACCTGGGTGGCATGCTCCCCGCCGAGGTCCACCGCCACCAGGGGGCCTTCCCCGCCGGCGATGGCCAGCTGATGCACCCCGGAGAGATCCGCCGGAGCGCTCCAGGGCAGGGTGTCGTTCGCGCGGTCGGGGCCGGGCTGCAGCGGCAGGCCGGCCGTGTAGCGCCGCGGCTCGGCGCTGCCGAAGACGTCGAAGCCGCTCCACTGGGCGCCCACCGGCATGTCGCTGGCGACGACCCACCACGTGGCCGCGGTGAAGAGCAGCGCCGCCACGGCAGCGGCGGCCAGGAAGGTGGGCGCACCGCGCTTGGCGGGCACTTCTTCGCCGCCCGTCGTCGCCACCGGGATGGGCACCACGCGGGCGATGGGGACAGGACCGGCCGCCGGACGGGCAGGCTTGGCCGTTTCCACCGGCACGGCCGCCACGGCGCGCAGGCCGTACGCCTCCTTCAGGAAGTTCACCCGCTTGTCCGGCTCGAACTGGAGGTTGCGCTCCGCGTCCCGGAAGAAGGTGCCGATGCGGCCCAGTTCCAGGCGGCCCTCGTCCTGCAGCTTCTTTTTCCAGCCGTCCACTTCGGCATCCACCTCCTGCCCGGCGCGGGCGAAGTCCGATCCGATGCGGCGCGCCACGTGGTCGGTGAGCAGGCCGTCGGTGCGGGTGAGGTGCCGGTTGAAGCTGACATCCTTGGCCGGCGGATGCACCAACTGGCGCTGCTCGTCCAGCCGCGCGGGGCGGTAGTGCGTGAGGAAGCCCCCGAAGCCGGGGACGATCACGCAATCGTGCGTGTAGAGCAGCTGATGGATGTCGCGCTCGAGGGCCATGGACCTGCCAAAATTACCCTTCGGCGGGCTCGGCCCGCCACCTTGTTCGTAACGGCCTCATCGTCAAGTGTTCGCCACACGCCTGCGCGCCTCCTCCAGGTCGGCCGGCGTGTCCACGCAGAACGATGGCAGCGCCGTGAGGGCCACGCGCACCGCGAAGCCGTTCTCCAGCCACCGCAGCTGCTCCAGCGATTCGGCCTGCTCCAGGGCGGAGGGGGCCAGGCGCACCAGGCGCTCCAACGTGGCGGTGGCGAAGGCATAGAGCCCTACGTGCTTCAGGTACCGGAACCGCCCATGCCGCGGACCGGGGCCCGGCTGCCGCAGGAAGGGGATCGCCGCCCGGCTGAAGTACAGGGCGTTCATGCGCACGTCCGTGGTGATGAGCACCTCGCCCGGGTCATCGAGGTCGCGGTCGTCGGTGACCATCTGCGCCAGCGTGGCGATGGTGACGCCGGGGGCCCGCAATGCCGCGCACACTTCGTCGATCTGTTCCGGTGCGATGAAGGGTTCGTCCCCTTGGATGTTCACCACGCCATCGAAGTGTTCGGCGCCGAGGCGTTCCACGGCCTCCCAGCAGCGGTCGGTGCCGCTGGGGTGGTCGGCGGAGGTCAGCACCGCCTCGCCGCCGAAGCCGCGCACGTGGTCCACGATGCGCTGGTCGTCCGTGGCCACCACCACGGCCTGCAGACTGCGCGCGCGCCGGGCCTGTTCCACCACGCGTTGCACCATGCTTTTGCCGCCGATGTCCACCAGCGGCTTTCCGGGCAGGCGGGTGCTGGCATAGCGGGCCGGCACCACGCCGAGGAGGCGTTGTTCGCTCATCATAGGTCGAGGACGAGTTGCACTTGGAAGCTCCGCGGGGCCTCGATGGCCATCGGGCGGATGGCGTACACCTCGTTGGTGAGGTTGTTCACGATGAACGCGGCCTTCACCTGGTCGGTGAGGCGGTAGGCGATGCGCACATCGGTGATGAGGTCGCCGGTGGTGTGCGTGCGCATCCATTCGCTCGCGCCGATGGGCAGCAGGCCCGAGCGGTCGAGGTCCACGAAGACCTTGTCGATGTTGCGCACGTGGCTGTTGTAGCGCACGCTCACCCCGCCGGAGAAGCGGCGGTAGCCCAATCCGATGTCGGCGCGGAACAGGCGCTGCACGCGGAACTTGAGGATGTGACCGGTGGTGTCGGAGCTGGTGGCGAGGTAATTCGTGGGCGGCGAACCGGGCAGTGCGTACGAACCCTGGTCGTAGGTCCGCTCCGGCGTGGTGCTCACCGGAAGGGTATAGGTGTAGCCCATGAGCACGTCCACCTTCACCGGGCCGATCGCCCCCGAAGCGGTGGCCTCCACCTCCATGCCCGTGATGCGCGCACCACCGGTGTTCAGCGAGCGGAAGCCGAGCCCGCCCAGGTTGGTGGCCGTGGGCGGCGCCCACACGCCGAAGGTGAACTCGATGTAGTCCTCGAAGTCCTGCCGGAACGCCACGGCGTCCACATACCCGGCGAAGGCCCCCAGCTTGAAGCCCTGCTTGATCCCGCCCTCCACGTTGTAGCTGCGTTCCGGCTGCAGGCCCGGGCTGGGGTAGATGTTGAGCTGGCCCACCGACGTGCGGATGTAGCGCTCGCCGATGGTGGGGAAGCGGAAGCCCTGCCCGTAGCTGGCCCGCAGGTAGGTGGCGCGGAAGAGCTGGTAGGTGGCCCCCGCGCGGTAGACCGGGGTGGACTGCTCGTCGTCGTTCACGCTGAAGCGCTCGTAGCGCAGGCCGGCGCTGAGCATGAGCTTCCCGAAGAGCTTCTTGTCGGCCTGGAGGTAGGCGCCCAGGGTGGTGGCGTCGTTCTTCCCGTTGCCGTCGGGATCGCCGCTGTAGAGCTCCGCCTCGCTGGTGGTGCGCTGCCCGATGAGCCCGGCGGTGATGGTGGTCTCGCCGAAGAGGTCGGCTTTCTGCTGCACCTGGTACTCGCCGTACAGCATGCCGTTGCTGTTGCTCTGGTCGTTGTCGTTGTCGAACGCCTGGTGGTAGTAACGCACGCGCAGGCTGTGCCGGGTGCCCGCCTGGCTGTAGTAGTTCACGAAGGGGTCCAGGTAGTACTGCGTGCCCAGGGTGCGCGTCATGGTGCCGGGTTCCGGACGGTACAGGCCTTCCTGCACGTCGTCCCACATGAAGACGCTGGTGGTCCGGCTCTTCATCACGTTGGCATTGATCCCGTAGTTGAGGCCCTTCACTTTCCGGTCGCGCCAGCGCGTGGCGATGTTGAAGCGGACGCGGTTCTCGTAGCCGCCGTCGGAGGTGCGCAGCGGGTCCTTCGCCAGCGTGTCGGGGGCGATGCGCTCGGGCCCCACATAACCCTGGTCCGCGAAGGCGTTGCCGCCCACCACCAGGTCGAACGCACCGAACTTCTGGCTGTGGAAGAAGCTGGCGCCGGTGAAGAGCGGCGGGCTCGCGCGCCACCATTTCGCCTCCGCATCGCCCGGCGCGTCATACACGCCGCCGAACACCGTGGCCCGCGTATGCGGATCGCTGCGCGGATAGGCCGTGCGCACATTGATGACGCCGCTCAGGGCCGCGCTGCCGTACAGCACGCTGCTCGCCCCCTTGATCACCTCCACCTGCTCGATGTTCTCGATCGGCAGGAAGCTCCAGCTGGGCCGGCCGATGTCGCCGCTGAGGATCGGCAGGCCGTCCACGAGCATCATCACGCGGCTGCCGGCGCCATAGCTGAAACCGCTGCCGGCACGGATCTGCGGATCGTTGTCCACCACCACCACGCCGGGCACCTGGTCGAGCGCCTTGTTCAGGTTGGTGATGTTCTTGTCACGGACCAGTTCCGGGCGCAGCACGCTGAGCGATTGCGTGACCTCCCCCACCCGCTGCTCGAACTTGCCCGCGCTCACCACCACCGCGTCCAGCTGCCCCACGGCGGGCGTCAGGCGGATGTCCAGCGTGCGCCGCTCCCCGGCGGCAAGGGTGACGGGGATCCGTTGCTCGGCGAAGCCCATGGCCCGCACCACCAGCGTGTGCGTACCGGCCGGGAGATCGAGCCCGTAGCGGCCGTCCTCACCGGTGGTCACGCCCGGACCGCCGGCGTCGGCGATCACGGCACCGATCACCGCCGCGGTATCGGCCGGGTCCTCCACGCGGCCGCCCACCCAGGCGTCCTGGGCGTGCACGTTCGAAAGAGCGGACAGGCAGGCGGCGGCAAGAATGTGCCTCATCGTTACATTGGGCTGCACGCCGTTGACGGCGAAAGTAGCGATCGCCGAACATGGCCTCCCTGGACGACCAACAGCTGATCCACCGCATCGCGCTCGCCTCGCTGAAAGGCATCGGGCCGGTGAACGCACGCAACCTCGTGGCCTATTGCGGCGGGGTGGAACCGCTCTTCACCGACAAGGCCGTACGGCGGTCCCTGGAGAAGGTGCCGGGCATCGGGCCGGTGCTGGCCGCGTCCATCCGCGGCAGCCGGGCGATGCAGCAGGCCGAGCAGGAGCTGGCCTATGTGCGCAAGCACGGCCTGCGGGTCCTGTTCTACCTGGACGAGGGATATCCCCGGCGCCTCCGCCTGTGCGACGATGCGCCGGTGGTCCTGTACGTGAAGGGCACCGGCGACCTCGACCGGGCACGCACCGTGGCGATCGTGGGCACGCGCACCCCCACGGAACACGGCCGGCGCACCTGTGCCGCCCTGGTGGAAGGGCTTGCGGAAAGCGGCGCGACGATCATCAGCGGCCTGGCCTATGGCATCGACATCGTGGCCCACCGGACCGCCCTGGCCCAGGGCCTGGAGACCATCGGCTGCCTGGCGCACGGGCTCGACAGGCTCTACCCCGGAGCGCATGCCGCCACCGCACGCGAGCTCTGCGCGCAAGGCGCATTGGCGAGCGAGCTGCCGAGCGGCACCCCGTTCGTGCCGGGCAACTTCCCCGCCCGCAACCGGGTGATCGCCGGCCTGAGCGATGCCACCATCGTGATCGAGAGCGGTCACAAGGGCGGGTCGCTGATCACGGCGGACATCGCCAACAGCTATGACCGCGAGGTGATGGCCTTCCCCGGCCGTCCTTCGGACCCGAAAAGCACCGGGTGCAACCGGCTCATCAAGAACAACCAGGCCCATCTGGTCACCGGCGCCGAGGACGTGCTGAAGCTGATGGGCTGGCTGCCCAAGGCATCGGCGAAGCCCGCTGCGCAGCCCGTGCTCTTCCACGAGCTGCTGCCGGAGGAGCGCATGCTGGTGGACGTGCTCCGCACCAAGGACAAGGTGGACATCGATACGCTCTGCGCGGAGAGCAAGGTGCCCGCCCACCAGGCCGCCGGCCTGCTGCTGAACCTGGAGCTCAACGGCATGGTGCTTGCCTTGCCCGGGAAGATGTACGCGATGGGCCGACCCGCCTGATCATCCGCCATGACGAACACCACACCCGACCAAGAGGCGATGCTCGCGCTCATGCGCGAAGCCCGGACCCGCCTGGACCGCCCGCACACGAACATCAAGGACGTGACCGCCATGCTGGTGGAAGGCGGCATGGAGCCCCAGCAGGCGTCGGACACCGTGGGGGACATCCTGCGCGGCATCCGCGAACGACAGCGGGAGAAGGAGGAGACCGCACGCAAGGACCTGCTCATCGGCGGGCTCATCCTCGTGGTGGGCATCGCCATCACGGTCATCAGCTACTACAAAGCCTCCGGTGGCGGCACGTACGTGGTCACCTGGGGCGCCATGCTGTGGGGCGGCATGCGCCTCTTCAAAGGCCTGTCCAACGGATGAAGGCGCACATCGACGAAGAGCTGTTCGAGCGCAAGGACTTCACGGCGGAGCCCTTGCCCAAGGGCGAATACACGCAATGCACCTTCCGGCAGTGCACGTTCATCAAGGCGGACCTCATCGGCGTGGCCTTCGTGGAATGCACGTTCGAAGGCTGCGACCTCAGCCTGGCGCGCATCCGCGGGGCGGCCTTCCGGCATGTGGCGTTCACCGACTGCAAATTGCTGGGCCTCTCCTTCGA
>JAFDZF010000059.1 GCA_018267055.1 Bacteroidota bacterium
ACCGATCCTCGGGGCTTGGGGTGTCGGCTTGATGGTGCTAAGAGAGTGGCGCGATCAAGTCGCAAGGAGAACCTCAAGTACCCGATGGACGGTGTTCGGCAGCCCCGCGAACAGGGGGCGTTCATGCATAGTTCGGTATTGGTATCATTCCCGGCCTTGGCGTTGGAGCACGACCGGATGCCCCCAAGATAGGACGTTCGTCCCATCCCCGCATCCCCTCTTCCCCGCTTTCTTGGTGGCCCGGACCGGGGCCCTATCCCCTTTCAGAGCTCCCAAACGGTGCTCCGCTTGGCAAAGGGCCGCTTGATGCGCTCCTTGTGCTGGAGCACGAAGGCCATGACCAGATACACCACCAGGTGCAGGCCGGCCGTGATGAAACTGAGGTAGATGAAGCTCAGCCGGACCTGCTCGGTCTTGATGTTGAGCTTTTCGCCCCACCACTGGCACACCCCGAAGGCATGCCGCTCGAAATGGGTCTTGATGCGCTCAATCATACCGGTCGCTGCAGGAGTTCGCTCCCTATGACGCAAAATAAGCACTTGTGTTGCGCGCAATAGGCGTTCCGCAGTTCGATCAGGGCCTGGCTGCGGGCCGCTGAACGGCTTTCCAGGCCCAGCGCGGCCCAGCTTTCGGTGACGGCATTGTGTTCCGGCGGCAGCTGCTCCAGGAGGTGCATGGCCCGATCGGCCAGCCGGGGCCGGCCACGCAGGCGCGCCAGGGCGAAGAGGTAGGGCACGATGGCATTGATGATGAGGCCGTCCGCCGTGCTCCGGCCCAGCCGTTTGGGTGCCGGACGCGTGGCCTGGTCGAAGCGGTAGTGGGTCTCCCAATAGCCGCCGGCCTGCACGTCCAACGCGTTCCGCACCGCCCGCACGTCGTCCTGTTCCAACAACGCCTCGAACGTCCCGTCACAGGCCGCCACCAGCTGCGCCAGCTGGGCGATGCGCACGGTCGGGAAATTCGCGGGCCGCAGGCCGCCGAACCGCCAGGCGGCCAGGGGCACGGGCCGGATCCCATGCAAGCGGGCGAGCAGGTGGTGCTCACGCCGCAGCGCGCGGGGGTATGGGTCCGCATGGTCCACCTGCAGCAGGCCGGCCTGCCCGAACAGCAGGGCCTCGGTGCGAAGGCGGTCGTCCCGGTGCTTCAACAGGGTCCGCAACGGCAGGGCGTGGGCGAGCATGGCGAACGGATCGGCGTTCACCTTGCAGCCCAGGCCGCGCAGCAACACGTGGTGGAAGGTCGCGGCCGGATCGCCCCCCAGGCGGTGGTACAGGGCCTCCACCTCCGCCGCCTTGCGCTCCAGGCGCTCCACCAGGACGCGCTCCAGCCAGAAGCTGATGCGCTCCGGGGGCACGCGGCCCAGCTGCCGGGCACAAGGCACTTCCTCCCGGCTGCACATCAGCGCACGGTGGCGGGCGATCCGGTCGTGGTGCACCCGCGTACGCAGTTCCACCGTGGGCAGCCGGACGCCACTGGCGGTGCGCGCTTCCGAATCGTAGGCGTACACCACGTGCAGCACCACATTGTTGTAGGCGGGATCGCGCTGGTGCCCATGCGCATCCCATTCGCTGCTGTGCACATGCACCTCCACGTTCCCCGCCCATAGCTGGCCGTCGATGCGGACCAATGCATCGTTCAGGTCGGGCCCGCTGCCACACTGGATGCGGCCCGGCTTGAGCACGTCCACCGCCTGTCCATCGGTGGTGCGCAGCCCCCGGGCATCGAACAGCCGTGCTCCCCAGAGGAATTGCAACAGGTCCTCGCCATAGGGGAACGCAGGGTCCAGCACCTGCCTGATCCTGCCGGCATCGCCTTGCGCGGAATACGGCCCAAGGAGCGGAAGCGGTCCGGCGGAAGGACCCGGGCGGAACAGGAAGGGATTGGCAGGCATGACGGACGATATTTTCATCACGAACGCGACGAACAAGATAGCATCATCCGCTTCCCTCCATCGCACATTTCAGCCAGGCCAGTCCGCGGCAGGGCAGACCACCGGCACGGGTGATGTCGCCGGCGAGGACCACGCTGCCATCCCCCGCCAGTGCCAGGCTCCGCACCTGGCCGTCCAGGTCGTGCAGACCGAGGAACGAAGGATCGCGGTGGCCATGGGGCGTCAGGCGCACCACCCGGTCCTGCACCTCCCCATAGGGGGTGTGATGGGCGCCGGCGGCCAGCACGCGGCCCTGGGCGTCCACCACGAGGCTGGTCACTTCCCCGGTGAAACAGCGGTCCGGCGCGAACGAGGGATCCCACCGCCCCCGGGCATCCAGCTGGACGATGCGTGGGCAAGTCCTCCCACCCAGAGCTGTATAGTTCCCGCCCACCAGCACCCGGCCGTCCGGGCGGAGCGCAAGGGCGGACACCGGGCCCGAAAAGCCGCCTTGGGGATCGAACGTGGGGTCCAGGGTCCCGTCGGGCCGCAAGCAGGCGATGCCGCTCCGGGCCACCCCATGGAAATGGGAGAAATCCCCGCCCACCAGCGAGCACCCATCGGGCCGCACCACGATGCAGCGGACCGTGGCCTCGCGCTCGGGATGCCCGTTGCTGAAGCCTTCTCCTGGGTCGAACGTGGGGTCCACCCGCCCATCGGGCAGCAGGCGTGCGATGCGGCGCAGCCGCACCCCGTTGATGCCCGTATAGCTTCCGCCCACCAGCAGGCGGCCGTCGCACTGGAGGGCCACGGCGTAGAAATAGCCGAAGAACTCCGTCCCCAGGGAAAAGGAGGGGTCCGGCCCGCCATCGGGATGCAGACGGGCGATGGACGGGGTGCCGAGCGCGCCCCAGCCGGCCACCACCACCCGGCCGTCCGGCTGCAGGGCCATGGCGAAGACCGCCCCTGTGATGCCGGCCGGGGTGGCGAAGGCAGGATCCAGCGAGCCGTCGGCGTTCAGGCGCGCCACATGGTGGCGGGGCTTCCCCCCGAAGGCGGTGAAATCGCCACCGACGAGCAGGCGGCCATCGGCCAGGGGAAGCAGGCAGCGGATCCGGTCGTTGGCACCGGCGCCCGGGTCGTACCCGATATCGAGGATGCCGTCGCGTACGCTACCTTGTTCGGGCATCGCGCGGCGGATGCGCTGCCACATGCGGGCGAAAGAGGCCATGGCGGGGTCGTAGGA
>JAFDZF010000005.1 GCA_018267055.1 Bacteroidota bacterium
AGGTTCCCGCCGGGGGCCGCTAGGGCCTTCGGCAGGTCGTTCCCGCTCGGGTAGTCGGCCGTCCAGGTCAGCCCTTCCTTGTTCGCAGGCGCCGCGCCGCCGTAGTCCGCCGTGCTGGTGATCCGGTTGCCGAAGCCGTCGTAGCCGAAGGTCTGGGTGACGGTGGAGTTGTCCTTGGGGTTCACCACCGAGGCGGAGGCCAGGCGCTGCAAGGGGTCGTAACCCCAATGATCCGTCCCCCGGGAGAGCATCAGGCCGCCTGCGCTCCAGGTGATGAGGTCATCCTCCAGCAGGCCCGAGAGCGCGCTGTGGGTGACGCGGGCGACTTCGCCCCGGTCCACGGTAGTCGTGGTCCAGGCGATGTTGCCGAGGGTGACGGTGTCCACCACCGCCGAACCCGCGAGCTGGTCGTAGACCTGGGAGCCCGAGGGCACCGCCTCGCCGTTGAGGCGCACGGTCGTCACCCGGCCCAGGCTGTCGTAGCCGTAGGCCACCGTGTCCGCGCGCCCGGCGGCGGCGGGGTAGGCGAGGGAAGCCACCCGGCCGTCCGCGAAGAGGCTCTGGCCCACGGTGAAGGACTGGGTGCCGTCGGAAGTGGTCTTGGCGATGAGGCGGAAAAAGCCGGTGTCGTAGGCGTAGGTCTCGGTCAGGGCGCCATAGGGCTGGGTTTCGGTGAGGCCGTTCAGGAGGTGGGTCGCGGGATCGTAGGTGAAGTGGCGCTGAACCGTGCCTTCCGGCCCGCTGGCCGTGATGGTCACCGGCTGCAGGTGGATGTTGAGGAAGGTGGTGAAGACCTCGTTGCGGGTGCCGCTGCGACCTTTCTGGGTGGTGGTCAAGGGCGTGCCCAGCAGGTTGAAGGTTGAGTACAGGGTCTGGCCCTCCTCCGGCTCCGTGCGACTCGTGAGCCAGCCCATGTCGTTGTAGGTGTAGGCCCGGGTCTGGGTCCTCTGGGTGAGAGGATCGGTCTGGGTGGTCTTGATGAGGTGACCGTCCTTGTCGTAGGCGAAGGTGCTCAACTTGCCGCCCTGATCCAGGATGGCGCTCTTCTGGCCCAGGAGGTCCACCCACTCGCTGCGGCTGGTGCCGTTCTTCAGATCCCAATCATTCTGGGTGACGGTGAGGACGCCCTTGCGGCCGGTGTCCCAGTGGGGCTGCTGAAGCACATGGAGGGTCTTCCGGCCTTGGGCGTCCCAGTGGTCCGTCACCCGGCCAAGGGCGTCGTAGGCCCAGCGTTCGCGGTCGGTCCAGGCCTGGGTAGCGCCGTGAGAGATGACGAGCACCGGGGAGGCATCGGTCTTCTGGCCGAAGCCATCGTAGGCGAAGGTCTGGTCCGTGCCGTTCTGGCCGGAGGCGTCGAGGGTCTTCACCTCGATCACATGGCCGAGGGCATCGAAGGTGGTCGTCGTGGTGAGGGAAGGACCATCGGAGGAGGCGACGGTTTCCTTCTTCCAAAGGCCGGCGGGGTCGTACTCGTAGGCCGATTCGGTCCACATCGAGCCATCCGCCGCCGTGCGCTTCACGGAAGCCACGCGGCCCCACCCGTCGTAGTCCGTGGTGGTGACCACGCCCAGCACATCCTTGTGACTGGTGACCCGGCCCAGGTCGTCGTAGATGAACGACTCCTGGCGGCCATCCACCTTGTCCGTGGCGTGGGAGGGACCGGACTGGATGCGGGGATCGCCGCCGATGTAATCGAAGGTCGAACCCACCTGCACGGTGGCGTCGGCGGGATTCGCGAGGATCGTCCCGCTCGGGCCATTGAGGGACTTGAGGGTGTCAATAAGAACTGGCTGGTCAGACAGGTACTGTCGCGCCTCGGTGGCGACAAAGCTGCCGCGGGTGCCGGTCTGGGTGCGGATGCGGCCCAGGCTGTCGTAGGCGTAGGAGGTGGTGCCGAAACTGACGGTGCTGGTGCCCCGGAGCGTGGGAAGGGCGCCGCCGCTCAAATTCTTGGTGTCCGTATCGGTGAGGATCTCCATCAGGCCCTGGCCCTCGGGGCCGGTGAAGGCCTCGGCGGCGGGGCTTAGGGGATTGGGCAGGCCGTCGCCGTGGCGGGTGATGATCCCGGTGCGGACCACGCCATCCGGCACCGAAGCAGGCGGCGCGATCTCGCCGAGGGCGCCGATGGAAAGGCCGAGATCCCCCGTGGGCATGGCCATCGCGATGGTGTTGACAGTCGGATCTTCGGTGTACTCATCCGTCCGCGTCGGGCCCCAGCCATCGAAGGCGCTCGCGATTGTCGTCTTCGTCGGGAGCATGCCCTGGATTTCGCCTTGGACCCCGTTCCCAGCAGTCCAGGTGCGGGTGCGGAGGGCCACCGCGGTGACGGGGATTCCGGAATTGAAGGAAAGGACGCCGTCCGGGTTGGCCCAGCTCCGCAGGCTCCACCCATCGTTCACGGTCACTTGATCCACGGTCGCGGTCGAATGGTCGTAGGTCCCGTCGCCATGAATTTTTTCTTGGGCCAGGATCGCCTGGGTCTCGAAGAGGTAGGCCCTCAGGCTGGTGTCATGATTCATCCCGACCCATGAAGAAGGATGGGTGAAGCGGACTCCCCGATAGGGACCGGTTGGGGTCGCCGCGCCGTAGGTAAGGACGACGCTTTGGCGCGGCATCACCGAGTCCATGGTGGGCGCGGCATATTCCCCATTCGTCGAGAACAGCGGGTAGGTCCGGATGAAGGAGATGCATCGGCTTGGGGAGGCGCCCGTGAGCGTGACCTGGGTGATGCCCTTGAGGGGTAGGACGAGATCTCCCTCGGACTTGGGGTCCAGGGGGTTCGCCGGAGGCTGGATGCCCACCCAAAAGCCGCTAGTGCGGTCCCAGCCCCAGGCGTTTTGCGAAGACAACGGGGAGCCGGAGCCGGGCAGGCTCCATGTGAAGGTTTCCACGAGGCCCGAGGGCAAGGTCACCATCCCAGGCAGGAGATCGCGGGCGCCCGCGACATCACCGCTCTGCCCCCATCCGATGTGGGTGGTCACTCCGGAGCTGCCGCCACCTTGGGGCGTGACAGTAATGGAAGCAGGGAAGAGGCCTTCGTCGAACACGCCGGTGTGGGGCGGGGCTCCCTCGCCGAGGGTCACATAGCCCATCCGTTCGGTGCCGTAGACCGAGCCTGCCACCTCCACGAAGGGGAGCGGGGCGCCGTCCTCTCCTATCAAGGTATTGGTGACGGAGAGACTCGCCTCTTCAATCTTGAACCAATTCGGGTTATCGCCGAGGCTCCCAGGAGCTTGAGAATAAAAGGTCGGATCCCCGGAAAGGGCCAGCGAGATCCCATGGGACGGGTGGAGTTCATCCTTGATGGCGATCTGGGTGGGCGCCCCGGTTCCGCCGTAGAGATCCCCGGATTCGGTGACGGTGACATGGTCGCCCCACCGGTTCGTGAAGTGGGTCACGCTGCCCACGGCGGAGGGATTATTGCTGGGAGCGACATTCCAGATCGCAGAGTCCCCATATAGGACCGCGCGGATCACAAGGGGGGGGATCCGCTTCGGGGCCGGAAGGGTGGGATCGTAGCCGGGCAGGTTGGAGCCATCCCGGGGGAAGGTGAAGGTGACGAAAAATTTGGTTCCGTCGGATGAGGCCAACGCGCCGACATTGGGATTCGGACCCACAAAGGAGACTCCGCGCTCCTGGGCCCATTGGATGAATTGGGCGGACGAGGGCATGGCCCGCGGG
>JAFDZF010000060.1 GCA_018267055.1 Bacteroidota bacterium
GATCAGCTGGATATTGGATCCAAGGGCTTCCGCTCGGGTATATGCTCGTATCGCTTTTCCGTGATCGCCAAGAAGGGCTTCATCCAAGCCAAGCAGATAATAAGCCTCCCCGTAGGATGGCGCTAGGGTGATCGCATGCAGGGCATCCGCTTTGCTCTCTTGGATGAGCCCCACGTCCTTCTCGCTCCGCGCCCTTCCGTAGTAAGAGAGATGGATATTGCCATGCATGGGCGCAAGCTTGATCGCTTGGGAAAAATCATGGATGGCGGCCGTGGCTTCTCCACGTTGTTGATGGATCAGTCCCATGGCGTGCCAGGCTTGCACATATGTGGGAGTAAGCCGTACGACGTGCTCATAGTGGACCAGTGCCTTATCAAGATCCCCGGCTTGCTGGGCCGTGACCGCTCTGTTGAACTGCACGATATCGCTTTCAGGATATCGAAGGGCCAGGTCCTCGACCATGCGAGCGCTATCACACCAAAGTCGGGTCCGGGCGTGAGCGGATAGGGCGTAGATGAAGCCCACAATGAGGATCGGGGCCCAGGCCCATTGCGGGCGGCCCAGGTCCTTCGTGCCGTGCTGGAGCGCCCAGCAGATACCCAGGAATACAGGGAATGAGGCCACATACAAGTACCTGTCCGCTGTTATCGCCTCTCCGAACGGGAGCAATTGGATGATGGGGAGGATGTTCGCTGCATAGAACGAGAGGCATCCGATCAGGATAGGCCATTTGCGCCTCCACCCAAGCACGAACAAGCCAAGGATGAGCAGGGACAATAATGCTCCTCCATAGTGGATCCCTTCCAAGGAGGCCGGGATGGGATGGAAAGCGGATAATCCGATAGGAATGAACAGTCGGATGAGGTAGACGGAGAATGCATAGCCGGCAAGCACGGACCCCTGCCCAAGCCTCGTGGTGCGCTCCAGATGCAGATAGCCTCCCCTTTGCTGGGCTTCGATCGCGATCCAGGCGAAGACCAGACCGATCAATAGAAAAGGCAAGAGCTTCCGGAAGTATGGAGCGATGTTGAAGCTCCGTTCCTCCATGATCGATAACCCCACAAGGACGAACGGCAGCGTGACCGCTTGGCCTTTGGACAGCAGCGAGAGCACGAAGCATCCCAAGGCCAAGAAGTAGCGATGCCTGGAACCAGAGCGCAGATAGCCGACATATGCGATCGCTGCTGCGAAATAGAACGGTCCATACAGAACATTCTTCCGCTCAGCGATCCAGGCAACGCTTTCCACTTGTGTGGGATGCACGGCATAGAGCAAGGCCGTTCCGAACGCGACCATTGTGTTCTTGCTCAACATGCTCGCCAATCGGTACACCAGCAGTACAGTGATCGTATGCAGGAGCAGATTGGTCACATGGAAGACCCGGGGGCTTCCATGCCCGATCGCTTGGTCCGTGGCCAAGGAGATCATGGTCAGCGGATGGTAATTCCCCAGGTAGCTCTTCGTGAAAAAGAAGCGCAGGTGGTCCAAGCCGAGGGAACGGATATCCGGGTTCCCTTGAACGAGGTCGGCATCGTCCCACATGAAAAAACCGCAGAACGGCACCTCCTGGTATACCGATGCGACCACCAGTACGAGAACAAGCGGTGCCGACCAATCACGCAAGGGGCTCAATGGCCTGACATGAGTTGGTGACACCGCTTGTTCCAAGAAGCGTCCTCCGATGGGGAAGAGCTCGATCCAAAGCTAGGGAGAGGTGTTTTTTTCAGGCTCTTCGCCAGCCATAGCCGTCCCAAGGCCCAAAGCCCGATCTTCGCACCGGCCTGCCCGGCAGCGCCATCGCCATGACCCACCGCGCGGGATACGTCAACATCATCGGCCGGCCCAACGTGGGCAAGAGCACCCTGCTCAACGCCCTGCTGGGGGAGAAGCTGGTGATCGTCAACCCCAAGGCGCAGACCACCCGCCACCGCATCCTGGGCATCCTCAATGGGGACGACCACCAGCTGGTGCTGTCCGACACCCCCGGCATCCTGGAGCCCCAGTACAAGCTCCACGAGAACATGATGCACGCCGTGGACGAGGCCCTGCAGGATGCGGACGTCCTGCTGGTGCTGGTGGAGCTGGGCGAGCGGCCGGAGAAGGACGAGGAGGTGATCCGCCGCGCGGCCCGCTTCAAGGGGCCCACGATGGTGCTGGTGAACAAGATGGACCTGGGCGACCAGGCGAAGCTGGACGAGGCGCTGGCCCTCTGGCAGGAGGCCTTCCCCAAGGCCAAGGTGGTGCCCATCTCCGCGCTGCACGGCTTCCACGTGGACGAGCTGCGACAGCACCTCATCGGCATGCTCCCCGAGCATCCGCCCTACTTCCCCAAGGACGACCTGAGCGACCGCGACCTGCGCTTCTTCGTGAGCGAGATGATCCGGGAGAAGGTGCTGGCGCTCTACCAGCAGGAGATCCCCTACAGCACGCAGGTGGTGGTGAACAGCTACCAGGAGGCGCCCGACATCGTGCGCATCCAGGCCGATGTGATCGTGATGCGCGAGAGCCAGAAGGGCATCCTCATCGGCCGAGGCGGGGGCGCCCTGCGCCAGCTGGGCACGGAGGCCCGGAAGGCCATCGAGCGCTTCACCGGCACCAAGGTCTTCCTCGACCTGCACGTGAAGGTGGACCCGGACTGGCGCGGGAACGAACGGAAACTCCGGGGATACGGCTATTGACAAACGTCTTCGCCGAAGCTTCGGCGGCTTGAAATGAGCAACATCGTCGCCATCGTGGGCCGCCCGAACGTGGGCAAGAGCACCCTCTTCAACCGGTTGATCGAGAGCCGCGAGGCCATCGTGGACCCCACCGCGGGCACCACGCGCGACCGGCACTACGGCAAGGCCGAATGGAACGGCCAGCACTTCAGCGTGATCGACACCGGCGGCTACGTGCAGGGCAGCGATGACGTCTTCGAGGCCGAGATCCGCAAGCAGGTGACCCTCGCCATCGAGGAGGCCGACAGCATCCTCTTCCTGGTGGACGTCCAGCAGGGCGTCACCGGCATGGACCAGGCCGTGGCCGCCATGCTGCGCCGCGCGAAGAAGCCCGTGCTCCTGGTGGCCAACAAGGTGGATACCAACGACAAGGAGGTGTACGCCGCCGAGTTCTATGGGCTCGGCCTGGGCGAGGTGTACAGCATCAGCGCCCAGAGCGGCGCGGGCACCGGCGACCTGCTGGACGAGCTGGTGAAAGGCTTCACCAAGCCGGCCGAGGAGGAGCTGGACGACCTGCCGAAGTTCGCCATCGTGGGCAAGCCCAATGTGGGCAAGTCCTCGCTCGTCAATACGCTGCTGGGCAAGGAACAGAACATCGTGACGCCCGTGGCCGGCACCACGCGCGACCCGATCAACACGCGCTTCAACGCCTTCGGCTTCGACGTGACGCTGCTCGACACGGCCGGCATCCGCAAGAAGCAGAAGGTGGATGAGGACATCGAGTTCTACAGCGTCATCCGCAGCGTGCGCGCCATCGAGAACAGCGACGTGTGCCTGCTCCTGGTCGACGCGCGGGACGGCATCCAGCAGCAGGACCTGCACATCTTCTCCATGATCGAGAAGAACGGGAAGGGCGTGGTGATCGTGGTGAACAAGTGGGATCTCGTCACCAAGGAGACGATGACCACGAAGCACTACGAGGAGGAGGTGCGCAAGCGGCTGGCCCCCTTCAGCGACGTGCCCATCGTGTTCACCTCCGTGGTGGAGAAGCAGCGGATCCACAAGGCGCTGGAGACGGCGATGCAGGTGTACAAGAACCGCAAGCAGCGCATCCCCACGCGCCAGCTGAACGACGTGATGCTCGCCGAGGTGGAGCGCATGCCGCCGCCGATGTACAAGGCGAAGAGCGTGCACATCAAGTACGTGACCCAGCTGCCCGGCGTGGTGCCGGCGTTCGCCTTCTTCTGCAACCTGCCGCAGTATGTGAAGGACAGCTACACGCGCTTCCTGGAGAATAAGCTGCGCGAGCACTACGACTTCACCGGCGTGCCCATTCGGGTGTTCTATCGGAAGAAATAATATCTATGTAGAGGGTTGTTTTAAATGAGTAAGTACGTTATTGATTTCAGAAAACATCGCTTAAGTGATCAGACCATCGTAGGTAAAATACTAAGTAAGGGTCGGGGATATCTAATACAGATTTTTGGTCGTCCCAGTCGATTGTTCGTTCATTCGGAAATTTCTCTCTAGCGAGTTTATCCATTTGTTGGCAGCTACCAATAATGCTTGACCCTACAGGTGCTTCTTTATCACAGATTGCATGAACACGGTCGAGGATATCATTGTATCCAAATGAAAGAAGAGGAGGATTAGCACTAACTGCCTTTAGGATGCAGCGGTAAGCATCGCCTTCGCCACCGTCTTTAAATTTGTATGTTTTCCTTTCTGTCCCACGCGTTCTCGGTCCGCCATCAAGAATTTCAACCAAGGATCGAAAATCAGCAGTTAATGCTGTTCTTTGTAGAATAGCTTTTCGTTGATCAATGCTTAGGGTAAGGTCAGTTTTTGTATCTCGTTCGTGTCGAATACCGAGTTCAAAGCAAACATTCAAGCATATGGCTTGCATCAATTGAGGTGATCCAGCCGCTTCGCTGGCAAATTCATTGAGTGATGTTCGGTCAATACTAATATTTAGAGCGTCAAATCCGAGTTCTGCTATGTTTTTAAGATTAGCTGTATTCCAATAATTCAGGTCAACTGTTGTAACACGGCCTCGTAATTCTGGATTAGCTCGAACCACATCGTCGCCACGGTGCCGTACTGCAGCTGTGCAAATTTTTATTCCTAGACGCACTGCTTCCTTCAACTGCTTTGCTACTTCCTCTTGGATATTCCTAGGCATATAATGAAAATCGTCAATGAGAATAACAAAATCACTATTGGCGATGTCCTTTTGGACTTGTTGAAGGCCGCCCCTATGGCGTGTCTCGCTTCTTGCTGTGGTGCTTGAATAAGCTGCTTCTCCAGTAGCATTGATTTCTCCTTTCGCGACCAAGGGAATCCCCATGGCTGCCTTTCCTCCAACACCAATCTTTATAGAACCTATACTCGTATCTGTCAGGGTTACTTGGTTTGGCGTACGCATCCAATCAAGAACACGATCCCATACATCCAAAGGCTCAACCAGTCCAGCGCCGGTTATGGTGATTAGATTATCCAACCCTACTACCTTTTCTACGAGTACAGTCTTTCCTGACTTAGATGGGCCAGAGAGTGAAACAACCTGACCAGGAGTTTCTAGTGCATCGCTCAAGAGCCCCTCGAGCCTGGACTCTTCATTTGAGACATAGGTATATCGTGGAAATGTTCCTGGAGTGAAAACGTCAGTTGCTTTCTTCTTGCTCATGGTCGAATATATCCGAAGAGTTTAGTACGAAGGAAGTTGTTGAAATTTTCACATACCATATGAGCCCTGTTGTATGGCGTATAACTCGCCGTGATTGAACACAGGGGCCTCTCACATAAGCTCTAATGCCTGCTCAAGATTTTCGATGAGTAGCGCGGGGTCCTCCAGGCCGACATAGAGCCGCACCAGGTCCCAGGGTAGCTCGCTCGTCCAGGCGCCCGGTCCGGCGGTGACGCATACCGGGTATTGCAGCGATTCATAGCCGCCCCAGCTCACGGCGATAAGGAAGCGCTTCAGCGCGTTGCTGAACCGCTCCACGCCGGCGATGCCGTCCGCCTGCACGCGGATGCTCATCAGGCCGCCGCAACGCTGCATCTGGCGCCGGGCGAGCGCATGCTGCGGATGGCTCTCCAGGAAAGGCCAGTACACCTGCCGCACCTTCGGGTGCGACGCGAGGAAGCGGGCGACCCGCTCCGCGCTGTCGGCGCTGCGCTGCATGCGCAGCTCCAGCGTGCGCAGGCCGCGCATCAGCAGCCAGGCGTCGTGGGGCGAAGGGGCCGCGCCGAGCGTCATCAGCTCACGGCCGAGCACCTGGCGCATGTGCGCGCTGCTGCCGGCGAGCACGCCGCACACCACGTCGCTATGGCCATTGAGGTACTTGGTGCCGCTGTGGGCCACCAGGTCGATCCCCAGGTCGATGGGCCGCTGGAACAACGGGCCGCTGTAGCTGTTGTCGCAGAGCGTCACGATGCCGTGCTCCTTCGCGATGGCCGCCACCGCCCGGAGGTCCTGCAGCTCGAACGTGAGCGAAAGGGGGCTCTCGGTGATGAAGAGCCGCGTGGCCGGCGTGATGGCCCGCCGGTAGTTCTCGGCATCGGTGCCGTCCACGAAGGTGTGCGTCACGCCGAAGCGGTCCAGCAGCTCCTGCAGCAGCTTCCGGGTCCAGGTATAGGGCTTCGCCACGCAGACCACGTGGTCGCCGGCCTTGACGAAGCTGATGACCGCCGCCGCGATGGCCGCGCTGCCGCTGCTGAAGAGCAGGGCATCCTCGGCGTGCTCCAGGGCCGCCAGCTTCTTCCGCACGGTGGCCACGGTGGGGTTCACGCCCCGGGTGTACACGGGCCGCTCCAGCTCGTGCGCCACCGCCTCGCGCATCGCCGCCACGGTGGGGTAGGTGAAGTTGCCGCTCTGCACCACCGGCGGCACTACGGCGTGGAAGCCCTGCTCCCGGTCCTCGCCCAGGTGGTTGAGGATGTGCGCGAGGTCGTCGTTCATGGGTCGCGTCGGAAGAAGACGAACCCATTGGCCGCGCCGATCTCCCGGAACGTGCCGATGGCCCGTGCCTCGTCCGCGCTCGTGATCTTGGTGCTCAGGTACACCGGCCGGTCGATGGGGCCGTGGTAGAGCCACTCCTCGTTGTACGACAGCGTGTCGGTGACGGGCGGCTTGCGCGTATAGAACAGCTGCGCATAACTGCGGTAGTCCTTGGTCACCACATAGCACCGCTCGCCCTGGCGCTGCTCGAAGAAGGTGATGGCGGCGCGCTGCGAATAGCCCTCGATGTTGTTGATGAAGAAGAAGAGGGTGATGGTGACGAAGAGCGCCGTGCCGCCGAACACCACCGCCAGGCCGCGCTTATGGTCGGCGCGCGAGAAGAAGCGGTGGCCGAAGAAGAGCACCAGCACCATCCACACGCCGGCAAGGGCCTCCTGCCCCGTCCAGTGCACGGCCGCGTCGAGGTTGGCCCGGCCGAAGGGGTCGGCGATGAAGGGCTTCAGCCGGTCGCCCTGCATCACGATGAAGGGGAGGGCGAGGGTGACCAGCGCGAACACGCTGCCGATGCCGCCCAGGCCGATGCGCAGCCACGCCGGGGCCTGCTCCTCGCCCCGCCACAGCCGCTGCAGCTTCAGCGCGGCGAGGTAGGTGAGCGGGAAGTAGCACATGCTGCTGTAGTGCACGATCTTGCTCTTCACGATGGTGAAGAGGATGAGCACCACCCAGAAGAGGAGGACCATCCAGCGGCGGTAGTCGTTGTCGCGGGCGGTGCCGCGCGTGGGGCGCACCAGCTCCAGGATGAGGAAGAGCGAGGCCGGGAAGCAGCCGATCAGCAGCACCACGAAGTGGTAGCCCGGGAAGCCGCCGTGGCCCGCATCGGGCGTGCTGAAGAGGCGGACCTGGTACTTCACGAAGGTGTCCAGGAACCAGGAGCCGTTCAGCAGCCAGTCCACGCCGAACCAGCTGAAGCAGACGGCGACCATCACCGCCAGCATCAGCAGCACCTGCGGGATGCGCACGAACAGCCGGAAACGGGCCATGGCCCAGTACACGCCTGCGGTGAGGCCGAGGATGAGGAGGGCGGTGGGGCCTTTCGTGAGCGTGGCCAGCCCGAGGAACAGGCCGCTCAGTGCGGCATGGCCCCAGCCGGCCCGCGGGCCCTCCTCCCTGCTCCAGGCGAGCAGGATGAACGCATGGATGCCGAGGAAGATGAACAGGTTGAACCAGGGGTCGATGATGCCGCTGCGGAAATAGAGGTGGGGGAGGATGGAGCCTCCATAGGCCAGCACCCACAGCAGGCCGAACAGGTGGTCGCGCAGGCGGCGCCCGATGCGGTAGAGCACCAGCAGCGTCACCACGCCGCACACCGCGTCGGGGAAGCGCGCGGCGAACTCGCCCACCCCGAAGAGCCGCATGCTCCCGGCCTGCATCCACATGAAGAGCGGGGGCTTCTCCCAGAACGGCTGGTAGTCCACCTGCGGGCGCATGTAGTCGCCCGTGGCGATCATCTCGCGCGCGATCTCCGCGAAGTTGATCTCGTCCCAGTCGAAGAGGTGCACCGCGCCCAGGCCGGGCATGAACAGCACGATGGCCGCGAGGACGATCAGCAGCTCGGTGCGCAGCCCCTTCGCCATCCGCTCAGCGGCGTTTGCCGCCGAAGCGGTTCAGGAGCTTGCTGACGAAGTCGTCGTTGAGCCCGAAGGCGCGCTTGACGCGGGTGTAGCCGGCGATGGCCTGCTTGTCCAGCCAGATGGCCGCGCTCTTCAGGCCGTCCGTGGGCCGCGCGCGGTAGTTGGTGGTGCGCAGCCGGGGCGCGTTCTTCTCCTCGGTGAAGTAGTAGAGGGCGATGCTCTTCCGGGTCTGGTCCTCCGGGCACATGATGGGGTCCGGCAGGCCGTGGTAGCTGTCCTCGTCGGTGTTGAAGATGACGCACCGGTCGAACATCGGCGCGATGCGGGCCTCGCATCGGCTCATGTCGCGCGCCCAGAGCTCGAGCTGGCCGCCCCAGTCCTCCTGCCAGTCCTTGTTCAGGTACACCAGCACGTTCACGCGGCGCTTCCAGTTCCGCTTGTGCGGATGCACGGTGAAGTCGGCATGGATGTTCAGGAAGCCGCCGCGCTGGCTCTGGTGCAGGCCGCCGCCCTCGAGCATGTCGTCGGCCTTCAGCCCGTCGATGCCGGTGAGCTGTTCCAGCCAGCGCACGAAGCGGTCGCTGTTCAGCTCCTCGATCACGCTGCGCAGGTAGGGCGGCAGGCGGTCCATCTTGTTGAGCCCGTGCTTCTTCTCGTTCACGTGCACGTAGTGGATCCAGCCTTCGTCCTGCACCCGCGGGAAGGTCTCGCAGGCCTTCAGCGCCGCCTCCCGCTCCAGGAGATCCTCCAGCACGGCATAGGGGAAGGGCTTCGCCTGCCGGTAGCCGGGCGTGATGCGCGGCAGCTCGGCCTCCCAGCGGTCCAGGTCGATGATGCGGGTGGCGGTCGCAGTGGTCATGCGGGCGGGGATGGGTGCGGGCAAAGGTACCTCTTGCCGGTCGCCAGGAGCAGGCCGCGGGTGCCAGCGGCGGGAAGCCTCCAACCCCTGCTTCCCGTGCCGGTCATTTCCGCTTCCCCAGCAGCTTCCAGCCCACGAGGCCGGTGCGGGCCAGGAAATAGCGGAAGCTCACGTCGAGGACCCCCAGGCCGTAGGTCATGCTGCGGCTGAAGTTGATGCTGCTCGCCTCCTCGAAGTACTTGGTGGGGCAGGTGATCTCGGCGATGTCGAACCGGTTCCAGAAGATCTGCGCGATGATCTGGTTGTCGAACACGAAGTCATCGGAGCACTGGTGGTAGTCGCAGGCGCGGAGCACGTCGGCGGTGTAGGCCCGGTAGCCGGTGTGGTACTCGCTGAGCTTCTCGCCCATCATCACGTTCTGGAAGAGCGTGAGCAGGCGGTTGGCGACGTACTTGTACAGCGGCATGCCGCCCTTCAGCGCGCCGCCGCCCAGGATGCGCGAGCCGAACACCACGGGGTACACCTCGTTGCCGATGAGCGCGATGATGCTGGTGAGCAGTTTGGGCGTGTACTGGTAGTCGGGGTGCAGCATCACCACGATGTCGGCGCCGAGCGACAGGGCCTTGTCGTAGCAGCTCTTCTGGTTGCCGCCGTAGCCGCGGTTCACCTCGTGCACCACCACGTGGCGGATGCCCAGGCCCCGGGCCACTTCCACGGTGTTGTCCGGACTGCGGTCGTCCACCAGCACCACTTCGTCCACCAGGTCGAAGGGGATCTCGTCGTAGGTCTGCTTCAGGGTGAGCGCCGCCCGGTAGGCGGGCAATACCACGACGACCTTCTTGCCCAGGTACATGGCGCAAAGATGGGTTTCCGCGGGCTCACCCGCGCCGCTCGGCCAGGTTCACCAGGTACACCCCGCCCAGTACCACGCCGATCATGACGGCCTGCATCCGCGTGAGCACCTCGCCATCGAGCAGGCCCCAGCCGATGGCCACCAAGGGCATCAGGTAGGTGACGGAGGAGGCCCATACCGCGGAGGTCCGCTTCAGCAGGGCGTTCCACAGCACCAGGGAGAGGGCCGAACTGAGCACGGCCAGCAGCGCCACGAAGCCCAGCGAGCGCCAGCCGAAGGGGTGCCCCGCCAGGGTGTCGGGCAGGCCCGTGGCGAACGCCCCCACCAGGCCGATGGGCCCCACGAAGGTGAGCGCCAGCGCCGCGGTGGCCGCGGCCGGCAGCATGTAGAGGTAGCGCTTCACGATGTTGCCGCTGAAGCCATAGCACAGGGTGCCCAGGATGGGCAGCAGGGCATAGCCGTTCCAGACCGGCGCATCGCCATGGTGGCGGTAGAGGATGAGCCCCAGGGCGCCCGCGAGGCCCAGCAGCACCCCCGCCACGTGGATGCCGCGGATGTGTTTGCCGAAGAAGGCCGCCCCGGCCAGCAGCGTGAACAGCGGGGTGAGGCTGTTGAGCATGCCCGAGAGCGAGCTGTCGATGCGGCTTTGGGCGGCCGCGAACAGGAAGGCCGGGATGCCATTGCCCAGCAGGCCGGTGCCGAGCAGCGGCCGCCAGTGCACCCGCAGCAGCGGGGCGTAGCGGAAGAGCAGGGGGCTCAGGGCCAGCCAGGCGATGGCGAGCCGGGCGCTGGCCATCTGCCAGGGGCTCAGCACCGGCTGCCCGGCGTGGAAAAGCCCCCGCTTCATCAGGATGAACGAGCTGCCCCAGATGAAGGTGAGGACTACGAGCAGGGCCCATTTCACCCAGTCACGCTCCGCCGTTGGCTTCCCCGCTTCCATGGAAAGTGCGCGAAGATATCCGGACCCGGAAGGCACTACTTTTGTAACCTCTGCGCTGCTCCCGCGTCCCATGTGCAATGCCCCCCGCATGAAAACGACCTTCTCCCTCGCGATCGCCGCCCTCCTCCTGGCGTGCGGACAGGCCCCCGAGACCGTTGGTACCGCTTCCGTGGTCCCCACCGTCCATGAGGTGGCCATCAGCGAGGGCACGCCGGTGACCATCGCCGACCTCAGCATCAGCGGGATGACCTGCGAGATGATGTGCGGCGGGGCCATCAAGGACGCCATGGCCAAGCTGCCCGGCGTCACCGGCACCGAGATCAAGTTCACCGAAGGGGAGACCGCCGACCACGCCGTGGTGACCTATGACCCGGCCAAGGTGAACGACGCGGAACTGGTGAAGGCCGTGCAGGCCCTCCACGAAGGCCAGTACAAGGTGCTCGCCGTCGACATCACCAAGCAGGTGAAGGGCAC
>JAFDZF010000061.1 GCA_018267055.1 Bacteroidota bacterium
CCTGGTGGACTTCGCCGCGCCCGACGTGGAGGCCGCCGCCCCCGGCCGGCATCCGGAAGTGGTGGTGCTGGCCTGCATGGCCCGCTCCTTCTTCGCGGCGCCACTGGCCCGGAGCGAAGCGCACGTGCTGCTGTGGACCACCGGGCTGATGGCGCCCGAGGCCTACACGCTGAAGGCGGCCCTGGACGGCTGGGTGGCCGGGGAGGACGATGCGGCCGTCCGCGAGCGGGCGGCGCAGGCCTATGCCCGCTACCAGAAGTGCAGCATCACCGCCGCCCGCCGCCTCTTGGTGACGGGTCCCTGAGCGCCGTTCCTTTGCCCCATGTGGCGCTTCCTCCTCCTTCCGGCCTCGGCGATCATGGCGGCCTGCATGGGCCGGGGATCCAGCCCGCCCCCGGCCGAAAGCCCCCGCCCGGACGAGGCGGTGCAGGTGCCCGACACGGAGCGGTACCTCTTCAGCGACAGCCTGCACGACATCCGCTTCGTGGTGAGCCGCCGACCAGGGGCCCATGGGGCCGACTGCCGCGTGGAGGCCGTGGACCTGTACCCCAAGGGACGCCCGGAACGGCGGCAGCACCTGGTGCTGGCGGACATGGCCGTGCCCTGTCCGATGCCGGACGGCCAGTTCCCCGCGGTGGAGCTGCAGGACCTCGACTTCGACGGGCGGCCCGACCTCCGCATCATGCGGGCCGCGGCGGACCTGAGCCATCCCACCCACCGCTACTGGCTGTTCGACCCGGCGCAGGGCGGTTTCGTGCCCTGCCCCGCGCTGGACAGCATCCAGGACCCGCAGTTCGACCGGGAGCGGCAGCTGGTGAGCTCGCAGTGGTACGCCCGGCCGGGGCTGCGCGGAGGGAGCACCTTCCGCTACGTCAACGGCCGGCCCACCCTGGTGAGCAATATGGAGAAGTACACCGAGGGCGACCACGAGCGCTGGGTGATCTGGGGCATGAAGGACGGGCGGTTGCAGCCGGTGGAGGAACGGATCAAGCCGCTGCCGGGGCATTGACCCCGGACGGGGGCCCGCTTTTTGCAAAGACCCGCACCAACACGATACATTCGCCGCCTGCAAGCGGCCTACCGGCCCTTCGCTCCGCACAGCAGCAATCCCCCTTCGCTTTGTCCGCTGTTCCCTGCTCTGGCCGTTCATCGCTGCGCGCCGCATGAACCGATCGCATTCGCATCCCCTGTCGTGGGCGGGCCTGCTCGTCACCCTGGGGATCATCTACGGCGACATCGGGACCTCCCCGCTGTACGTGTTCAAGGCCATCATCGGGGAGCGGGAGATCACGGAGCAGCTGGTCTTCGGGGCCATCAGCTGCGTGTTCTGGACGCTGACGATCCAGACCACGTTCAAGTACATCCTGCTCACCCTGCGGGCCGACAACCGGGGGGAAGGCGGGATCTTCTCCCTCTACGCCCTGGTGCGGCGCTACGGCAAGTGGGTGTACCTGCCCACCATCCTGGGCGCGGCCACGCTGCTGGCCGACGGCGTCATCACCCCGCCGATCTCGGTATCGGCCGCGGTGGAGGGCCTGGGCGGGGTGCGGGCCTTCGAGGGCATCATCGAGCCGGGCAATGCGCTCACGGTGGGCATCGTGATCGCCATCCTCTCGCTGCTCTTCTTCTTCCAGCGCTTCGGCACCAAGGTGGTGGGCAGCACGTTCGGCCCCATGATGCTCCTCTGGTTCACCATGCTCCTGGTGCTGGGGGCGGTGCACGTGGTGCACTACCCGGACGTGGTCCGCTGCCTCAACCCCTACTACGCCTACGACCTGCTGGTGCACTACCCCAACGGCTTCTGGCTGCTGGGCGCGGTGTTCCTCTGCACCACCGGGGCCGAGGCGCTCTACAGCGACCTGGGCCACTGCGGGCGCCAGAACATCCAGGTGAGCTGGATCTATGTGAAGACCGCCCTCATCGTGAACTACATGGGCCAGGGCGCATGGCTGATGCACCAGGGCGATGCCCAACTGCTGGGGCGCAACCCCTTCTATGAGCTGATGCCCCACTGGTTCCTGCTGATCGGCGTGGTGATCGCCACGCTGGCGGCCATCATCGCCAGCCAGGCCTTGATCAGCGGCTCGTTCACCCTCATCAACGAGGCCATCACCCTGAACTTCTGGCCCCGCGTGCGGGTGAAGTTCCCCACGGTGATCCGCGGGCAGATCTACATCCCCAGCGTGAACTGGATGCTCTGGATCGGCTGCGTGGGCGTGATGCTCTACTTCCGCGAGAGCGGCCTGATGGAAGCGGCCTACGGCTTCTTCATCTGCGTGACCATGCTGATGACCACCACCCTGATGTTCGGCTACCTGCGCTATGTGCGCAAATGGGCGCTGCCGGTGGTGCTGCTGATGATGGCCCTCTTCTTCAGCGTGGAGTGCGCCTACTTCGTGGCCAACATGGTGAAGATCACCCAGCGGCCCTGGTTCCTCTTCTTCGTGCTGGGCCTGGTGGGCGTGATGTACATCTGGTTCCGCGCCCGGAAGATCACCAACCGCTACCTCGATTTCGTGCCCCTCACCAGCTACGCCCAGGCCCTGCGCGACCTGAGCGACGACCGCGAGGTGCCCAAGTTCGCCACGCACCTGGTGTACCTCACCAAGGCCGACCGCCCCACCAACATCGAGCAGCAGGTGGTGGACAGCATCCTGGCGAAGAAGGTGAAGCGCGCCGACATCTACTGGTTCGTGCACGTGAACTACACCGACGAGCCCTACACGATGGAGTACCGCGTGAAGGAGCTGATCGACGACAAGGTGATCCGCGTGGACTTCGACCTGGGCTTCCGGGTGCAGCCGCGGATCAACATGCTCTTCACGCGGGTGCTGGAGGAGCTGGAAGCCGACCACGAGCTGGAGTTCCGCAGCAAGTACGAGTCGATCAAGCGCGGCGACTTCCACACGGACATCTGCTACGTGCTCACCGAGCGCTTCCTCTCGGTGGAGAACGAGTTCACCCTGCGCGACGACCTGATCCTGGACGCCTACTTCGCGCTGAAGCGGCATGCGCTCAGCGACCGGGAGGCCCTGGGCCTGGACCCCAACGTGACGGTGGTGGAGCAGGTGCCGCTGGTGATCCAGTGCCGGCGCGACATCCCGCTGAAGCGCACCGGCAAGCACGTCCAGGGCTGACGCTCACGTGCCGCGCTCCTGCTGGATGCGCTCGTAGGCCTCCTGCACCTTCTTGAACTTATCGGCCGCCGACCGCTGGAACTCCTCGCCCAGGTGGGCCACCTTGTCCGGGTGGTGCTTCATCACGGCGCGGCGGTAGGCCTTCTTCACCTCCTCGTCGCTGGCGGCGGGGTCCACCTCCAGGATCCGGTAGGCCGCGGACGGGGCCGGCCCACGGAACATGGCGTCCAATGAGGCCAGGTCCTTGTCGCTGATGCCCAGGTAGGCGGCGATGCGCTGGAGCACGTCGCGCTCGGCGCTGTCCACACGGCCATCGGCATGGGCCAGGCCGATGAGGTAGTGCATCACCTGCAGGCGCTCGGGATGCGAGAGGTGGGCGCGCATCTGGTCGCACACCTGCCGCAGGGGGATGTCGCGCTGCAGCACGTCGCGCAGCAGGCGCAGGAGCTCCGCGCTGTGCTGGGGGCCGAACTGCTGGGCGAAGAAGCGGCGCACGTGGCCGAGCTCGTTCTGCGTGCTTCGGCCGTCGGCCTTCATCACCGCGGCCGTGAGCACCACCAGGCTCAGGGCCAGGTCGCCCGCCGTGGCCTGCCGCTGCGTATCCTGCCGCTGGGGCGGGGCCTCCTCACGCTCCCCGCCGCGCACGCCGTCCACCAGCGCGCCCAGGGCGAAGCCCACCAGGGCCCCGATGGGCGTTCCGCTCAGCGCGAAGCCCAGGCTTCCGAAGATCCACTTGGTGTAGCTCATCCCCTCCCTTACCAGGACCCGCCCGCACCGCCACCGCCGAAGCTGCCGCCACCGAAACCGCCGAACCCACCGCCGCCTCCGCCGGACCAGCCTCCGCCGCCGCTGAAGCCGCCCCACGAGCCGCGGTGCGAGCGTCCGGCCTGGTTGAGCAGCCAGTAGGCCGTCCAGAAGTCAATGTTGTTGGTGCGGGCATAGCGCCGCACGCGGCCGCGCTGGTTGAGGATGAAGAACAGCACCAGGCCCAGGCCGAAGAGCACGATCGCCCAGGGGAAGGGCTTCTCGCCGTAGCTCTTCGCGCTGATCTCGCCCTTGGCCAGGCCCATCAGCACATCGGTGCCCTTGTCCAGTCCCTCGTAGAACGCCCCGTTGCGGAAACGCGGTAGGATCTCGTCCTCCACGATCCGCTTCGCGGTGGCATCGGGGATGGCGCCTTCCAGCCCGTAACCGGTGGCGATGAAGACGTGGCGGTCGCCCGGCCGGCCGTGCGGCTTCACCAGCACCAGCACGCCGTTGTCGATGCCTTTCCTGCCCAGGCCCCAGGCCTCGCCCAGCGCGAAGGCGAAATCGCCGGGCGCGTAGCCGCACAGCGTGTCCACCACCACGACGGCGATGCGGTTGCTCGTCTCCCGCGCGAAGTGCACCAGCTTGGCGTCCAGCAGCTCGGCCTCGTGGGCGGTGAGGAAATCGGTGTACCGGAACAGCAGGTGGTCCTGGTCCTGCGGCTTCGCGGGGAAGCAGGGGTCCACGTCCGCCGCCATCAGGGGCGACAGCGCAAGCCAGGCGAGCAGGGCGATCGTGTTCCTCATCGTTCCCCGAAGCTCACCTCATCGTCCAGTTCGTTCACGTCGTCCCGCTCGAAGGGGAAGTGGGCGCGCAGCTGCTCGCCCAGGCGCTCCACGCCGGCACAGAGGCCATCGCAGAAGCGGCCGCCCTTGAAGTGGCCGATCACCGCGCCCAGCACCTCGTTCCAGTAGCCGTCGGGCAGGCGCTCATGGATGCCCGCGTCGCCGATCACCGCCAGGCGCTGCTCGGGCACGCTCACATAGATGAGCACGCCGTTGCGGTCCTTGGTGCGGTGCATGCCCAGCTCCTCGAAGACGAAGGCGGCATGATCGAGCACGTCGTCCACGATGGCGCCGTCGAGGTGCACGCGGATCTCGCCGCTGGTGCGTCGCTCGGCGCGCACGATGGCCTCCTTCACCCGCTGCAGCTCGGCGGCGGAAAGGAACTCCTCGGCGCTGAGGACGGGGCTCACTTGAAGCTGATGTCGGGCGCGTTCTCCGTGCCTTCCTGCGCGCTGAAGCCGGTCTTCTCCTTGAACCCGAAGAGGCCCGCGAAGAGGTTGCCCGGGAAGGTCACGATGCGGCTGTTGTAGGCGGCCACCACGTCGTTGAACTTGCGGCGCTCCACGGCGATGCGGTTCTCCATGCCCTCATACTGGGCCTGGAAATCGCGGAAGGACTGCACGGCCTGGAGCGTGGGGTACTGCTCCACCAGCAGGCGGCCGATGGCGCCGCCCAGGTTGGCCTGGGCCTGTTCGAACTGCTTGATCTTCTCCGGCGTGAGGTCGTCGCCGGTGAGCTTCACCTCGATGGCCTTGCTGCGGGCCTCGATCACGTCCTTCAGGGTCTGGCTCTCATAGCCGGCGGCCCCTTTCACGATCTCCACCAGGTTCTTGCTCTTGTCGGCACGCGCCTGGTAGGCCACCTCCACCTGGGCCCATTGCTGGTTCACGGCCACGTCGGCGCGCTTCACACCGTTGTAGAGGGAGATCGCGTAGATCACCAGCACCGCGAGGATGCCGAGGAGGATGAGGGTGGAACGTTTCATGGGAAGGGGTTGGTCGGACAGCACAAAGATGCATGACCGGCGGCGCTGCGCCACGTCCCGGACAGGACGAGCGGTCGCAGGGCCTTATGGAGCGTCCGGACGGGCCGGTCAGGGCAGCTGCTGGGTGCGCGTGGCCGTGGGGATGGAACCACCCACCGTCACCAGGATGGGGTCGCGGTCGTTGCTCGCACCGGTATACTTCACCGTGGCGTCCATGTTCACGTCCTCCATCCAGTACCCGCCGCTCACCACCGCCGTGGGGATGGAGCCGCCCACACGCACCAGGATGGGGTCGCGGTCGTTGCTCGCACCGGTGTACTTGATCAGGTTGTCGCGCACCACGTTGCCGGCCCACAGCGTGAGGTAGGCGCCGTTCGAGCGGCGGGCATTGGTACCGTACGCAGCCTGCGCCGCGGTGGTGAAGTCCACCCCCACCGGGCTCCCGCCGAAGGTCACCGCCGCCAGGGTGCAGACGCCGAAGTGGTTGCGGTGGCGCACCGCCACGTAGTAATCGTCGGGCGCCATCGGGAAAGCGACCGGCGACACGCCGTCCACGTCCACGATGTCGCCATCGCGTTGGAGCAGGGCGCAGCGCGTGCGCTGCACGGTGGCCGCATTGGACTTGCTGCGCAGCTCCACCAGCACCCAGTCCACGATGGCGTTGTTGCCGGTGGCGGCGAGCACGCCGGCCGCGATGGTCTCGCCGCCGCCGCCTACCTGCGTGAAGCCCAGGCCGGTGTAGGGCTCCGTGAGGGGGAAGGCCGCCAGCGTGCGCAGGCCATCGCCCATCAGGCCGGTGGCCGGGTTCAACGGGCCGTCCAGCAGTACCTTGGCGCTCAGCTGCACGTTCGCTGCGGCCGGGATGGTCTCCTTCACCAGGCCATCATGCGGGTACACGCCGTCGGGCGTATTGAGGGCGCGCAGCACGGTGTAGGCCGAATTGGACGGGTTGAAGCGGAAGACCGTGCCGAACTGCGAGGCTCCCCCGCCGGCACAGGTACCGTAGAGCAGGCCGTCGCTGCCCTTGAGCAGCCCGGCGTCCGAGCCGTTGCCCTGCGTGGTGGTGAGGTCCAGCTCCTTGGTCACCAGGCCGATGGAAACGATGCAACTGAAGATGGTGCCGTTGAGGTTCGTACCATTCGCAGCCGTGGTACCATAGAACTTGCCGGCTGAAACCTCCACCAATTTGCCGGAGGGTGCTGTGCCCTTGTCGGTCTCCAGGTCCGCGATGTGCGTGAAGACGTTGGTCGCGGGATCGATCCGGTAGATCGCCCCGCCTCCATAGGATCCGAACTCTGAGAGCGTGCCATAGAGCAGGCCGTCACTGCCCTGCACGGGGTCGGCGATCGGACTGGTTCCGTCCGCCGGCACCAACTGTCGGACGACCATAACGGATGCGGCCCCCGGAGTATACCGGAAGAGCGTGCCATAACCGGCCGTGCCGCCCTCCGAGCAGGTGCCGTAGAGCTGGCCGTTGCTGGCGAGCATCAGCCCGGCCTGGGGACGCGTGCCGGTCGTCCCACTGAAGTTCACCTTCACCGTGTACAGGTTGGTGGGGATGTCGTAGGCGAAGAGCGTTCCCTCATTGGCCTCGCCGCCCTGGTTGCACACCCCATAGAGCGTATTGCCGATGGCCACCATGCCGCCATACGGGTATTTGCCTTGGCCGCCCCCCAGGTCGATCAGGCGGGTGTAGGTGCTCGTGGCCGGGTCGTAAGAGAACAGCACTCCTCCGTTGGAGAGCCCCCCGGCCGAAGTGAGCCCATAGAAGAGCCCGTTCGACGCGCGGGTGAGCGAGCCCCAGGGGTACGAGCCGCTGGAGAAGCCGATGGCCGCCAGCTCCGTGTACGTGCTGGTGGCGGGCACGTACTTGAAGATCACGCCCTGGCCGAAGGAGCCGCCGAGGTCGGTGCCGCCCACGAAGGTGCCGGCGGGGTCCTCCAGCAACCCCGCGTAGGGATTGGCGATGTTGTTCAGGGCGAGCATGCGCACCGCCGTGTAGGTGGACGTCGCTGGATCGAACGAGTAGAGCACGCCCTTGCTGGCGGTGCCGCCGCTGCTGGTCATCCCGTAGAGCAGACCGTCCGCCGCCTGGACCATGCGCCCCAGGGGCATGCTCCCGCTGGCGGCAGCGAAGTCGTAGCGCTTGGAGAAGGCCGGTGTGGCGATGTCATAGCGGAACAGCGTGCCGTTGCCATTGGCCCCGCCCGCCGAAGCCGTACCGTAGAGCAGGCCGTCCACCGCCTGCACCAGCTCGGCGATGGGCGCAGTGCCGTTGGCCACGCTCATGTCCACCAGCTTGGTGTAGACGAAACCGGTGGGGTTGAAGGAATAGAGCGTGCCGACACTGGCACTGCCGCCGCCCTGTGTCACGCCATAGAGCAGCCCGTTGCTTGCCGCGATGGGCCCCGTGGCCGGACCACTGCCCGTGGCACTGGCCAGGCTGAAGCGGTTCGCCAGCGCATTGGTCGCCGGGTCGAACTCGAAGACGACGCCCACGTTGTTGGTACCGCCCAGCTCGGTGGTGCCGTACAGCTTGCCATTGGCCGCCAGGGCCATCCGTCCGCGCGGGGTCTGCCCATTGGTGCCGTTGAAGTCGGCCCGCTTGGTGAAGGTCGACGTGGTGATGTTGTACTCGAAGAGCGTCCCCTTGGAATTGGCCCCGCCGTTGCGGCACACCCCGTAAAGCTTGCCGTTCGGCGCCTGCACGAGCCCGCGGTCCGGGTAGGACCCCGAGGTCGCCGTCATGTAGAACAGCACATTGTAGGCATTCGTGGCGGGGTCGAAGCGGAAGAGGGTGCCCAGGCCGTTGTCGCCCCCGTAGGCGGTCACGCCGTAGTACTTGCCGTCGGTGGCCTTCAGCAGGTCCGAACGCAGGGCCTGCCCCCCATTGAGCTGGAAATCGAACTTCTTGGTGAACACGCCCCCGGTGGTCACCGTGTAGATGGTGCCGGCGTTGTTCACCCCGCCGCGCGAGGTCATGCCCCAATAGGTCTCCTGCGCATCAAGAAGGGCGGGATGGGAAAGGATAAGGCCGAACAGGGCCAGGGTGGTAATGGAACGGATCATGGGCATAGAGGGAAGGTCAGGGGAGCCCCGGCAGGCCATCACGGCCCGGTCCGGGCATAGGGGTGATGCAAGATAATCGGTCCGGGGCGAGAATGCACGCCCCGCCTCCTCAGCGGAAGATGGCCGTCCGGGCCACCCCGTCGGCGCCCATGCTGCCCCGGTACATGCCGGTGCTGTTGAAGTCCAGCACCACCCGTCCCGCGCGGTCCACGGCGATCATGCCGCCCTCCCCGTCCAATGGCGGCAGCCTTTCGTGCACCACCACGCGAACGGCCTCGTCCAGCGACAGGCCCTTGTAGGCCATCAGGGCATGCACATCGTGCGCGGCCACCGCCCGCAGGAAAGCCTCCCCATTGCCGGTGCAGCTGATCGCGCAGGTGGCATCGTTGGCATAGGTACCCGCCCCGATCACGGGACTGTCGCCGATGCGCTGGTACCGCTTGTTCGTCATGCCCCCGGTGCTGGTGGCCGCCGCCAGGTGCCCGTGCCGGTCCAGGGCCACGGCCCCCACCGTGCCGAACTTGCGCTCGCCGCCGCTGTGGTCCAGGCGGGTGGCATCGGTGCCCTGCACACGCTGCCATTGCTCGTAGCGGAAGGGATCGAAGAAGTACTGGTCGTCCTCCAGCTCGATCTTCTCGCGGTGCGCGAACTCGAAGGCGCCCATCCCGCTGATCAGCACGTGGCCGCTCTTCTCCATCACCCGGCGCGCCAGGCGGATCGGGTTCTTCACGTTCTGCACGCCGGCCACCCCGCCCGCCTGCAGGCCGCTGCCGTCCATGATGGCCGCATCCATCTCGTGCTGCCCGTCGGCATTGAACACCGAGCCGCGGCCGGCATTGAACAGCGGGGTGTCCTCCAGCACGCGCACGGCCGCTTCCACGGCGTCGAGGGCCGATGCCCCGTCCTGCAGCAGCGCATGGCCGCGGCGCAGGGCATCCGCCAACGCGTGCTGGTAGGCCTGCTCCCGCTCCGGGGTGAGGTCGGCGCGGTCGATGGTGCCCGCCCCTCCATGGACGGCGATGGCGAAGGGTGTCATGCGGCGGCGAAAGTAGGGCGTGCTGCTTGCCGCGAGCGGGGTCCCGCGGTCAAGCGCGAAGTTCGGGGGCGAACGGCCGGCGGTCGGGTCAGTCCTTGATCAGCACGCCGTCGGCCACGAAGCTCCAGCTCGTTTCCGGGGCGGTGATCTTCGCGATCTCCTCGGGCGACCTGCCCGCATCCTCCGCGTAGTGGCGCAGCATGGCCACATCGGTCACCTCCTTGGTGGCGTGGCCCTGCAGCACCGCCTGCTTGCCTTCAAGGCCGCTGGTGGGCACGAAGAACGCGTAGTCCTTGAAGCGGACCTTCATCGGGGTGCCGTCGGCCATCTTCACGTCCATCCAGCAGCCCTTCTTGGTGCAGCTGGTGATGATCTCGGCCGCGATCTTGGCATCGAGGGAGTCCCTGCCCTCCGCGGCCTTGGCGAAGTCGGCCATGGGCAGGGCGCCCTCGGCGGTGATGCTGTCGCCATAGGCCTTGTAGACGACGGGCTGGGCGGCGGCATCGCCCGTGCCGGCATCGGGGGCGGCGCAGGCCGTCAGGAGGACCAGGGCGGACGTGAACAGGAAGGCGTGCTTCATGGGGCAGGGCCCCGCCTGCAGCGGGGAGCACGAAGTTCGCTTTTTGGACGGCACCCTGCACGCGGACGGGGACGATACGCCGTTGGTACGAAGGAGCGCAGGGGCATTGCGGCGGCGCCCGCATCTTTGCAGGACCTCCTGACATGAGCGACGTCATCCGGCTCCTCCCCGACCATGTGGCCAACCAGATCGCCGCGGGCGAAGTGGTGCAACGCCCGGCCTCCGTGGTGAAGGAGCTGCTGGAGAACAGCGTGGACGCGGGCGCCACCCGCATCACCGTGGTGGTGAAGGATGCCGGCCGCACGCTGGTGCAGGTGACGGACGACGGCCGCGGCATGAGCGCGAACGACGCCCGCCTCTGCTTCGAGCGGCACGCCACGAGCAAGATCCGGCAGGCCGACGACCTCGGCGCCATCCGCACCAAGGGCTTCCGCGGGGAGGCGCTGGCGAGCATCGCGGCCATCGCCCAGGTGGAGCTGCGCACGCGCCCCACGGAGGACGAGCTGGGCACGCGGGTACTGATCGAAGGGAGCCGCGTGCAGGCCCAGGAGGTGATCGCGGCCCCGGCCGGCACCTCGCTCAGCGTGCGCAGCCTCTTCTACAACGTGCCGGCGCGGCGCCAGTTCCTCAAGAGCGACCAGGTGGAGCTGAAGCACGTGATCGACGAGTTCCAGCGCGTGGCCCTGGCGCATCCGGGCATCGCCTTCCAGCTGCTGCACAACGACCAGGAGGTGTTCAACCTGCCCGCGGCCAATGAGCGGCAGCGCATCGTCCACCTGCTGGGCCGCAAGTACGACGAGCGGCTGGTGCCCGTGGAGGAGGCCACCGAGCTGGTGCGCGTCTCCGGCTTCATCGCCAAGCCCGAGTTCGCCAAGCGCTCGCGCGGGGAACAGTTCTTCTTCGTCAACCAGCGCTTCATCCGCAGCAGCTACCTGGAGCATGCCGTGCGCCAGGCCTATGACGAGCTGGTGAGCCGCGACAACTACCCCAGCTGGTTCCTCTTCCTGGACCTGGACCCGGCGTGGATCGACATCAACATCCATCCGACGAAGACCGAGGTCAAGTTCCGCGACGACCGCTCGGTATACGCCATCGTGCATGCCGCCGTGCGGCGCGCGCTGGGCCGCCACAACATCACCCCGAGCCTGGACTTCGAGCCGGAGCCGGCGATCCTGGCGGCCTTCGCAGGCATGCCGCAGGCCCCGGCCGCCCCGCTGCGCCCCACATCCGACTGGCGCCCGCAGGACCTGCCGCACCGCCCTTCCCCGGAAGGCTGGCAGCGGCTCTTCGGCGACGACGGCGATGCCCGCCGGGAAGCGCCCGAAGCCCCGGTGGAGGCGCAGTTGCTCCCTTCCCGCGAAGCGGACGAGGGCACCGGCACGCGCCCGGTCTTCCAGCTGCATGGCCGCTACATCCTGGCCCAGCTGCGCAATGGCTTCGTGGTGGTGGACCAGCAGCGGGCGCACGAGCGCATCCTCTACGAGCGGGCGCTGCGGGCCCTGGAGAAGGGCGGCGGTGCCAGCCAGGCCCAGCTCTTCCCGGTGTCGGTGGAGCTGAACGCCGCCGACCATGCCCTGCTGATGGACCTGCTGCCCGAGCTGGCGGCCATGGGTTTCCAGCTGGAGCCCTTGAGCGGCCGCAGCGTGGCGGTGAACGGCATGCCATCCGACTGCGGCGACGAGGACCCCGCGCACCTGCTGGAGCACCTGCTGGAGCAGGTGAAGCACGAGCGGGGCTCCCTGCGGAACGAGCGGCACGCCACCGTGGCGCGCAGCATGGCGCGCAGCGCGACGGCGCAACCGCCCAAGCCCCTGGCCACCGAGGCCATGCACGACCTGATCGACCGGCTCTTCGCCTGCGAGATGCCGTACTACACCCCGGGCGGCAAGCCCACCTTGATCACTTTCGGGCTCCAGGAGCTCGACGAACGCTTCGAACGCTGATGCGCTACGGTGGAGGTATGGACATGTTCGGCGGTCTTCCCACGGTGGTGAAGAACCTCCTGATCATCAATGTGCTGATGTTCCTGGTGAAGCTCGTGCATCCCTTCGGCACGAGCGAGGGCGAGCTGGACACCCTGCTGGGCCTGCACTTCATCACCTCGCCGCTCTTCCGGCCGTGGCAGCTGATCACGCACATGTTCATGCACGGGGGCTTCCTGCACCTGCTGCTGAACATGTTCGCGCTGTTCATGCTGGGGCCCCGGGTGGAGTACCGCTGGGGCTCGAAGCGCTTCCTGCTGTACTACATGCTGTGCGGGTTGGGGGCCGCCGTGGTGTACATGGCCTGGCTGTGGTTCGGCGCGCACGCGGCCACGACCTCGCTCAGCGCCGACCAGCTGGCCGCGGTGCGCGACTCGGTGATGCGCTATGCGCAGGGCGGTGAGGTGTACCGGTTCGACGACCCCGCCATGGAGCGGACCTTCCTGCTGTGGTGGACACCGATGGTGGGTGCGAGCGGCGCCATCTTCGGCGTGCTGCTGGCCTTCGGGATGCTCTACCCCAACGTGGAGCTCACCACCTTCATCTACTTCTTCCCCATCAACATGCGGGCGAAGTGGTTCGTGATCATCTACGCCGCGATCGAGCTGTTCAACGGCGTGGCCGACAACCCGGCGGACAACACCGCGCACTTCGCGCACCTGGGCGGCATGCTCTTCGGGTTCTTCCTGGTGCGGTACTGGGAGCGGGGGCGGATCCATCACCACTGAGCGAAGGCCATGTCCATCCGGCGGGAGATCCAGTTGCAATGGCGGTCGGGCGGCGCGCTGAAGCGCCTGCTCTTCCTCAACATCGGCGTGTTCCTGGCGATCTGGGCGGTGGAGATCATCGGCTGGCTCGCCGGCTCCAAGGGTGTCAGCGGCTATGTGCTGAAGTACCTGATGGGCACCAGCTACGGTCCCGACCTGCTGCGCCGGCCCTGGACGGCGGTGACCTACATGTTCACCCACCAGGCGCCGATGCACCTCTTCTGGAACATGCTGATGTTCTGGTTCAGCGGCCAGCTGTTCCAGGGCCTGCTGGGCGGGGAGCGGCTCGTGGGCAACTACCTGCTGGGGGGGCTGGCCGGCTTCCTCTTCTATGCCCTGGGGGCGTTCATGCCCGCGCACCTGGAGCTGGGCAGCACAGCACCTATCCTGGGCGCCTCCGCCGCGGTGATGAGCGTGTTCATCGGCATCGCCACCTACCAGCCCAACGTGCAGGTGGGGCTCTTCCTCATCGGGCCGGTGCGGCTCAAGTACGTGGCCATCGCCATCCTGGTGCTGGACCTCATCGCCATCCGCCAGGGCGACAACACGGGCGGCCACCTGGCCCACCTGGGCGGAGCGCTGTACGGCTTCGTGGCCGCGCGGCAGCTGATGCAGGGGCGCGACTGGTCGCTGGCCTTCGTGCGGGGGCTGCAGCGCATCGGCGGCTTCTTCTCCGCCGGCCGCGGCCCGCGCCTGCGGGTGGAGAAGCGGCCCGGCACGCGCAAGCGCGTGCTGCAGGACGTGGAGTTCAACGCCGCCAAGCGCGACAAGCAGGCGCGGGTGGATGCGATCCTGGACAAGATCTCGCGCTCCGGCTACGACAGCCTGAGCAAGGAGGAGCGTGACTTCCTGTTCCGCGCCAGCCATGAGAAATGAGGACGACAACGGGGGGAGCCCCCCGGCGCGGCGGCGGCCATCGCGCTGGCACGCGCCCATCTGGTGGGCCAACGGCCTGGCGGTGATCGCGCTGCTGCTCTCCTACCTCAGCATCCGCGTCAGCCCCGCCACGTTCTGGCCCCTGGCGCTCTTCGGCATCGCCTACCCGTACATCCTGGCGGCCAACCTGCTCTGCATCGGCTGGTGGTTGCTCTTCCGCCGCAAGCGCGCGCTGCCTTCGCTCCTCGCCATCCTTCTCGGCTGGTCCCACGTGGGCGAGTACGTGCAGTTCTTCGGCAACGACCGGGCGCCCGACGGCGCTCCCCGCCCCTTCAAGGTGATGAGCTACAACGTGCGGCTGTTCGATCTTTACAACTGGACGCACAACAAGGAAACGCACGACCGCATCATGGCGCTCCTCCGCCAGGAGCACCCCGACATCCTGTGCATGCAGGAATACCTCAAGGTGCCGAAGGGCGATCCCCTGGGCTCGCGCGAGCAGCTCCTGGGCGAGTTCGGGTACACCGCCTCGGCCGAAGCCTACACGGCGCACACCAAGTACGACCAGTCCTTCGGCATCGCCATCTTCAGCACGATGCCCATCATCGCGAAAGGGACCATCCACTTCCCCGACGACCTGAACAACCTGTGCCTCTGGGCGGACGTGGTGGTGGGCGCGGACACGGCCCGCATCTATACGGCGCACCTGGCCAGCCTGCGCTTCGGCGACCAGGACTACCGGTTCATGCGCGAGATCGAGCAGGGCGGCGGCCGTGATTCCCTGCGCAGTGCGGGCCCGCGGATCGTGGGACGGCTGCGCGACGCCTTCATCCGCCGCGCGGCGGAGGTGGCGAAGATCACCGCCCACATGGCGGACTGCCCCTACCCGGTGGTCTACTGCGGCGACCTGAACGACACGCCGATGAGCTATAGCTACCACGAGCTGCGCGAGGCGGGGCTGGAGGATGCGTTCGTGGAGAGCGGCCAAGGCTTCGGCCACACCTATATCGGCGCGTTCCCCAGCTTCCGCATCGACCACATCCTGCATGCGCCGCGGGTGACCAGCTGGGGGTTCCGGACCGTGCCCAACGCCCTCAGCGACCACCACCCGGTGACGACCTGGATGGCCATCACCCCGCGCCGCTAGCGTTCCTCCCCTACCGGATCGCGGCGCAGCGCGGCCAGGTCGGGCATCGGTGCCACCACGTAGCCGCGCGCCCGCAGCCCGGCGATAAGGCCGTCGGCGGCCGGCAGGTGGGCCGCCCCCACCGCGAAGAAGCAGCTGCGCCCCATCCGCATCAGGCTGTCCATCCGCTGCACCATCACCCCGTTGCGCTGGGCGATCAGGCGCGCACCGAAGCGGGCCGGCACACCGTTGTCGCTGACCGAGGCAGCCAGCGCATCGAGGTCCTGGGCGGCATAGTCGTCGAGCATCCGCTGCATCTCCTCCGGACGGCCCTCGTGGGTCACCAGGTCGTAGAGCATGTCCGCCTGCTCGTCCAGCGGAAGGTCGTTCACGGCGGCCAGCTGCTCCTGGACGCGTTCCAGGCCCACCACCTCGATGCCTTTCCCGCGGGCCACGTCCTGGATGTATTGGTCAAGCACCCGGGTACTGTCCCCTTCCTGCTCCCCCTCACCGAACACCGCCAGCAGGTAGAACGGGCGGATGCGCTCCATCACAGGGGCCAACGCCCCTGCCCGCTCGCGCAGTGCCGCCTGCACCTTGCGGTAGCGCCGCTTGGGGTACAGGTCCTTCAGGGTGGAGCCGCCCGGCAGCATCAGGGCCGAAAGGCCGCCGCCCAATTGCGTCTGCACGGCCGCGAAGTCCAGCTCACCGGCCACCAGGGAGCATTGCCCCAGGGCCTCGAGCAGCACGGGCGCATGCGCATAGGCCCGGGCATCGGGGCTGTGCACCGTGCCCACCACATAGCTGGGCGTGCCGCCACCGGCCGGAGCGATGCGCCACAGCAGCGCACGCGGCGTGGGCTGCGCGAACGCACCAAGGGCCAGGAACAGGAAGGGAACGGTCCACACGCGCACGGCCGCAAGGTAGCGGCGGCGGTTCACCAGGGCGTGTAGGCCAGCAGCAGGAAGACCACGGCCAGCACGGCGCTGATGATGCCCCCGGTGAGGATGACCTGGGAGCGATCGATGGACGGACTGCGTTGCATGGGAACGGGGATGCGAAGGGAAGACGGGGGCGGCAAGGGAGGGTTGCCGCGTACGGAAGACTTCATCCTGGCGTCAGCTTCCGGTGATGGGGCCAGCGGCCGCCGGGCCCCTTCCCCCGGCATTGGTACCTTCGCGCCCCCGTTCCGCCGCATGCGTCCCGCCAGCACCGTCGCCTTCCACACCCTGGGCTGCAAGCTCAACTTCGCGGAGAGCAGCACGCTGGCCCGGCAGTTCGAGGAGGCCGGCTACGCACGCATCGCCGTGGAGGGCCGGCCGGACATCTTCGTGCTGAACACGTGCAGCGTGACGGAGAACGCGGACAAGGAATGCCGCCGCCACGTGCGCCGCTTCCGGGCGCTGAACCCCGAGGCCTTCATCGTAGTGATCGGCTGCTATGCCCAGCTGAAGCCGCAGGAGATCGCCGCCATCCCGGGCGTGGACCTGGTGCTGGGCGCCGGCGAGAAGTTCGACGTGGTGGCCCACGTGGAGCGCCGCGCCTTCCTGGCCGCCCCTGCGGAGGCCGGCCGGTCCGTGGGCGAGGTGGTGGCCACCCCGATCAAGGACGTGAAGCGCTTCGTGCCGTCGTGGTCCACCGGTGAACGCACCCGCACCTTCCTGAAGGTGCAGGACGGCTGCGACTACTTCTGCTCGTTCTGCACCATCCCCCTGGCGCGGGGCCGCAGCCGCAGCGCGAACGTGGCCGACACGGTGGCCCATGCCCGCGCCATCGCCGCCCAGGGCATCCGCGAGGTCGTGCTCACGGGGGTGAACATCGGCGACTTCGGCCGGGCCCACGACGAGACCTTCCTGGACCTGGTGCATGCGCTCGATGACGTGGACGGCATCGACCGCTTCCGCATCAGCAGCATCGAGCCCAACCTGCTCAGCGACGACATCATCGCCTTCGTGGCGGAAAGCCGGCGCTTCGCCCCGCATTTCCACATCCCGCTGCAGAGCGGCAGCGACGCCATCCTGAAGCGCATGCGCCGCCGCTACGATACCGACCTGTATGCCGGGCGCGTGGCCCACATCAAGCAGCGGATGCCGCACGCCTGCATCGGCGTGGACGTGATCACCGGCACCCCGGGCGAGACCGAAGCCGAGTTCCAGCGCACCCATGCCTTCCTGCGCAGCCTCGCCGTGGACCACCTGCACGTGTTCACCTACAGCGAGCGCGCCAACACCACCGCCGTGCGCATGGAGGACGCCGTGCCGGTGGAGGTGCGCCGCGAGCGCACCCAGCAGCTGCGCATCCTCAGCGGCAAGCTGCACCGCGCCTTCCAGGAGCGCCACCTCGGCACCGTGCGTCCCGTGCTCTTCGAGGCCGAGGAGGCCGAAGGCCGCATGCTCGGCTTCACCGACAACTACCTCCGCGTCTCGCTCCCCTACGATGCCGCGCTGGTCGGACGCGTCACGCCCGTCGCGCTGGAGCGCATCGACGGCGAGGGGCACATCACCGGGTCGATCGGTCCCGCCGGCCAGGAAGAGGACGCGCAGGACCTGTTCACCTTGGCGGGGATCGAGCGAGCGGCCGATCGACCGATCGGCTGATCGACAGCACCCATGTACCCCACCCTCTACCACGCGCTGCTCGACCTTACGGGGCTGGACTGGCCGGTGCTGAAGTTCCTGAACAGCTTCGGCTTCTTCGTGGCGCTGGCGTTCGTGGGCGCCTACCTCACCCTTTCCTGGGAGCTGAAGCGCAAGGAGGCCCAAGGGCTGATCGCGGCCTCCACCGTGGTCCGCACCGTGGGCGAAGGGCCGCGGCCGGGCGAGCTGGCGTTGCAGGCGGTCATCGGCTTCATCGTGGGCTGGAAAGGGCTGTACCTGCTGCTCCACCGGGAGGTCACGCAGGATCCGCCCGCCTTCCTGCTCAGCGGCCGGGGCGACGTCATCGGCGGCCTGGCGGGCGCCACGCTGCTGGCCTGGCTCTACTGGCGCGAGAAGAAGAAGCACCAGCTGGCCGAGCCCCGCCAGGAGCGGGTGACGCTGCATCCCTACCAGCACGGCGGCAACATCACGCTCACCGCGGCCTTGTGGGGCTTCATCGGGGCCAAGGTCTTCAGCTGGTTCGAGGGGGCCGCCGACTTCCGATGGGAAGTCATCGGTGCGTGGCTGCGCCATCCCGTCCAGCACCTGGAGCAGGTGCAGGTGAAGGACATCGTCTCGGGCCTCACGATGTACGGCGGCCTCATCGTGGCCGGCCTCATGGTGATGCGCTATTTCCGCAAGCACCGGCTGGCCTTCTGGCCGTCGGTGGACGCCGCCGCCCCCGGCGTGCTCCTGGCCTACGGCATCGGCCGCATCGGCTGCCAGGTGAGCGGCGACGGGGACTGGGGCATCGTGAACACCGCCCCGGCCCCCTCCTGGATGCCCGGCTGGCTGTGGAGCTACGATTATCCGAACAACGTGAACAGGGTGGGCATCCCCATCACGTCCGGCACGCGTTTCCCCGACTACGGCACCCACCTGCCCGAGCCCGTCTTCCCGACGCCGCTCTACGAGGCCATCGCCTGCATCCTGCTTTTCCTGGTGCTGTGGAAGCTGCGCAAGCGCATCGTCACGCCGGGCGTCATGTTCTGCCTCTTCCTGGTGTTCGACGGGGTGGAGCGTTTCCTCATCGAGAAGATCCGCGTGAACGAACTGCTCATCGGGACCTGGACACAGGCCGAGGTGATCAGTGCCGTGCTCACCGTCGGAGGCCTGCTCGGTATCTTGTGGTTCACGAAGAGCAAGAAGTCCCATGGACCTGAAGCAGCTCACTGAGCAGGTATCGGCCCTGAGCCGGGAGGTGGCGGCCTTCATCCGCATGGAAAGCACGCGCATCACCGATGCCAGCGTGGAGAGCAAGAGCCTGAACAACCTGGTGAGCTACGTGGACAAGCACGCGGAGCAGGCCTTCGTGGACGGCCTCCGCAAGCTGCTGCCGCAGGCGGGCTTCATCGCCGAGGAAGGCACGGGCGAACAGGCCGAGGGCCTCAACTGGGTGATCGACCCGCTGGACGGCACCACCAACTTCGTGCACGGCATCCCCTGCTACTGCACCAGCGTGGCGCTGATCGACAGCGAGGAGATCCTCCTGGGCGTGGTGCTGGAGGTGACGCGCGACGAGTGCTTCGCGGCCTGGAAGGGCGGCGGGGCCTACCTGAACGGGCGCCGCATCCAGGTGTCCACCCGCGGCCGCCTGCAGGACGGGCTGCTGGCCACGGGCTTCCCCTACGACGATTTCGCCTATGAGGCGGCCTACATGGACCTGCTCCGCGACCTGATGCACCGCTCGCGCGGCATCCGCCGCCTGGGCAGCGCAGCCGCGGACCTGGCCTACGTGGCCTGCGGCCGCTTCGAGGCCTTCTACGAATACGGCCTCAACGCCTGGGACGTGGCCGCAGGCATCCTTCTGGTGCAGGAGGCGGGCGGGACCGTCAGCGATTTCAAGCAGGGGGCCGACTACCTTTTCGGCGAGGAGATCATCGCCAGCAACGGCCACATCCACCAGGAGCTGCTGGACGTGATCGAGCGCAGCTTCTCGCCGCTGGACCAGAGCTAGCGCACGGCCTTCTCTACCTTGGTGCGCCATGACGCGCCTCCTCCTCCTGTCCGCTCCGCTCCTGCTCCTGGCCCCGGCCAACGCCCAGGACTGCACCCTCCCCTACACCCAGCCGCTCTTCGGCATCGCGGTGCAACAGGGCATCGTGTTCGACACGGTAGCGCGGTTCGACGGCGGCACCGACACCCTGAAGCTCGACCTGTACAAGCCCATCGGTGACGGGCAGGTCCTGCGCCCGCTGGTGGTCATGGTGCACGGCGGGGGCTTCATCGATGGCGACCGCAGCGACATGGCCGACGCCTGCTCGCTGCTGGCCTCGTGCGGATGGGCCGCGGCCACCATCAGCTACCGGCTCGGCTTCCACGCCCCGGCGCAACTGCAACCGCCCTTCGCCTATGATGAGGCCGAAGTGGTCCGCGCGGCCTACCGCGGCCTCCTCGACACGCGCAGCGCCGTCCGCTTCCTGCAGGCCCGCAGCGCCCTGGACAGCACCTTGACGGAGAAGGTGGTCCTGCTGGGGGTCAGCGCCGGCGGCATCAACGTCCTGCACGCGGCCTATGGCCGGAACGAAGCGCTTCGACCGGCCGCCTCGTATGCACAGCCGCCCGTCGTGCTCAATGGGAATACCTACGCGCGCCCCGACCTGGGCGGGCTCAACAGCACGGGCGCGCCGGGCGATGACGTGCTGGCGGTGGTCAGCTACCTCGGCGCCCTGATCGACACGGCCATGATCGCCGATGCCACGGCCCCGGCACTGTTCATGTACCACCAGACCGGCGACCCGGTGGTGGGCTGCGGCCATGAGCACGGGCTGTGGGGCGCGCCGTTCGGCATCCCCGACAACTACCCCTACCTCTTCGGCAGCTGCATGATCGATGTGCGTGCCCAGCACCTGGGCTTCACGCCCGAACGGTACCGGTTCATGTCCTACGTCGGCAATGAGCACGATGTGCACGACCTGCCCCTCGTCCTCAACGAGACCCTGGCGTTCATGCGGCAGCAGATCTGCGCCGCGCCCACCGGGATCGAAGAGGTGGACGGCGCCACGTTCCAGGTCCGGCCCGTGCCGTCGGACGGCACGTTCTGGATCGACCTGCCGGAGCGCACCGCCCCGGGCGGTATGCTGCAGGTGCTGGACGCCGGTGGCCGCCTGGTCCATACGGAACGCCTCCGGAACAGCGGGCAGCGCATCCAGCTGCCGTCGATCCCGAACGGGACCTACCTGGTGCGCTGCATCGGCACCGAAGGCGGCATCGGGCAGCGACGCCTGGTGGTGGTCCGTTGAAGCGGACGACCCCGACGCAGCGCCGGCCGACCGTCAAGCTCCGGCCCGCCGGCGGACCAGCGCCAAGCCGCCCATCGTGAGGCCGGCCACCACCAGCAGCACTTCGAAGCCCATCTGGTAGCCGAAGAAGAGCTCCTTCGAATACAACCGGAGCACATAGGTGAGCAGGGGCGCTGCGATGCAGACCACCGGCACCCAGCGCTCCTGCGGGCGGCCTTTACAGAACAGGCCGAAGGCGAAAAGCCCGAGCAGCGGGCCGTAGGTGAAGCCCGCGATGTCGAAGAGCGTCTTGATCACCGTGGGCGTGGCCAGCCAGTGGAAGTAGAGGATGAAGGCGAGGAAGAGCGTCGCCATGCCCAGGTGCACGCGCTGGCGCACGCGCTTCTGCCGCGCCTCGTCCCATCCGCGATCGCGGATGCCGATGAGGTCGATGCAGGTGCTGGCCGTGAGGGCCGTGAGGGCGCCATCGGCACTGGGGAAGAGCGCGCTGATGAGGCCGATGATGAACAGCAGCCCCAGCCAGGCCGGGAAATGCTGGAGCGCCAGCGTGGGGAACACGTCGTCGGAGCGGGCGGGCAACGCGATGCCGGCGCGGTCGGCATGGAGATAGAGCAGCGCGCCCAGCAGCAGGAAGAGCAGGTTCACCCCCAGCAGCACCACGCTGAAGGTGCGCATGTTCTTCTTGGAGCCTTCCACCGTGGCCACGCTCAGGTTCTTCTGCATCATCTCCTGGTCCAGCCCCGTCATGGCGATGGTGATGAAGATGCCCGCCAGGACCTGCTTGACGAAGAAGGTGTCGTGCCGCCAGTCCGTATCGATCAGGCGCGTCATGCCGCTGCCGGCGATGGCCGTGCGCCAATCCGCCAGGCCGGGACCGCCCACCACGTACAGGATGGTGCCCACCAGGGCCCCGAGCATGAAGAGCGTCTGCAGCGTGTCCGTCCACACGATGGTCTTCACCCCGCCGCGCAGCGTATAGCCCACGATCATCAGCATCACGGTGAAGGCCGTCACCGCGAAAGGCACGCCCATCGCATCGAGCACGAAGAGCTGGATCACGTTCAGCACCACATAGATGCGGATGGTGGCGCCGGCCAGGCGTGAAAGGAGGAAGAACGAAGCGCCGGTGCGGTAGCTCGTGGGGCCGAAGCGCTCACGCAGGTAGCCATAGATGCTCGTCAGCTTCAGGCGGTAATAGAGCGGAAGCAGCACCCCGGCCACGATCCAGTAGCCGATGGCGAAGCCCACCACCAGCTGGAAGTAGGTCCAGCCCTTGGCCTGCACCTGCCCGGGCACGCTGGTGAAGGTGACCCCGCTCAGCGAGGTGCCGATCATGCCGAAGGCCACCACCCACCACAGGCTCTTGCGCTCGCCGCTGTAGAAGGCATGCTCGCCCGCGCCCCGGCTGGTGTACCACGCGATGCCCAGCAGCAGCAGGAAGTAGCCGAAGACGATGGAGAGGAGCAGGACGGGGCTCATGCGACGAAGGAACGGGGAGCGATGCCTGGAACGCGGAGATGCCGGAACGAGTTGTCACAGGGAAGATGTGTGTCGTGCCGCACGGTCCAGCAACGTGGACCGGACGGCCTGCGTCATCCCGGCATGATGCGCCCGCTCCTCCTGCCCGTGCTGGCCCTCTCCCTCGCCGCGGCCGTGCACGCCCAGGCCCCTTGCGGCTGATCCGGTCCGCCAATGCCGGCCTGGTCCCGGAGGCCTTCTACCTGGACGACCTCTTCATCGGGGAGGCGGAAGCGATCACCGGCATCGCATCGCCGCCCACGGCACCCGCCCTGGTGCTTTGGCCGAACCCCGCGCACGAGCGCGTGCAGGTGCGCTGTGCACGACCGATGGCGGATGCGCGCCTGTCCGTATCCGACGCCACGGGCCGCCAGGTGGAACAGCACCTGCTGACCGGGGACGTCCTCGACCTGGACGTGGCACACTTGGCGAAAGGCACCTACCTCATCACCCTCGCGGACGGTGGACACCGCCACCACGCCCGGCTGATCGTGCCTTGACCGAGGGTGTCAGGCCAGATCGAGCTCCATATAGATGTCCGCCCGCGCGTAGGCTTGCGTCGGCAGGGGCCGTTCCTGGAAGCCGAGCTTGCGGTAGAGCGCGATCGCCTCGCCGGAGCCCTGCATGTTGGAATAGAGCACCACCTTCCGCGCGCCCTGCTCCCTGGCCCGCGCCACCGCCGCCTCGCAGAGCGCACGGCCGATGCCCCGCCCGCGATGGGCCTTGTCCACGGCCATCTTCGCCAGCTGGTAGGTGTCCGGGGTGCTGCGCACCAGCGCACAGGTGCCGATGACCTCACCGGCCTCCTCGGCCAGCAGGATGTGGCCACCGGGTGCGAGGATGCTCGCTTCGGGATGGTCCAACACCTCCAGGTCCACGTCCTCCACCACGAACCGCTCTGCGATCCAGGCCACATTGATCCGCTTGAACGCCGGCTGATGCTCCGGCCGGTGATCGATGATGCGCATGGGGGCAAAGATCGCCCCGCGCCACCGTCGAACAGAACGGGGGACGTTCGTGTTCCGCGGTTACCTTCAACACCCATCTCCTACTAAAACGATCCTGCCCATGCGCCGATCCATTACCCGGTTCCCGATCGCTTCCAGGGCCTTCGTCCTGGGGGCTCTGCTGGCCTTCGCTCCCCGTGGGGCGAACGCCCAGAACGACTGTGCCGCTTCCGCCGGCCACATCACCACGGACTTCGGCCCCATCTGCCTGCAGAACGGCGCAGCCACCTTGGTGGGCGTACCTGCGGGGAATGCATCCGTCCCCGATGGCTACGCCACCACGTACCTGCTGACGCGCACCAATGCGCTCATCATCGAACAGTTCGCCCCCACGCCCACCTTCACGGTGCACAGCGTGGACGTCTGGCGCATCCACACCTTGGTGTACGACCCCAACACCCTGGACCTGGGCCCATGGACGGCCGGCACCTATGCCTATGACCTGCAGCACCTGCTGGTCCAGGGCGGCGGCGCCATCTGCGCCAGCCTCGACATCAGCGGCGCTCCCCTGAAGACGGGCGAATGCCCCACGGTCTGCACCGCCAAGGCCGCAGGCATGACCGCCGACATGGGGCCGGTGTGCCTGGTGGACGGCGAAGCCACGCTCACCGCCGCACCCATGGCCCCGCACCAAGTGCCGCCGGGCTATGAGGTGACCTACCTCCTCACGCGCACCAATGCGCTCATCATCGAACAGTTCTCCGCCACGCCCTCCTTCACCGTGAACAGCGTGGACGTCTGGCGCATCCACGCCCTGGTGTACGATCCCGCCACCCTGGACCTGAGCGCATGGACGGCCGGCACCTATGCTTATGACCTCCAGGCCCTGCTGGTGCAAGGCGGTGGGGCCATCTGCGCCAGCCTCGACATCAGCGGCGCGCCCATGAAGACCGGGATATGCGATCAGACCTGCACGGCGGACGCCGGCACGCTCACCGCATCCGACTTCAGCTGCATGCCGATCCACAGCACGGGCGCATTGCTGAGCGCTACGGCCGATGGCAATGCCAATGTTCCCCCGGGCTATACCTCCCTTTACCTGTTGAGCGTCGAGGAACAGGGCGGGATCATCGCCGCCACGAACGCCTGGCCGGAGTTCGTGGTGGGCCAATCGGGCCACTACACGATCCACACCCTGATCTACGACCCTGCCACATTGGAGGTCTCGACGATCGAGCCGGGCACGACCAGCATCACGGACCTCAATGCCCTGCTGATCCAAGGCGGCGGAAGCATTTGTGCCAGCCTGGATATGGAAGGGGCGATGATCGCCGTGGCTTATTGCTCCTTCTGCACCCCCGGCAATGACACGACGGTGACCCTGTGCTATACCGATCCCCCGGTGGCCCTGTTCGATCTGCTTGGGGGCGACCCCTGCCCGGGAGGCATGTGGCTCCCTCCATTGCCAGCCGATACGTTCGATCCGGCGGTCGACTCGGCCGGTAGCTACTACTATTTCATACAGAGCGGCAACGACATGCTCATCGCCACCGTGATCGTGAACGTGGTCGAATGCCCGTCCTCCTGCACCGCGAACGCGGGCACCCTCTCCGCCGAGGTCGCCGAGGTGTGCCTGGTGGATGGCCTGGGCCTGATGGCCGCAGCCCCGAACGGGGACGCCGTGGTGCCCGACGGCTATGAGGTGGCCTACGTGCTGACGCAAGGCCCGGACGGCGTGATCCGCAACATCGAGCCCGATCCGATGTTCGCCTGGCCGTTCACCGGCGCGTACGCCATCCATGCCTTCGTGTACGACCCGAACACCTTCGACATCACCAGCGATGTGCAGCTGGACCTCAGCACGCTCGACGACCTGAACGCGCTGCTGGTGCAGGGCGGTGGCAGCATCTGCGCAGGTCTGGACCTCGTGGGCGCCTCCTTCACGATCCAGGAATGCCCCCCGCCCTGTGATGCCGGAGGCTCGGTCAGCGTGGTGGTCTGCTTCACCGATCCGCCCTTCGTCCTTTATGGGGCCCTGACGGGCGCTCCCTGTCCGAACGGCTCGTGGACCGCCCCCGATGGCCAGGTGGTCGGCGGGCTTTTCGAGCCGGGCATCGATCCGCCGGGCGTATACCTCTATACCGTCACGTACGACAACGGCACCATGGACACTGCCACGGTGACCGTGGACCTGGTCGAATGCCCCGATGAGGTGCAGGAGATGCGGGTACCCGCGCACCTGACCGGTAACAGCACGGCGACCGGCATCGATGCCGCTGGCCCGGGCACCCAGCTGGGCCTGTGGCCGAACCCCGCTGCCGATGCGGTGCGCGTGCGCCTGCCTTACACGGCCGGTGCCGGCACGCGCGTGGACCTCTTCGATGCCACGGGCCGTACCGTGGGCGCCTCGGTGCGCTTCACGTCGGACGGCCTGCTGCTCGACGTCAGCCCGCTGGCGCCCGGCAGCTGGACCCTGCGCGTGACCAACGCCGACCAGGTGCTCACCGGCCGCTTCGTGCGCGCTGCGGAGTAAGTGCCCGGCCGTTCCAGCGAAGGCCCGCCTCCCCAGGGATGCGGGCCTTCGCTTTTCCGCTCCGGCGGAACGGCGATGGTGGCTCGAAGAGCATCCGCATCGTTCGCTAACGTCGGGGCACGTACATTTGTGCCGGGGCAAGTCTTGTACGTCCAGCTCCTGCTGAACCCCCCAGGGCCGGAAGGCAGCAAGGGTAAGCGGTCGTAGCGGAGCGATGCGAGGAGCTTGCCCCACTTTTTTTGACCTCGGCGAAGCCTCCCGAACGTTCCCGCCCTATGTCCACCTATACGAAGGTCGTGCTCGTCACCGGCGGGTCCAGCGGCATCGGCCAGGCCATCTGCAAGCGGTTGGCGGCGCAGGGACATACCGTGTTCGGCACCGCACGCAAGCCGGACCAGCAGCCTACCGGCTACCGGCTGATCGCCATGGAGGTGACGGACGACGCCTCGGTGCAGCGCGCGGTGGACGAAGTGCTGCAGCAGGCCGGCCGCATCGACGTGCTGGTGAACAATGCGGGCCTGGGCATCCAGGGACCGGCGGAGGACATCACGCCCGAGCAGGCACGTGCCCTTTTCGAGGCCAACGTGTTCGGCCCGCACCGCGTGTGCCGGGCGGTGCTGCCCGCGATGCGCGCGCAGGGCAGCGGGCTCATCATCAACATCAGCAGCCTGGCGGCCAACTTCGGCCTGCCCTACCGCAGCTTCTACAGCGCCAGCAAGGCCGCCCTGGAGCGCTACACGGAGACGCTCAGCATGGAAACGGCGCCGTTCGGCATCCACGTGGTGAGCCTCCAGCCCGGCGAATACCGGACCAACATCGCGAGCGCACGCCTGCGCCCCGCCAGCATCAGCGCCCCGTACCGCAAGGGCTATGAGCGCGCCATGGAGATCCTGGGCGGCAGCCTGCACGAGAGCCGCGACCCCGATGAGGTGGCCGTGCTGGTGCAGCGGATCATGGCCAGCCCGCGGCCGAAGAGCCTCTACCGCGCGGCGCACGGCATGCAGCTGGTCTCCGTCCTGCTCAAGAAGCTGCTGCCCGGCCGCCGCTTCGAGCGGATGGTGATGAAGCACTACCGTTAAGAAGATCCAACACCGCTCCCGGGCGGGCATCGGCTGTCCTACTTCGTATCGTCTCACCGGTGCATGCGCTTCGCGGCGCGCGCACCCCAACGAACAGCCATGAAACACTTCTTCTCCTTCTCCCTGGCCTTGCTGGCCCTCCCGGGCCTCATGCAGGCCCAATGGACCACGCCCGACGTGAACACGATCGTCCGCGCGGCCGAAGGCAATGACGCCACCACCCCGCTGATCGCCGAGGGCCCCGACGGCAGCACCTACGTCTCCTGGTTCGAGAACGCGGACGGCGCCTATCAGCTGCGGATGCAACGGCTCGCCGCCGACGGCACGCGGGAATGGGACGATGCCGGCCTGATCGTGAGCGCCCACCCGCAGAACAGCGCCATCTTCCGCTACGACCTGAAGGCCGACCTGGAGGGCAACGCCATCGTGGCCTTCCAGGACGAGCGCACCGGCGCGCTGGACATCGTGGCCTACAAGATCGGCCCCGACGGCAGCTTCCTCTGGGGCGCGGACGGCATCGAGCTGCCCACGCCCGGTACCACCGGCCTGGCCCCGGTGATCGGGGTGCTGTCGAACAACGATGCGGTGATCGCCTGGAACGCCGACGGCTCGCCGGACTTCATCGCCCTCCAGAAAGTGGGGGCTGATGGCACCGCGGCCTGGGGAAGCCCGATGACCATCACCGATGCCAGCCCGCTCGCCCGGCCGAAGGTGATCGCCAGCGGTACCGGCTTCATCGTCCAATACGTGCGGCAGGGCGCCACCTTCCTCGCACCCGGCACGATGTACGCCATGCGCTATGCGGACGATGCCACGCCGGTATGGGCGGGGCCGGTCGTCGTGTCCACCAAGACCATCGCGGGCTTCTTCTTCCCCGAGCCGGTATCCGACGGGCATGACGGCTTCTACCTCGCCTTCAACACCTCCAACCCCGTCAGCAACACGCTCACCGACGTGTACGCGCAGCGCGTCCGGGACGATGGCACCACCTGGTCCGCCGAAGGCACGCGGCTGGACGACAGCAACACCACGCAGAAGTTCACCGCCGGCAAGGCCCTGGCGCTCATCAGCGATGCGAACGGCCTGATGGTACCCTTGCAGGTGACGAACACGGCCCAAAGCCAGTCCGGCGTATCGGTGCAGCGGCTGGACATCAACGGCGCATTGCAGCTGGGCACCACCGCCGTCACGGTCCTCCCCGTCAGCGCAACGGCCGTGTACCCGAGCGACATCACGCCCGTGGCCGATGGCGCGGTGATCCTGCACACGACCGGCGATCTCGGCCAGGTGCACCTCGCCGCCACGCGCGTCGACCTCAGCGGCGGTGCGGTATGGACCCCGGCCCAACTGGACCTCTCCACCGTGAACAGCAACAAGGACGACGTGCAGGTGACCGCCGTCCGGAACGAACAGGCCGTGGCGGTGTGGCAGGACGACCGGACCATCAGCGGCCTTTACGCGCAACGCATCGCCGGCCTGGACGTCACGACCGGCGTGGCGGCCCATGCGAACGACAGCGGCATCCGCCTGGAGACCAACCCATCGTCCATGCCGGTGCTCCTGGCCGCGGCCCCCATCCCGGCCGGGACGGACATCCGCGTGTGCGACGCCCAGGGCCGGATGGTGCTGCAACGCACCGTGACCACGCAGCAACAGCGCATCCTTCTCCCCATCAGCGGTCTGGCCGAGGGGCTTTACACCGTCACGGTGGCCGACCCGGTCCATCCCACCGTGCTGCGCTGGGTGAACCGCTGAGATGCACGCACCAAGCGATCCAACGAGGCCGGGCGATGCCCGGCCTCGTCCGCTTGGCGAGGCTGCTACCTTAGCGGCATGAAATTCTTCATCGACACCGCCAGCCTCGCCCAGATCAAGGAAGCCCAGGACCTGGGCGTGCTCGACGGGGTGACCACGAACCCTTCGCTGATGGCCAAGGAAGGTATCAGCGGGCAGGACCGCGTGCTGAAGCACTACGTGGACATCTGCAACATCGTGGATGGCGACGTGAGCGCCGAGGTGATCGCCACCGACTTCGAAGGCATGGTGCGCGAGGGCGAGGACCTGGCCGCCCTGCACCCCAACATCGTGGTGAAGGTGCCGATGACCCGCGACGGGGTGAAGGCGATCAAGCATTTCACCGGCAAGGGCATCAAGACCAACTGCACGCTGGTCTTCAGCGCGGGCCAGGCCCTCCTGGCCGCCAAGGCCGGCGCCACCTACGTATCCCCCTTCGTGGGGCGCCTGGACGACGTGAGCACCGACGGGGTGCAGCTGATCGAGCAGATCCGCACCATCTATGACAACTACGGCTACGACACCCGCATCCTTGCGGCCAGCATCCGCCACCCGATGCACATCATCCAGTGCGCCGAGGTGGGCGCCGACGTGGCCACCTGCCCGCTGAGCGCCATCCTGGCCCTCTTCGACCACCCGCTCACCACCATCGGCCTGGAGAAGTTCCTGGCGGACCACAAGAAGGCCGCCCAACAGAAAGCCACCGCGAAATAGATGCTGCTGGCGATCCATCCGAAGGACCCCGAACCGCGGAAGATCAAGCAGGTGGTGGACCGCCTGCAGGACGGCGCGGTGGTGGTGTGCCCCACGGACACGGTGTACGCCTTCGTCTGCAGCGCCCACCAGCCGCGCGCCATCGAGGCCGTGGCGAAGCTGAAGCGCAAGCGCCCCGAGCGGGCCGACCTGTCGCTGATCTGCAAGGACCTGAGCCAGTTGAGCACCTACGCCCGGGCCGTAAGCACGCCCGCCTTCCGCACCATGAAGAAGGCGCTGCCGGGTCCGTACACGTTCATCCTCCCGGCCAGCGGCGAGATCCCCAAGCTCTTCAAGAACAACAAGCGCACCGTGGGCATCCGCGTGCCCGACCACCCCATACCGCTCGCGCTGGTGGAAGGCCTGGACCATCCGCTGGTGGTGGCCAGCGTGCACGACCCGGACGACGTGGTGGACTACACCACGGATCCCGAGCGCATCGATGAGCACATCGGGTTCCAGGTCGCCCTGGTGATCGATGGCGGCATCGGCGGGCTGGAGGCCTCCACGGTGATCGACCTCACCAGCGGGGAACCGCAGGTGCTGCGCATGGGCAAGGGCCCGGTGACCGACCTCTTCTAGACCAGGGCACGCAGCCGCAACCAGGCTTCGGGCAGCCGCTCGATCAGGTCGCTGACGGTCATGCCGTCCATGCCGCGTTCCGCGGCCGCGATATCGCCCGCAGAACCATGCGCATGCACGCCCAGGATGGCCGCCTCCACGGGCGGCACGCCCTGTGCACGCAAGCCGGTGATGATGCCCGTGAGCGCATCGCCGCTGCCTCCCTTCGCCATGCCGGGGTTGCCGGTATCGTTGATGTGGACCTGGCCCGCAGGCGTGCAGACCGCGGTGTGCTCGCCTTTCAGCACCACCACCACGCCGAAGCGCACGGCCAGTTCCCGTGCCCGCATCAGCCGCTCATGGCCGCTGTGGCTGGCCTCGGTGAGGCGGTCGAGCTCCTTCGGATGCGGCGTCAGGATCGAACCCTTGGGCAAGAACGCCAGCCACGTCCGGTTGACGGCCAGGATATTGAGCGCATCGGCGTCCAACACCGGGGGGACGGGCGCCTGCTGGATCAGCAGCTTCAGCATCCGTGCGGTGCCCTCCGCCGTGCCCAGGCCCGGCCCGATCCCGATGGCGTTCGCCCGCTCGAAGGTGGGCAGTTGCTGCAGATGGTCCCCGTCCGTGTCGGAACTGAGGATGGCCTCCGGCACTGCGGCATGCATAAGCACCTCATGCCCACCGGGTACATGCACGGAGATCAACCCCGGGCCTGAACGGAGGCATGCCCGCGCGGACAGGATGGCGGCCCCCATCTTGCCCCGGCCGCCGGCCAGCAACCAGGCGTGGCCGAAGGTGCCTTTATGGCCGGAACGGGGCCGGGGAGGCAGCAGCCGGGCGGCATCCACAGGCTCGGTGAGCAGGAACGTGGCCTTCACCGAGGCCAGGTAGTCCGGTGACAGCCCGATGGGCAGCACGGTCCAGTCGCCGACGTACCGCTCGTTCCCCGGGAGGACGAAGGCCAGCTTGGGCGCCTGGAAGGTGAGGGTCATCCGCGCCCGCACGATGGCCCCGGCGGGATCGCCCTCCCCATCGGCCAGCAGGCCCGAGGGCAGGTCGATGGCGACGATGGGGTTGGGCCGCGCATTGAGCGAACGGACGATCAAGGCCGTCCATCCCGTCAGGGGGCGATCCAACCCCGTTCCGAACAAGGCATCGATCACCACCTCGTTCCCAGCGAGTTCAGGCAGGCCCTGCCCTTCGCTCAACTCCTCGATGGGCACACCGGCCGCCCGGGTCCGCTCGCGCTGCTGGAGGAAATCCGGGCTGCCGGTGGGCCGATGCGCGATGACGATGACCCGGGCCATGCGTCCCTGGGCGCTCAGGCGCCGCGCGATCGCCAGGCCATCGCCCCCGTTGTTCCCCAGCCCGGCCAGCACCACGAAAGGCACGTCGGGCGGGAACCGGACCATCAGCTGCTCCGTGCAGGCGGCGGCCGCGCGTTCCATCAGGTCCACGGAGGCGATGGGCTCCTCGGCGATCGTCCGTCGGTCGGCCTCGCGCAATTGCGCCGCGCTGAGCAGGGGGATCATGGGGCGAAAGATACCGGGATGGGAAGGGGGGAAAAAGCGAAAGCCCCCGTTGCCGGGGGCTTTCGTTCCAGAAGCGGGATCCGCTTATTGGAAGTAGAAGTTCACACCGATGCGGGCACCGCTCACGCCGGTGTCGATGCTGAAGCTGCTGCTCTTGTCGGGGTTGCCGTCGTTGGGGACACCCTCGACCGTGGTGCTGGTCGTACCCGTGCCGTTCCACGATTCCACCGTGGTCTCGCTGGCACCCGAAGAGGTGAGGGCCAGGCCCCAGGTGTACTCACCGCTGAGGGAGATCTTGGGGGCGCAGAACCATTCCACACCGGCGAAGGCGTTCAGGCCCACACCGAAGGTGGAACCGTTCTTCGTTTCGGTCGGACGGCTCACGGGGTTCGTGTTGCTGAGGGAGTTGCCGTACTCGTAGGTGGTCTTGCTGTTGCCGAAGCCCACGTTGAGCTCAGCACCGTACACACCCACCACGCGGGTCGAGCCCACGCGCTTCTCGATGCCGGCACCGAGGTTGATGGCCATGAAGTTGTTCTTCGTCACGTCCTCCACGGTAGCGGCGGGCGTGGGAGGAGGCGTCGGCTGAGGGTTCGCATCCACGAACTCGGTCAGCTTGGTGCTGCCGAAGCCGATGCGTACGCGACCACGGTAAGCCGTGTTGGCGTCCACCAGCTTCTTGCCGGCGATGATGACCTGGGAACCGTTGTTGCTGCTCCAGAGGTTGTTCAGAGCGACACCACCGTTGTTGGTGTGGCCGTTGAACAGGTTACCTGCGTAGTTGAGCAGAGGCTGGGCATCGAACGTGAGGCCCCAATCCCCATCTTGCGACAGCCAGTTCTCGCCACGGTTGCTGGTGATCTCGCCCGTCTGGGCGGAAGCAGCCGTTACGGCGAAGAGCGCTGCGGCGAACAGTACAGTCTTCTTCATGACGTTTTGGTTTGACGTGTGCTTAACGTGTGGTTGTGTGCTTGCCTTGTCCGGCCAAAAGTATCGGTTCGGGGCGGCAAACTTATGAACACCATCCGGACATATCAACCATTTTTTGTTGATCCCCGGTGAGTTTGTTCGTTGCCATGGCTCCGAAAAGCCGACGCTTCTGACGAATTGCGGCGGCGAAAGTAGCACCTTCTTTGAATTCTCAAAACCGGTCAACTCACTTTATCCGTCAACATCGGCACGAAGCTGAACGCCCCGTGCTCCTCCGATCGGAACCCCTCGGCCGTGCGTACGATGCGCTGCATGGATTGGCCCTCCTCCCCTCCTACGGGGATCACCATGACGCCGCCCACCTTCAGTTGCGCCAGCAGCTCCCGGGGGAGCTCCGGCGCCCCGCAGGTCACGATGACCTTGTCGAACGGAGCATGCATGGGCAGCCCCTTGTACCCATCCCCGTGGGACAAGGTTGCACGGTAGCCCATGGCGGTGAGCCGCTGCTTGGTGGCCTGGTACAGGGGGCGGTGCCGCTCAAGGCTGAAGACCTTGGCGCCCAGCTCGCACAGCACGGCCGTCTGGTAGCCGCAGCCGGTGCCGATCTCGAGCACCTTCTCCCGCGGGGCCACCGCGAGCAGCTGGGACTGGAACGCGACCGTGTACGGCTGCGAGATGGTCTGGCCGCACCCGATGGGGAAGGCCTGGTCCGCATAGGCCAGTGACAGGAAGGCACTGTCGTCGATGAACTGGTGGCGGGGCACCTTGCCGATGGCGGCCAGCACAGCGGGGTCGGAAATGCCTTTCCGCTGGAGCTCGGCCACCAAGTGGCGGCGCATGCCTTGATGGCGGTGGTCGTCGATGAGCATGGAAGAGGGAGGCTGCAAAGCTACCCGCCGGTCGGGGCTCCGCCGTTGACGGCTTCGGCTACTTTTGCACGCCTTCATGGGAAGATCATTGCGTATCGGCGTGCTCGGCGCGGGCCACCTGGGCCGGATCCACATCCAGCAGTTGCGTGAGGTGCCGGAGTTCGAGCTGGTCGGCTTCTTCGATCCGCACCCCGAGAAGCGTGCGGCCATCCAGGCGGAGTTCGGTGTGCCCGTGCTCAGCGGTCCTGAAGCGGTGATCGCCGCCGCCGACGTGGTGGACGTGGTGACCCCCACCCTCGCCCACCACGCCTGCGCCATGCAGGCCCTGGCCGCCGGCAAGCACATCTTCATCGAAAAGCCCCTGACCCATACCGTGGCCGAGGGGCGCGAGCTGGTGGAGATGGTACGCCGCACCGGCCTGAAGGTGCAGGTGGGCCACGTGGAGCGCTTCAACCCCGCCTTCCTGGCGGCCCGGGCATCCCTGAAGGAGCCGATGTTCATCGAGACGCACCGCCTGGCCCAGTTCGACCCGCGCGGGACGGACGTGAGCGTGGTGCTGGACCTGATGATCCACGACATCGACATCGTGCTGAACGTGGTGGGCGCCCCGCTGAAGGACGTGCACGCGAGCGGCGTGGCCGTGGTGAGCGACACGCCCGACATCGCCAACGCCCGGCTCGCGTTCGCCAACGGCTGTGTGGCCAACCTCACCGCCAGCCGCATCAGCCTGAAGAAGATGCGCAAGAGCCGGTTCTTCCAGCGCGACGCCTACATCGCGGTGGACATGCTGGCGAAAAGCACCGAAGTGGTGCGCATGCGGACGGTGGAGACGCCCGACCCGTTCGCCATCACCATCGACCTGGGCAATGGCCGGGGCCACCGCGAGATCGGCTTCGAGAAGCCGGAGGTGCCGCCCACCAATGCCATCCGGGAGGAGCTGCGCGCGTTCGCCCGGGCCATCCTGGAGGACCGCACGCCCGAGGTGCCCGCCGCCGACGGCCTGGCCGCGCTGGAAGTGGCTCACCGTGTCCTGGACGCCATGGGGGTCGCCCACGCATGACGAAGACCATACTGATCCCCGCGCCGGTGCGTTACCCCCACAGGAACATCATGACGCTTTTGTCCCGATCCGCCCCCCTTCGGATCGTGCCGGTCCTGCTTTTGGTCGCCGTGTCCGCGTGCAAGAAGGACGGCGGGACCCCGGCCTACATCCAGCTGACGCCGGCCGTGGTGCGTGCCGCCAACGGCGATACCATCTCCTCCAAGATCACCGACCTGTGGGTGTACGTGGACGACCAGCCCGCGGGGGTATGGGAGAGCGGCCGGCGCGTGCCACTGCTGGGCAGCGGCACCTCCAACGTGAAGCTCATCGCCGGCGTGCGCAAGGACGGTGTGACGAACGACCGCATCCAATACCCCTTCTACGCCACGTGGTCGCAGGACCTGGCCCTGGTGCCCGAACAGGCCCTGACGGTGGCGCCGGTGTTCCATTACTTCGAGGGGGTGGACATCTGGCTGCAGGATTTCGAGGCGGGCTTCCAGCTCGACACGGTGGACAGCAAGACCGACATCGTGACGGTGCCGGCCGATGGCTCGCTCGTGGGCCAGGGGGACTTCTCGGGCGCCATCACGCTCGATGCCCAGCATGACGTGTTCAAGTGCGTGAGCGGGGGCGATCCCTTCCTGGTGCCCAACGGCACGGCCGCCTTCCTGGAGATGGACTACCGCAGCGACACGCGGATGCTGGTGGGCGTGCGCTACTCGGTGAGCGGCGTGCCGTATGAGGCGGCCCATGTGTACGTGGCCCCCACGGGGACCTCGCCGGGCAATTGGACCTGGAACAAGATCTACATCGACCTGGCCTCCCCCTGGGGAGTGACGGGCGCCGTGGAGAAGCGGTTCTACATCCGGGCGCAGCTCGAGAACGGGGCCACGAGCGGCCATATCGAGCTGGACAACGTCAAGCTGGTAAGACCCTGACGATGGACAAGCGCGCCCAGGTGACGAAGTACGTGGTGGCCGACCTGCTCGGCACCGCCCTGGCCTGGACCCTGTTCTATCTCTTCCGCAAGGCCTACCTGGAGCCGATCAAGTTCGGGTACAAGGTGCCGGTGACGCTGGACAGCAATTACTGGCTCGGCCTGGTCCTCATCCCCGTGTTCTGGTGCGGCCTCTTCCTGGTGATCGGGGGCTACGCGGACATCTACCGGCGCTACCGCATCAAGGAGCTGGGGCAGACGCTGCTGATCGCGCTGATCGGCTCGATGGTGATCTTCTTCGCGCTGCTGCTGGACGACACGGTGGCGGAGCCGCGCTACTACTACCGGTCGTTCACCGCGCTCTTCCTGCTGGACTTCGGCATCCTCTTCCTGCTGCGCATCGTGCTCACGAGCCGCACGGTGCGCCAGGTGCACGACCGCCGGATCGGCTTCAACACGGTGCTGGTGGGCGGCAACGAGCGCGCGGTGGCCATCCACCAGGAGATCGAGGGCATGCCGAAGTCGCCGGGCAACCGGTTCGTAGGCTTCGTGAACGTGAACGGGGGCGACCAGCAGCTGGCGGGCGTGGGCGTGCCGCGGCTGGGCAAGTGGCACGAGCTGCGCGCGCTGATCCCCCAGCACGGCGTGGAAGAGGCCATCATCGCGGTGGAGAGCGGCGAGCACGAGCACATCAGCCGCATCCTGAACGAGCTGGAGGGCACGCAGGTGCGCATCAAGATCATCCCGGACATGTACGACATCATGGCCGGCAGCGTGAAGATGACCAGCATCTTCGGCGCCCCGCTGATCGAGGTGAACCCGCAGATCATGCCGGCGTGGCAGTTCGCCATCAAGCGGGCGATCGACGTGGCCTTCAGCGCGCTGGCCCTGGCGCTGCTCTCGCCCTTCATGCTGGTGGTGGCCGTGCTGGTGAAAGCCTCCTCCCCGGGCCCCGTGCTCTTCCGCCAGGAACGGGTGGGCCTGCAGCAGCGGCCCTTCCGCATCATCAAGTTCCGCAGCATGGTGGCCGACGCCGAGCGCAACGGCCCGCAGCTCAGCAGCGCCACCGACCCGCGCATCACCCCCATCGGCCGCTTCCTGCGCCGCACGCGCATGGACGAGCTGCCCCAGTTCTGGAACGTGCTGAAGGGCGACATGAGCCTGGTGGGCCCCCGCCCGGAGCGCCAGCACTTCATCGACGAGATCACCCGGGTGGCCCCCCACTACCGCCACCTGCACAAGGTGCGGCCCGGCATCACCAGCTGGGGGCAGGTCAAGTTCGGCTATGCGGAGAACGTGGACCAGATGGTGCGCCGCCTGAAGTACGACATCCTCTACATCGAGAACATGAGCCTGGCGGTGGACCTGAAGATCCTGGCCTATACGCTGCTCATCATCCTCAAGGGGGACGGGAAGTAAGGTCCGTGGTCGGCAGGGGCAATGGGCAATTGGCATTCCACTGCCTACTGCCCCTGCCGACCGCCTACTGTCGGAGACCCCTACTTTCGCCGCCGCATGAAGCACATTTCCGTCATCGGTGCCGGCCAGATGGGCAACGGCATCGCGCACGTCTTCGCCCAGAGCGGATATCCGGTCACCCTCATCGACATCGCGCAGGACCGGCTGGACAAGGCCGTGGCCACCATCACCAAGAACCTGGACCGCCAGGTGGCGAAGGGCACGCTGACCGAGGCGCAGAAGGCCGCCGCACTGGCGCATGTGGCCACCTCCACCGACATGGCCACCGGTGTGCAGGGTGCCGACCTGGTGGTGGAGGCCGCCACGGAGAACGTGGATCTGAAGCTCCGCATCTTCAAGGACATCGACGCGCATGCGCCGGCATCGGCGATCCTGGCCACCAACACGAGCAGCATCAGCATCACGCGCATCGCCGCCGTCACCGGCCGCCCCGGCCAGGTCATCGGCATGCACTTCATGAACCCCGTGCCGGTGATGAAGCTGGTGGAGGTGATCCGCGGCTACAACACCACCGATGCGGTGACCAGGGCCATCATGGACCTGAGCACGGCCATCGGCAAGACGCCGGTGGAGGTGAACGACTACGCGGGCTTCGTGGCCAACCGGATCCTGATGCCCATGATCAACGAGGCCATCCAGACGCTGTTCCAGGGCGTGGGCGGCGTGGCCGAGATCGACACGGTGATGAAGCTGGGCATGGCACACCCCATGGGGCCCCTGCAGCTGGCCGACTTCATCGGCCTGGATACCTGCCTGGCGATCATGCGCGTGCTGCAGGAGGGCTTCGGCGACCCGAAGTACGCCCCCTGCCCGCTGCTGGTGCAGATGGTGACCGCGGGCAAGCTGGGCGTGAAGAGCGGCGAAGGCTTCTACGCCTACACGCCCGGCAGCAAGGACCTGGTGGTGGCACCGGCGTTCGCGCGCGGCTAGGCAGGCCATGACCATCCGCCCCGCGACCCGGGACGATATCCCGGCCATCCGCACCATCGCCCATGCCGCCTGGCCCGTGGCCTATGGCACCATCCTCACCCCTGCCCAGCTCGCCTACATGCTGGAGCGGATGTACAGCACGGCCGCCCTCACGGAGCAGATGACCGGGCAGGGACATGCCTTCCTGCTCGCCGAGGAACACGGCACGGCCTTCGGTTTCGCATCCTTCAGTGTCCACTACGAAGGCCGGCCGCACACGCGGCTGCACAAGCTCTACCTGCTTCCCCGGCACAAGGGCACGGGCGCCGGGAAGGCCCTGCTGGAGCACGTGGCCGGGGCCGGACAGGCCGCCGGGGACGGCATCCTGCAGCTGAACGTGAACCGCCACAACCCGTCCGTGGGCTTCTACCAGCGCCAGGGCTTCGCCATCGTGCGGGAGGAGGTGCTCGACATCGGCAGCGGCTACGTGATGGACGACTTCGTCATGGAACGGACGCTCCGGGGCAACAGCCCCCGTGTACCTTCGGGTGCATGAAGCTCCGCGCCCCGCTCCCCCTGGCCGCCCTGATGCTCGCCGGTATCGGCGGCTGCGCCTCCCCTCCGACCGCACCCGGGGCCACCGCTCCGGACAGCACCGCCGTAAGCGACCTCTGCTACCGGAAGGTCACCACCGCACCCGCATCCATCAGCGGCACGGACACCATCCCTGGAACGACCGACTCGCTCATCGTCCGCCTGCACATCACGGGCGACCACGTCACCGGGGAGATGAGCCGGTTGCCCGGCGAGCGGGACCGCATGACCGGCACCCTGGTGGGGACCTTGCAGGGATCGCGCATCGTGGCCGTGTACCGCTACACGGCGGAGGGCCTCACGGCCAAGGAGGAGAAGATCATGCGCATCAGCGCCGATGGCCTCCACCTGAAGAACGGCGAACTGGAGGAGCGGGAAGGCATCTGGACCTTGAAGGACACGGCCACCGCGTACACGGAGGTGGTCCCGCTCGTGCCCTGCCGCTGAGCGGTCCTCAGTCGACGGATGCCTGGGGCAGCGACAGGCCGTAGCGCTTGTAGAGGCGTGCCTTGCGCTTCTCCAGGCGGGCCTGGGCCTTCTCGGTGCGCGCGGCGCGCGGCGCGGTGGCCAGCTCACCGTTCTCGATGCGGCGCACGATGCTCTCCACCACCTGGTCGTCGCCATTGGGGTCGTAATCGTCCTTCAGGTCGTTCCCGAAGAGCTTCGCCACGCCCTGCCACATCCAGGCCTGGAAGGAGCCGCGCAGCTGCTTCACCAGGTCGTAGCTGGTGTGGCCGGTCTCGCGATCGATCAGCTTGATGAGCACCCGTCCCTGGCTCATGGTCATGTTCTTCACCTCCTCCTCGAACTCGGCGCGCAGCTCGGCCTCGGCCAGCTTGATGTAGAGGTCCTTGTCCTTCTCGCGCGTCATGCCGGCCATGTCGTGCTCGTACTCGGCCAGCAGCTGGGCCGTAACGCGGGCGTACGGATAGACCTTGACCACGTTGCGGGTGAGGCGGTCCAGCTTCTCCACCTTGCGGCGGAGCTGCGCATCCATCACGGCCTCCACGCGCAGGTCGGGCAGCATGTACATCGGGATGGTATCGCCATCCTCCACGACCACGGGCACCAGCGCCGGGCCTTGCGCCCGGGCGGGCAGCACCCCGGCCAGAAGGCACCCCAATACGAAGGTCCGTACAGCGTTCACGTCCAGAAGGTCCTGAAGGTCAAGACAAAGGTAGGAACGCAGCGGGCGCGCGTCCATTGCGCCCCTTCTACCGGATCAGCCCCGGCGGAGTTTCCAGCGCGAGGGTGCGGACGGCGGGGCGGGTACAACGGTCCGGTCCCGCTCCTGCTGCAGGTGGGCGGCCACGAGCGCTGCGGCCTCCCGCTCGCCCGGGTCGTCGCCGGCCAGCAGCTCCGGCTTGAAATGGTCGCGCACGAAATGGGTGTCGTACGCGCCGCTGCGGAAGCTGGGATGGCCCATCACGAAGCGGCAGAACGGCAGGGTGGTCTCCACCCCGGCGATGGCGTAATCGTCGATGGCGCGCTCCATGCGCTGGACGGCCTCTTCACGCGTGGCCCCGTGGACGATCAGCTTGGCGATCATCGGGTCGTAGAAGATCGGGATGGACATGCCTTCCTCGAAGCCATCGTCCACGCGGACGCCCAGGCCCTGCGGTGGGCGGTAGGTGGTGAGGGTGCCGATGTCGGGCAGGAAGTTGTTCGTGGGGTCCTCCGCGTACACCCGCACCTCGATGGCATGGCCCTGGATCCTCAGGTCGTCCTGCGTGAAGGACAGCTGCTCGCCGCGTGCCACCTTGATCTGCTCCTTCACCAGGTCCAGCCCGCTGATCATCTCCGTGACGGGATGCTCCACCTGCAAGCGCGTGTTCATCTCCATGAAGTAGAAGCCGCCCTGCTCGTCGAGGAGGAACTCCACGGTGCCCGCGCCGACGTACCGCACGCTTTGGGCCACGGCCACCGCGGCCTCGCCCATCCGCTTCCGGAGGGCGGGCGTGAGCACGGCGCTGGGGGCCTCTTCCACCACCTTCTGGTGGCGGCGCTGGATGCTGCACTCGCGCTCGAACACGTACACGGTGTTGCCGTGCGTATCGGCCAGCACCTGCACCTCGATGTGCCGCGGTCCCGCCACGTACTTCTCGATGAACACGCTGCCATCGCCGAAGGCGTTCTGCGCTTCGCTGATGGCGCGCTCCAGGCCTTCCTTCAGTTCGTCCTCCGCGTTCACCACGCGCATGCCCTTGCCTCCCCCGCCGGCCGCGGCCTTGATGAGGATGGGGAACGTGATCGTCCTCGCCACGCGCAAGGCCTCGTCCAGGTCGCTCACGGCCCCCTCGGTACCCGGCACCAGCGGCACGCCGAAACCTTTCACGGCCTCCTTGGCGGCCAGCTTGTCGCCCATCACGTGCATGGCTTCGGGCGACGGTCCGATGAAGAGGACGCCCGCCTGCTCCAAGGCCTTGCAGAAGTCGCCGTTCTCGCTGAGGAAGCCGTAGCCGGGATGCACCGCGTCCACCTGCAGGTCCTTGCACACCTGCACCAGCCGGTCGATCACCAAATAGCTTTCCTTGCTGGGCGCGGGCCCGATGTGCACGGCCTCATCGGCGAAGCGCACGAAGGGCGCGTTGCGATCGGCATCGGAGTACACGGCCACGGTGCGGATGCCCATCTCGCGGGCGGAGCGCATCACGCGCAGGGCGATCTCACCGCGGTTGGCGACCAGGATCTTCCCGATCGGACGGACAGGCCTTTTGCTCATGGTGGGGGCTTCCTCGGAACGGCCCTTGCCACGGGGCGGACCAGGGGGCGAAGATGCGGAACGCATCGGATCGGATGCATGGGCAGGGATATCTTCGCGACGACCGTCTTCCCGATCATGAGGCAGGCGGCGGCCGGATGCGGATCGTACGCGCGCGTTCCTCCGGCCTTCACCCGGAACCTGATAGCCCTTCGACGCATAGATGACCCACCTCCCCGCCCTGATCGCTGACCTTGGTCTGATCCTTTCCGTGGCCGCCGTGACCACGCTGGTGTTCAAGAAGATCAAGCAGCCCCTGGTGCTGGGCTACATCATCGCGGGCGTGCTGGTCGGGCCGCACGTGGGGTTCATCCCCACGGTGATCGATGAGGCGAGCATCAGCGTGTGGTCCGAGATCGGCGTGATCTTCCTGCTGTTCAGCCTGGGGCTGGAGTTCAGCTTCAAGAAGGTGGCCCAGGTGGGCGGCACGGCGAGCGTCACCACGATCACCACGGTGGTCTTCATGCTGGCGGCGGGCTACTTCACCGGGCATTTCCTAGGCTGGGGCACGATGGACAGCATCTTCCTCGGCGGCATCCTCTCCATTTCCTCCACCACCATCATCATCCGCGCGTTCGAGGAGCTGGGCCTGAAGACGCAGGGCTTCGCCGGCCTGGTGTTCGGCGTGCTGGTGATCGAGGACCTGGTGGCCATCCTGCTGCTGGTGCTGCTGAGCACGGTGGCGGTGAGCCAGCATTTCTCCGGCGGGGCCATGCTGATGGAGCTGGGCAAGCTGGGCTTCTTCCTCATCCTGTGGTTCGCGGGGGGCATCTTCCTCATCCCCACCATCCTCACCCGCACCCGGAAGCTGATGAACGACGAGACCCTGCTGGTGGTGTCCATCGCGCTGTGCCTCACCATGGTGTTCCTGGCCGTGGAGGCCGGCTTCAGCGCCCCGCTCGGCGCGTTCATCATGGGCTCGCTGCTGGCGGAGACGGTGTTCGCCGAGCGCATCGAGCACCTGGTGAAGCCGGTGAAGGACCTGTTCGGGGCCATCTTCTTCGTGTCCGTGGGCATGCTGATCGATCCCGGCGTGCTGGTGACGCACTGGCTGCCGGTGCTCGTGCTGTCCCTGGTGGTGCTGGTGGGCCAGCCGATGAGCAGCATGGCCGGCGCCCTGCTCGCCGGGCAGCCGCTGCGGCGGTCCGTGCGGGCGGGCATGAGCCTCTCGCAGATCGGCGAGTTCTCGTTCATCATCGCCACGTTGGGCATGTCCCTGGGCGTCACCAGCGACTTCCTCTACCCCATCGCCGTGGCGGTCTCGGCCATCACCACGTTCACCACGCCCTACATGATCAAGCTGTCCGCGCCGTTCGCGGACATGCTGGAGCGGGCGCTGCCGCAACGCTGGACCCAGGCGATCGAGCAGTACAGCAGCCAGACCGACCGCGTGAAGGCCACCAGCGACTGGCGCACGCTGCTGCGCTCCTACATCGTCAACGTGGCCATCTTCTCCGTGCTGTCGCTGGCGGTCATCATGCTCGGGGGGCCCTACCTCGCCCAGCTCTTCGGCGACGGGTTCATGGGCCTGAGCGGCCGCGTACTGGCGGGGCTGATGACCCTGGTGCTGGTGCTCCCCTTCATCTGGGCCATGTCCTTCCGCCGGATCAAGCGCGCCGCCTACCGCCACCTGTGGCTGAACAAGCGCCAGCTGCGCGGCCCCCTGGTGACCATCGAGCTGGTGCGCGTGCTGGCGGCGGTGCTGATGCTGGTGCTGCTGGTGAACGAGTTCTTCAGCACGGGCTGGGCCCTGCTGGCCGCGGTGGTCTTCACGGTGCTGGTGACGATCGTCTTCCGCCGCCGCCTGCACGCGTTCTACCTGCGCATGGAGGACCGCTTCTTCACCAACCTGAACCAGCGCGAGCAGCAGAAGAAGCGCACGGACCTGGCCCCCTGGGACATGCACCTGGCCGAGCTGGAGGTGAAAGCGGAGTCCATCGTGGTGGGCCGCAGCCTGCTGGAACTGGGGCTGCGCGAGAAGCACGGCGTGAACATCGTGCTGATCGAGCGGGGCGATCGCACCATCCCCGCCCCCAGCCGGGACGAGCGCCTGCTGCCCGGCGACAACCTGCTCATCATCGGCACCGACGAACAGCTCGTGGACCTCAACCGGACGCTGGACACGATGATCCCGGACGATACGCCGAAGCCGCTGCAGAAGGAGAGCATCCGCCTGGAGAAGTACCGCGTGCTGCCCCGGTCGCCCCTCATCGGGCAGACGATCAGCAGCACGGGACTGCGCAAGAAGGGCGGCGCCCTCGTGGCCGGCATCGAACGGGGCGAACAGCGGATGATGAACCCCGAGAGCAGCCTCACCTTCGAACAGAACGACCTGGTCTGGCTGGTGGGCGACGCGGACCACATCCACGGCTTCATGGAAGGGAAGGCGTCACGGGAGTGACGGCGCGGCGTACCGCCGCATTCCTCTACCCTTCCCGACCCGCCCAGAACATGGCGAGGGCGGGCAGCAGGAGCCCGGGATCCACGCGGTCCACCGGATGCTTGGTGCGCGGCAGGATGAGCACGCCCGCATCGCGCATCCGTGCAGCGGCCCGGAGCGCATCGGCCGGCAGGGCCGTATCGTCCTGGTCGCCCGCGCAGATCAACACCGGGCACTCCACCCGGGCGAGCACGTCCGGCGTGAGCATCGGCGCATGGAAATCCCGGGACACGAGGTCGGCGGTGGCCTTCACCAGGTAACGCCAGCGGGGATCGCCATGATCGGCGGCAAGCCGTTCCGCATACTTGGGCACGTGCTTCGCGATGGCGTCGGCATCCAGGCGCTGCAACAGGGCCTCCAGGCCGGCGGTATCCCACAGCAGCTTGCTCCCGAGGGTGACCACGCTCGCGACCCGCTCCGGATGCCGCGCGGCATAGCACAGGGCCGCATAGCCGCCCATGCTGTAACCGAACAAGTGGACCATCCCTTCGTTGGCCCTTGCGGCGTCGATATCCGAGAGGAAATGTTCGTACGACAGGCCTTCCGCCGGGATGACGCTTCGGCCGTGGCCGGTGAGCTCGATGCACCGCACGGCCCGCGGGGCGAGCCGTTCCGCAAGGGGCTTCAGTTGCTCGGCGTTCCCGAGCGCGCCGTGGATCAGCAGGAGGTCCATGTGCCCCACGTGCTTATCGGTCCATGGGCGACCGGCTATTTCGCCAGCACCTCCTTCACCCGGTCGGCGGCCTCCTGCAGGGCCACGGCGCTCAGCACCTTCAGGCCGCTCTTGTCGATGAGCTGCTTGGCCTCCTCGGCGTTGGTGCCTTGCAGGCGCACGATGATGGGTACCTGGATGTCGCCGATGTTCTTGTAGGCGTCCACGATGCCCTGGGCCACGCGGTCGCAGCGCACGATGCCGCCGAAGATGTTGACGAGGATCGCCTTCACGCGCGGGTCCTTGAGGATGATGCGGAAGGCCTTCTCCACCCGGGCCGCATCGGCCGTACCGCCCACGTCGAGGAAGTTGGCCGGCTCGCCGCCGCTGAGCTTGATGATGTCCATGGTGGCCATGGCCAGGCCGGCGCCGTTCACCATGCAGCCCACGTTGCCGTCGAGCTTCACGTAGTTGAGCCCCGCTTCGCCGGCCTCCACCTCGATGGGGTCCTCCTCGGTCTTGTCGCGCATCTCCACCAGGTCGGGGTGGCGGTAGAGCGCATTGCCGTCGAGGCGCACCTTGGCGTCCACGGCCACCACGCGGTCGTCGCTGGTCTTCAGCACCGGGTTGATCTCGAACATGGCGGCATCGCAGCCTTCGTAGGCCCGGTAGAGCGCGGCCACGAACTTGACCATCTCCTTCTTGGCCGCCCCGGTGACGCCCAGGTTGGTGGCGATCTTGTTGCACTGGAAGGGACGCAGGCCCACGCGGGGGTCCACCTCCTCCTTGAAGATCTTGTCCGGGGTGTGCTCGGCCACCTCCTCGATGTCCATGCCGCCCTCGGTGCTGTACATGATGATGTTCTTCGCGCTGGCGCGGTCGAGCAGCACGCTCATATAGTACTCCTTGGTGGGGCTGGCGCCGGGGTAGTACATGTCCTCGGCGATGAGCACCTTGTTCACGCGCTTGCCGGTGGGCGGGGTCTGCGGGGTGACCAGCTGCATGCCGATGATCGCGTTGGCCTTCTCGCGCACCTCGTCGATGGTCTTGGCCAGTTTCACGCCTCCCCCCTTGCCACGGCCGCCGGCGTGGATCTGGGCCTTCACCACCCAGAACTTGGTGCCGGTCTCCTGCGTGAGGCGCTTGGCCTGGTCGACGGCCTCATCGGCGTTGTAGGCCACCAGACCGCGCTGGACGGCGACGCCGTAGTTGCTCAGGATGCTCTTGCCTTGGTATTCGTGGAGGTTCATGGGCGGGTGAAGTCGGCGCGAATGTACATGCTCGGTGTTTCAGTGGTCGGTGGACAGGGGGGCATGTGGAGGGCCGTGGGCCGGCGGTGGGCGGCGGCCGGTCGTCCGCTTCGGAGAAGGCTTTTCTTTGCGGCCATGATCATCGCCACGGCGTTGCGCAAGCGCTTCGGCACGCTCGACGTGCTGAAGGGCGTGGACCTGCACGTGGCGAAAGGCGAGGTGGTGAGCATCGTGGGCGCCAGCGGCGCCGGCAAGACCACCCTGCTGCAGATCCTCGGCACCCTGGAGAAGGCCGACAGCGGCACCCTGCGGATCAACGGCGAGGAGGTCACCGCGCTGTCGAGCCGGGCCTTGAGCGCCTTCCGGAACCGGCACATCGGCTTCGTCTTCCAGTTCCACCAGCTGCTGCCCGAGTTCACGGCCCTGGAGAACGTGATGATGCCGGGGCTGATCGCCGGCCGCAGCAAGGCCGACTGCATCCCGCGCGCCGAGGAGCTGCTGGACCGCCTGAACGTGCTGCCCCGCCAGGAGCACAAGCCCAACCAGCTGAGCGGCGGCGAGCAACAGCGGGTGGCCGTGGCCCGCGCGCTGTTCAATGGGCCGAGCATCGTGCTGGCCGACGAGCCCAGCGGCAACCTCGACTCCGCCCATGCCCGCGAGCTGCACCAGCTCTTCTTCGCCCTGCGGAAGGAGCTCGGCCAGACCTTCGTGATCGTGACGCACAACGAGGAGCTGGCCGACATGGCCGACCGGAAGCTGACGATCAGGGACGGCGTGATCTGAGCCATGGCAAGTTTCTTGCCCGGGCACGGGACCTTCGCCACCGCCATGCGTTCCCTGCTCTTCCTGCTGCTGTCGGCCGCCTTCGCCCACGCCCGTGCCCAGCCCGTTCCGGACAGCATGGAGCGGTTGCCGGCCTGGATGCTGGAGCGCCTGTCGCTGCCCATGCCCGCCAAGCCGTATAAGCCGTCGGGCCCGGCATTGCACAAGAACGCGTTCACCGGCACCTGGGTGATGCGGTGCCCGGGCGGCAAGCGCATCGAATACTGGGGCGACGCCGACCGGATGATCTTCCGGGAGATGCGGGACACGGCCCTCCTCCGCGCCACACTGGTGGACCTGACCGCCAACGTGCGCATCAGCGTGAGCGGCGACCGCGGGGCGGAGGTGACGGTCGCGGACCTGTACATCCCGCAAAGCGGCTATTTCCTCACACTGTGGAGCGAGAAGGTGACGGATACGGGCCGCACCGACACGGTGATGGGCGTGCGCTGCACCGAGCGCATCGGCGTGGACGACAACCGCGATACCACCGTGTACTGGCACACCGATGCGCAACCGAAGCTCTTCGCCGACCTGGACGCCTGGGCCGCCTGGCTCTGCCGCGATGGCCAGCTGGAATACCTGAGCGCGTTCAATGACCCGAAAGCCGGGCCAGCGCTGCGCATCCGGTGGCACGCGCGGCAGTTCGAGCCCGCCGGTGAGATGGCCTTCGTGCGGATCACGCCCGGGCAACGGCCGATGCCCGCCGTGCAATGGCACCCCGACCGGGTGCTGGAGGACCGCTTCGCCTGGACGAACAGCTACCGCCTGGGACGCCTGCCGGCCTGGATGCGCGAACGCATCAACCCGCTGCCGCCGGACCCGCGCGTGGTGGACCGCACGCCTGCGGCCGTGGACCGCGGCATACCGGACAATGCGTTCATCGGCACGTTCACGGCCGAAGTGTCGCGCCTTCTCCTCGGGGAGAAGAAGGACACCATCGTGCGGGTGGCGCGCTACACGTACTGGGCCGATGCGCGCCGTGCGCTGGTGCGGCTGGACGCCCCGGAGGACAAAGGCATCATCACCTACCTCGTGGACCTGGACGCGGACGTGGTGGTCACCGCCGTGGACGAGCAGCACAACGTGATCCCCAAGCTGTACATCGACCCCTTGGACAGGATCGGCACCACAGGCCCCGATCGTGGATCAGGACCGGAGCTCACCCCCACCGGCACGTTCAACACCATCCTGGGCCACCGCTGCGAGCGCTACACGCTCGGCAGCGCGCCCCAGCCCCCCATCTGGATCTCCGACGTGCAACAGAAGCCCGGCCCCGACATGGCCCGCTGGCTGAACGAGGGGTTCGCGCAGCACTTCAAGGACCTGCTGCTCTTCGATGTGGCGGGCAAGCCGATGCCGTTCGTGATGGGCCGCATGCAGCTCACCGCGTTCACGCTCGGCAGCATGGTGCCGCCGGCCATCGACCTCAGCACCTACCGGGTGAACGACGAGCGGCTGGGCCGCCGCCGCTGAGCGGCCCGGAACGGGACCGCCAGGGCGCACAACGGCACAGGAGCCCGGTGCGTCAAGGGAACATATGCCCCTCCCATGGCCCACTTCTTCCCGTTCCGTCCGCTCCTTGTCCCCATCCTGTTCCTATACGCCTCCGCCGGCTTCGCCCAAAGCTGGTCGTGGGCCCTCACCGGCGGCGGGTCCGCGGACGCCCTCTTCGCCGGCGTAGGCCCCGATGCGGTGAACGACATCACTACGGACGCGCATGGCCATGTGTACGTGCTGTCCACCTTGAGCGGGGCCGATGCCCAGGTGGACGGCCATCCGGTGCCCGCCGAGAACGGGGAGGTGGTCCTGTCCAGCTTCCGCTGCGACGGCAGCTTCCGGTGGTCGCGGGCCTTCGGCACGCCCCTGGGCGCGGACCACGGCCGCAGCATCCGCACGGACGCCGAGGGCGGGGTCTACGTGGCCGCCTGGCTCGCCTACAACCTCGGCGGCGTCGGCACGGATACCACGTGGTCGTGGCTCTACCTCAGCTCCTTCGTGATGAAGTTCGACAGCACCGGCGCGTTCCAGTGGCTGCGCTCACCGGAACCGGTCACGTTCGCGGCCATGCCGCAGAACTATCCGATGGACATGGACGTGGACGCGGAAGGCAACAGCTACTTCCTGTGCGACATCAAGGATCCCGGCACATACGGTGACGGAGCGGCGGTCATCGACCAGCCGGGCGTGCACATCTTCACGTACGACCGCAATGGGGTCTTCCTGGAGGACATCGCCCTGCCCATGGCGGTGGACGGGCCGCATGCCCGGAGCGTCTCGATGCGCAGGGACCCGGCCACCGGACGCTTCGTCCTCTGCGGGTACCGTTTCATCGGGTACGGCGTGGTCATCGGCGGGCAGCCGGTGATGCACCCGATGTACGTGGCGAGCTTCGATGCGCAAGGCGGGCTGCTCTGGGAGCGTGAGAACACGAGCGCCTTCGCCAACGGGTTCACCGCGCGCCCGGCCATCGACGCGCAGGGCGGCATCTACCTCGCGGGCTCCAGCTCGCATGGGGACGATTTCCTGGGCTACGCCTTCGTGAACACCATCACCACGATGGGCCACGTGGGCCCGCTGGTCGTGAAGCTGAACGCGGCCGGCGAACTGCAATGGGGCATCAACGGCTCCACCGACGCGGCCACTTCCGTGACGAGCGTGGCCCTGAGCGGGAACGACGTGGTGGTCTCCGGCCAGTACCCCGGCATGCTCTCCTTCCCCGGCGCGGACCGGCCGCTGGCGCATGCGCTCGACCAGGGCCTGGACATCTTCACGGCACGTTTCTCCCGGCAGACCGGCGCCTTGCAGCGGATCGATACCATCCCCAGTCCCAGCGGCATGGACGAGGAGGTGGGCGCCACCGCGACCGACGGCCACGGCGACCTCTACCTCGGCGCCTCTTTCGCCGGCAGCGTGACGATCGGCGGCCAGCAGCTGCACACCAGCGGAGGCGACCAGGACATCCTGGTGGCGAAGCTGGGCACGAACAGCTGCACGGTGCCCACGGGCCTCGCCGATGCCGCGCCACGTCCGACGTTCCGCTTGTTCCCGGTACCGGCCACGGACCATGTGACGCTGCAAGGGGCCCGGGCCGGCCAACGGCTGGTGCTCTGCGACGCGCTGGGCCGCACGGTCCGGGAGGAGGTCCTTCGCACGGACGACCCGGTGCTGGACATCGGCGCACTGACGCCCGGCACCTACCTGGTGCAGGTGGCGACCGGCCTTGGAACGCAAGCCGCCGCGCGGATCCTGAAGAAGCCCTGACCGGGAGCGCGCCACGCCTCCGCGGAGGGGTCCGGGGGACATGCCTACTTTCATGGACCCAACGCCCCTGCCATGCGTTCCCTCGCCCTGCTCCTCGCCGCCACCTTCGCCTCCTTCACCAGCGCCCAAACAGGCGCCGACCGGACGCCCCTCCCCGGCCCCGTCGGCACCACGCTGGAGGACGACAACGACCCCTTCGTGCCCAATGCCTTCATCGGCAGCTTCCGCATGGAGATGCACCGCTTCCACGGCGGTACGGAGGACAGGACCGGACCGACGAACATGCGCTTCTGGAGCAGTGCCGACAGGACGCTCCACCAATTGGAGATGCCGGGCGGCCAGGGCGCGGGCATGAAGGTGATGACCGACCTGAAGGGCAAGTGGAGCTACACCTTGGTCGACGACGGGAAGGGCAAGCGCATCGCCATGAAGAGCCGCAAGAAGAAGCCGGTGCTGACGGCGGACGCGCCCGACGGCGAAAAGCCCATGATCACGGTGACCGAGGAGACCAAGGCCATCGACGGCCATGCCTGCACGAAGGTGATCGCGAAGAGCAAGGAAGGCACCTGGACCGGCTGGGTGGCCCAGGACATCGCCATGCCCTTCTCCGACCTGATGCGCAACCTGCAGCGCGGCCGGCCGGACCCGGCGATGGAAGCCTGGAAGGACGTGAAGGGGTTCCCGCTCGAATACGAATGGACGGACCAGGACGGCAGCCGCATGGTGGTGTACATGAAGGACCTGGAGCTGGGCGACGTGGATAGCTCAGTGTTCTCCCTGGACGGATACGAAGTGCGCGAGATGCCGGCCCTCGGCCGCTGAGCCCGACGGGAAATGCCGCACCTCGCCATCCTGGTCTGCGCCCTGAGCATCTTCGCCCTGGGCGGCCTGTGGTATTCGCCCGCGCTCTTCGGCCGGGCCTGGGGCCGCGCGAACGGCCTGCCGACAGGCCCGAAAGCAGGCAAGGCCAAGCATCCGGCAAGCGTGTACGGCGTGGCCTTCCTCATGGCCTGGCTCGCGGCCTATGCCTTCGTCATCCTGGTGGGCCATGGCGCGGCGACCCTTCACCATTGGCTGCACCATGGCTTCGTCTGCGGGCTGGGCATCGCGGCCACCAGCTTCGCCATCAACTACCGGTTCGCCGACAGGAGCACCACCCTCCTGCTCATCGACGGTGGGTACCACACCGTGCAGTTCACGCTGTACGGGCTTATCCTGGGGCTTTGGACGTGAACGTTCCCAATGGCCTCATCATCGCCGGCGGCATCGGGCAGATCTTCACCGCGCTCGTGTATCCGTACATCCGCCACGTGGTGTTCGACTGGTACAACGACGTGAAGAAGCTGAAGCCGCTGAACCAGGAGATCGCCAAGACCTACGGCCGGTACATCCAGGGACTGAACTTCGCCTTCGGGCTCATCGCCCTGCTGTTCACCAGCGAACTGAAGGACGGTACCGGCCTGGCCGTAGCGCTCACCGGCCTGATCGCCGCCTATTGGGTGGGCAAGGTGGCCACCCAGTTCAGCTACTACCCCATGTACACCATCCCGAAGAAGACGATCTTCAAGATCGGCGAGGTAGGCATGAACGCACTGTTCCTGTTCTTCGCCGCCACCTACACTTGGTTGTTCATCCAGAACGTGCGCATGCATTACGGCGTTCTCGCCCCCTGACCGTTCGATGCCCCGCGCTCCCCTCTCCCCTGCCGACCTGCGGGCCCTATTGGAAGACGCCTACGAGCGCTTCGCCCGCCCCGCCTTCATCACCGACGATCCGATCCAGGTGCCGCGCGCCTTCGCCAAGCGCGAGGACGCCGAAGCCATCGGCTTCCTCACCGCCACCATCGCCTGGGGCCAGCGCAAGACCATCATCGCCAATGCCTGGAAGCTGGTGCGCCTGATGGACGAGGCCCCGCACGACTTCATCCGCCATGCCGGCCCGGCGGACCTGGACCGGCTGGACCGCTTCGTGCATCGCACGTTCAACGGCATCGACCTGCGTCATTTCGTCCTTGCACTGCGGCACCTGCATGCAGCCCATGGCGGGCTGGAAGGCGCCTTCCTCGCGAACGGTGCCTTCGGTGACGCGGGCACCGCCATCGCGCGCTTCAAGGAGCGGTTCTTCGCGATCCCGCATGCGGCGCGCACCCGCAAGCACGTGGCCGATCCGTTGCGCGGCAGCAACGCGAAGCGCATCAACATGTACCTGCGCTGGATGGTGCGGCCGGCCGACCGCGGCGTGGACCTGGGCCTGTGGGAACGGATCCCCGCCTCCGCCCTGCACGTGCCGCTCGACGTGCACACGGGCCGGGTGGCCCGCGAGCTGGGCTTGCTGCATCGTTCCCAGGACGACTGGAAAAGCGTGGTCGAGCTGACGGAGGCGCTCCGCCGGCTCGACCCGCAGGATCCGATCAAGTACGATATCGCGCTCTTCGCCCTCGGTGTGGAGGGGAAGGCCGGCGATCAGCGCTGGAAGACCACGCGGGCCGTGCGCACAGCGCCCCGCTCGTCCGTGGCGCGCACCAGGTAGACCCCGTCCGGCAGGCCCTCGCCGGCCAGCACCACCGTGTCCGAGCGGCGGGTGATGCTGTGCACGAGGCGGCCCGTGCCGTCCAGCAGGTCCACGGTCACGCGCCCCTGGAGGTCACCGCCCAGATGCACCGTCACCGGTCCTTGCGCCGGGTTGGGATACACCGCGATGCGGCCATCGGCCACCGGCTCCGCGATGCCGACGGTGCCGGCCTCGGTGGAGAAGGTGTTGAACGTGGTGTTGGTGATCACCGGCGCATTGTTGTCGAAGTAGATGGCGGCGGTGTTGTGCGCCACGGTCCCTTCGGCCAGTCCCGGCAGCGGCGCGATGCTGAAGCGCACGAAGCCCTGGCTGCCCATGGGATCGCTCGCGCTGTCCGGCAGGTTGATATCGGCGAAGTCGAAGCGGAGCACCCCCTCATGGGTGAGCAGGCTGTGCTGGGCATGGCTCGCCTCCAGCACCTTCAGTGTGGAGAGGTCGAGGTCGCTGTCCAGCGTATCCACGATGGCCACGTGCCAGGCCTCGGCGTTGCCGGTGTTCTGGAAGCGCACCGTGTACGTGAGCACCTGGCCCATCGCCGTGAGGTGCTCGGGGCCTTCACCCATGGGAGAGGCGACCTTGTCGTTCGGGTCGATGGCGCAGAGGAGCGTGGGATCGTAGTGCACGGTGTGCGTGCTCAGCGGCTCGCCGCCTTGCAGGGCCACGGCCCGCAGTTCGTCGTGCAGCACTTCGCCCACGTGCTCCGAGCCCGGCAGGTGCGCCACCACATGGATGGAGCGCTGGTGCGTGGGCTGCAGGCCCGGGAAGTCCCAGGTGGGATGGCCGTCCACGATGGCCGTGGGGGCCGGGTCGGACCAGACGAAGGTGGACAGCGGGTCCAGCAGCAGGGTCGCGCGCACGTCGCTCACCTGGTTGCCGGTGTTGGCCACGCCGGCCCAGTAGGAGATCTCCGTGCCGCAGCGCAGGGGCGCGCTGGTCAGCGTCGGTTGCAGCACGCTGAGCACCTCGTCCGCATGCAGGCCGAAATCGTTGTCGTGCGCGGAGCCGTTCTCGGGCACCACCACATGGTAAAGGCCGGGCGTGGTCAGCGTCCAGCCCGCCACCGGAGGCAGCCAGACGTCGTATTCGCTGGGCACCACGCTGAACCAGTACATGCCGCTCGCATTGGTGTAGGTGGCCCCCACGTCGGAGGCCTCCACGCGGACGTTCATCAGGCCGTGGTCGTTGCCGTTGAAGATGCCGTCGCCGTTGAGGTCGTTGAACACGCGGCCCGTGATGCGCCCTTCGGCATTGGCCAGGCTGGTGTACCAGATCACCTTGTTCAGGTCGGTGCTGGCCACGAAGAGGTCGGCATCGCCGTCACCGTCCACATCACCGCCCGCGAAGGCGTATACCCCCGGCAGGTCGAAGCCCACCGTCTGGCGCGGGCCATAGTTGCCGTGGCCGTCGGTGTTCTCGAACCAGGCCACCTCATCGGTCATCAGGGAGGTCACCACCGCGTCCATATCGCCGTCCCCGTCCAGGTCGCAAGCGCCCACCTTGGCAGGCCCTTGGAAAGCCGCATCGAGGACCTGCGGCCCACCCAGCACGCCGTTGTCGCCGGTATTGCGCTGCCAGAACACGCTGCCTTGGGCCGCGTTCGCCAGCAGCACGTCCACCAGGCCGTCGTTGTCCAGGTCGCGGGCCACGCCATGGCCGGCGATGGTCAGGGTCTGCGGGGTATCGAACGTGCCCTGGATGTTGGCGCACATGTGCACTTCCTCTTCCGTCGTGGAGGAGTACACCAGGTCGAGGTCGAGGTCACCGTCCATGTCCACGGCGTCCACGTAGGCCAGGCCGGGCAGGGAAGCCAGCACCAGCGGGGTGGCGAAGCCGCCGACCGCATTGGCATTGTAGCACAGCACCAGGCGGCCGTCGTCCGTGGCGAAGTAGAGGTCCTGGTCGCCGTCGCCGTCCACATCGGCGTACCGCAGCTCATTGGCGCTGAAGCCGGGCACGATCAGCTGGCCCGCATCGAAGGTGCCGTCACCGTCGTTCCGGTACATGTAGATCCCTCCGCCCAGTTCCCGGCTGCCCACCAGGTCCGGCAGGCCGTCCCCGTCCACGTCCATCATGCAGCCCACCGTTTCATTGGGGGTGATGGTGACCGGCGCGGCGAACTGCCCCTGGCCGTTCTGGTTGATGTAGACGCTCAGGCCCTCGCGGTAGCCCACCATCATGTCGAGGTCACCGTCGCCATCGACGTCCTCGAGCGCCAGGCTGCGCGGTCCCGGGCAGAAGTACTGGTATTGCGGACCGAACTGGGCGGCGACGTGCGCCGCGGGCAAGGCACCAAGCACGGCACACAACAGGAAGGGGCGCCACAAGCGCATGGGCTGAAGAGTTTGGGCCCGTTCTACGTGATCGCCTCCGATTGGTTCCGCGAAATGCCGGACCAACAAAAAGAAAGACCCGACGAACGGTCGCCGGGTCTTCCAGGAGCGGAGGGCCGCTCAGAGGCTGTAGTTGGGGGCCTCGCGCGTGATGTACACGTCGTGCGGATGGCTCTCCTTCATGCCGGCGGAGGTGATGCGGATGAACCGTGCGCCCTGGAGCGCGTCGATGTCCGGCGCGCCGCAATAGCCCATGCCGGCGCGGAGGCCGCCCACGAGCTGGTGCACCACCTCGTGCAGCCTGCCCTTGTAGGGCACGCGGCCGCTGATGCCTTCGGGGACGAGCTTCTTGATGTCGTCCTCCATGTCCTGGAAGTAACGGTCCTTGCTGCCCTGCTGCATGGCCTCGATGCTGCCCATGCCGCGGTAGCTCTTGAAGCGGCGGCCTTCATAGATGATGGTCTCGCCCGGGCTCTCCTCCACCCCGGCGAACATGCTCCCGATCATCACGGTGCTGGCGCCTGCGGCCAAGGCCTTCACGATGTCGCCGGTATAGCGGATGCCACCATCGGCGATCACGGGCACACCGCTGCCGGCGATGGCCCTGGCGCACTCGTACACGGCGGTGAGCTGGGGCACGCCCACGCCCGCGATCACGCGGGTGGTGCAGATGCTGCCCGGCCCGATGCCCACCTTCACGGCATCGGCGCCCGCCTCCACCAGGGCCTTGGCGGCCTCGCCCGTGGCGATGTTGCCCACCACGACGTCGATGCGCGGGAAGGCCTTCTTCACCTGGCGGAGCATGTCCACCACGCCGCGGGTATGGCCGTGGGCGGTATCGATCACGATGGCGTCCACGCCCGCTTCCACCAGGGCGGCGGCACGCTCCAGGCTGTCCGCCGTGATGCCGATGGCGGCGGCCACGCGCAGGCGGCCCAGCTGGTCCTTGCAGGCGTGCGGGCGCTGCTTCAGCTTGATGATGTCCTTGTAGGTGATCAGGCCCACCAGCTTGCCGGTGGCGTCCACCACGGGGAGCTTCTCGATCTTGTGTTCCTGGAGGATGTCCGCCGCCTGGGCCATGGTGGTGTCCGGCTTGGCGGTGATCACGTTCTCCCGGGTCATCACCTCGCTCACCGGGCGGGCCATGCGCTTCTCGAACCGCAGGTCGCGGTTGGTGACGATGCCCACCAGCTTGTCCTGGGCGTTCACCACGGGGATGCCGCCGATCTTGTTCTCGGCCATCAGCTGCAGGGCGTCGCCCACGGTGGCGGCCTCGTGCAGCTTCACCGGATCGATGATCATGCCGCTCTCGCTGCGCTTCACCTGGCGCACCTCATTGGCCTGCGCGGCGATGGGCTGGTTCTTGTGGACCACCCCGATGCCGCCCTGCTGCGCGATGGCGATGGCGAGCTCGGCACCGGTGACGGTGTCCATCGCCGCGGAGACGATGGGCACGTTCAGCGCGACGTTGCGCGTGAAGCGGGTGCGGATGTCCACCTCCCGCGGCAGCACTTCGGAGTAGGCGGGTATGAGGAGGACGTCGTCGTAGGTGAGGCCTTCGGAAACGAACTTGTCGGAAGGGACACGGCCGTTGGCCGGAATCGCCTCATCCGCTCGGCGGGCGACGGTGGAAGTGGATCGTTCCATGCACAAAAGTATGGATCCGGGCGATCCGATCGGTGTTCCCTGGTCCGGCGGGGGCTCCGGAAGGTCGCGGTCACTCGAGCCCGGCGATGAAGGTCACCGTGCCCCGCCGCTCGAACTTCTTGCCCGCCCCGTTCTGGAAGGAGCAGAAGTAGGCGTACACGCCCTGCGGAACGAAGTTCCCGTCCACCCGGCCGTCCCAGGCCTGATCGGGGTCGGTGGTGCTCCAGATGGACTGGCCCCAGCGGTTGAAGATGGTGAACCCGTACTGGCGCACGTCCACATAGGCCAGCACCGGCTTGAACAGGTTGTTCACCCCGCCGGCGATGAAGGCATTGGGGATCCAGACCTCCTCCTCCTGCACCGCGCAGGCGATGTTGCTCAGCGAGGTGGCATCGATCAGCGAGGCGTTGCCGGCCTCCACCGCTTCCACATAGTAGCAGAACAGGCCGTTGCCCGCGGTGAAGGCGCGCACATCGTCGGTATAGCTCCACTCCCCGGGCGGGTTCACGGCGATGGGTGCGAACGGGCCATTGTCCAGGCTGCGGTAGATAGTGTAGCCGCTCACCAGGCCGGCCCATTGGACGTAGCCGTTCCAGCGCAGGCGGTTGGTGCCGTCCAGCTCGCCCTGGGCCAGCAGCAGCATGGAGGTGCCCACGTTGCTGGTGAGGGCCGCCACGCCGCAGCTGTCGTCCACCACCACGCGGTAGGTGTAGCTGCGCTCCTGCGTCAAGGCGTCAAGGTCGTTGAAGACCACGGTCGGCGCGATGCCCCCCGGGACGGAGGCCACCTCTTCCCAGGGCCCACCGTTGAAGGTGCGCTCCAGGCGGTAGCGGCGCGCGGTGGCGGAGAGGTCCACGCTGTCGACGATCATCACGTGCCCGGGCCCTTCCACCGTGGCCATGCGCAGGTAGTTCCACTGCGGCACGGCGGGATAGGCGGTGGTGCGGCACACCTTGTTGGAGAGCGCCACGTGCACGGGCGTGTCGCCGCGCGCCTTGATCACATAGCAATAGGTGCGGTCGGGATCGACGTTCGCGTGCAGGTAGGTGCGCACGTTCGCGGCGAAGGTGCCCAGCAGGATGGATGGCCCGCCGTCGATATAGGTGTAAAGGTCATAGCCCGCCACCGGCCAGCCCTGGTAGGCGGTCCAATCCAGGCGCACGTTGCCGGCGCACCGGTCATAGGCGGAGGTCAGGTACACCGAGGTGTGGGGCGGGTCGGTGGCACTGGTGTTCGGGCTGGGCGGCGTCCCTTTCCAGCAGGTATCGATGGCCGCGATGGTGTACGATTCGGGTCCCGAGCCGGCATCGCTGAACAGCCAGGTGTACTGGGTGTTGAACTGGCCGTAGATCGTGTCCAGGATCACATTGCCCGTTTCGGTCACCAGCACGATGATGTAGCCGTCGGTATCGGGCTCGGGGCTGGGGTCCCAGTCCACCACGCTCTGGTTGGTGGCGGTGTCCACGCTCACCGTCACCACGATGGGGACGCTGGGCGGGGTGACGTCCTGGAACATCGCGCCAGTGATGTTGCTGCTGTTGACGCAGCCGCTCGCGTCGGGCAGGTCGATGCGGAAGGAGAGCGAATCCTCGCAGATGCTCACCACCTGCGCCGCGAAATGGCCCGTGTTCACCACCCGCTCCACCTCGCTCCAGACGCCGAGGGGGTATTCCATGTGCACCTGGAAGCTGTCGGCCGCGGTGGCCAGCGGCGGCAGGTGCGGCAGGGTCCAGTCCTGCACGGCGCTGCCCAGGGGCACGCTCAGGTTCACCTGCAGGAAGATCGTGGCGAGGGTATCGCTGGGCACGGACACGTTCGGGGAGGCCGAGGTGGACGTGGTGGTGAGGTAGTAGTACTGGGGCCCCGTACCCGCGGCAGCGCCAGCATGGACGAAGGTGGTCTGCGCCAGGACGCCCACCGTGGAGAGGAGCGTGAACGGTCCGCCGGCGGCCGACGCGTGATAGATGTCGTACTGGAGGAACTCGCCCGTGGGGTCGGCCGGGGGCACCCAGGTGAGGGTGACGTCGCCGGCCAGGTCCACGGACAGGCAGCGCAGGGAGGGCGGGTCGAGCACGGTGGCCCGGGCACCCGCCGCCCACAGGAGGACGGCCGCCATGGCGAGGGGACGCATCTTGCAAGAACGCGGGACCTGCATGATCCTTGCTGGTAGGAAGACGGCCGGAAGGCCGCTCCTGTTGCCGCGCTGCACGGACCGGTTCACGGGGCGGTGGGCACGGGGGAAAGGGCCGCCCGTGCCTGCTCGTATTCGGACAGCACCCGGCGCAGGATGTCACCGGCGGGCGCAATGTCGCGGATGGCGCCGCCCACCTGGCCGATCTCCAGCTCGCCCTGCTCCAGGTCGCCCTCGAACATGCCGCGCTTGGCGCGGGCGCGGCCGAGCAGGGCCTTGAGCTCGTCCACGGAGGCGCACCGGGCATAGGCGGCCTGCACCTCGGCGAAGAAGGCGTTCCGCATCATGCGAACGGGGGCCAGTTCCTTGAGCGTGAGGAGGGTATCCCCTTCCTGACTGGCGATGATGCGCTGCTTGAAGGCGGGGTGGCCGCTGGATTCCTCGGAGCAGACGAAACGGCTGCCCATCTGCACCCCATCGGCCCCCAGGGCCATGGCGGCGAGCATGGCGCGGCCATCGGCGATGCCGCCCGCGGCGATCACCGGCACCTGCACGGCATCGCGGACCATGGGCACCAGCACCAGGGTGGTGGTCTCCTCGCGCCCATTGTGGCCGCCGGCCTCGAAGCCCTCGGCCACCACGGCGTCCACCCCGGCGGCCTCGGCCTTGCGGGCGAACTTCACGCTGGCGATCACGTGCACCACGGTGATGCCCCGCTCTTTTAGCCAGCCGGTCCAGGTGGCCGGGTTGCCGGCGCTGGTGAACACGATGCGCACGCCCTCTTCCGCGATGATCGCCAGGTGCTTGTCCACATCGGGGTACAGCATGGGCACGTTCACGGCGAAGGGCTTGTCGGTGGCCGCCTTGCACTTGCGGATGTGCTCCCGAAGCACGTCGGGGTACATGGAGCCGGACCCGATGATGCCCAGGCCGCCCGCCTGGCTGACGGCGGCGGCGAGCCGCCACCCCGAGCACCAGATCATGCCCGCCTGGACAACCGGGTACCGGACCCCGAGCAGGGAAGTAAGACGGTTGGTCACGCGCGCCGGGCCTGGGAAAGAAGGCGGGCGAAGTTAGCGCCCGTCGGATCGCCACATCGATGTTGATATCCCGTTGATCGCCAACTCCGTACAAGAGCAGCGACTTTTCCTAAGTTTGCCCGTCCACGATATGGACACGCTCCGGATGCGCGCACGGATGATCAAAGGGGCCTTGGTGCTCGGACTGGTGACGGTCCTGGGCGCGGACGTGCAGGCGCAGTACGCCTGGGACATCGGCTTCCACCTGGGCGGCGCGAACTACCTGGGCGAGATGGGCGGCAAGGAGAAGCCGCGGCGCGACTTCATCTGGGACCTGAAGATGAACCAGACGCGCTGGGCCATCGGCGGCTTCGCGCGGCGGAAGATCAACCGCTTCCTTTCGATCAACGGCGGCCTCCTCTATTTCCGCATCCAGGGCGCCGACGCCAACAGCGAGAACCCCGCCCGTGTAGGCCGCAACCTGAATTTCCGCAACGACATGTTCGAGCTGTACGTGCGGCCGGAGTTCACCCTGTTCCAGGACAACGACCTGGGTGGGCACGGCCGGTACCGCACGGACTTCCGCTTGTTCGCCTACGTGGGGGCCGCGCTGTACTACAGCAATCCCAAGGCGCGGCTGAACGGAGAAGGTGATTTCGTGCCGCTGCGCGACCTCAAGACCGAGATGGCGGACTACTCCAACCTCGGCGTAGCCATCCCGGCCGGCATGGGCTTCCACTTCACCATCCGGCGCCGCCACCGCATCGGCTGGGACTTCGGCTGGCGCACCACCTTCTCGGACTACATCGACGACGCCAGCACCACCTATGCCGACCCCGCGCTGCTCCAGGGGCAGCAGGCCGTCGACATGGCGAACCAGCGCCCCTACCTGGTGGACGTGGACCCCGGCACCCCGGGCGACCAGGTGGAAACGCAGAACGGGACCATCGTCACCGTACCGAACGCCATCCAGTACACCAAGGGGCTGAAGCGCGGCGATCCCACGCACAACGACAGCTACCTCACGATGACCTTCACGTACAGCTATGTGCTGAGGGGGCAATCGAACTTCTACCACCAGCGCTACAACTGGATGCGCGGCAAGAAGCGCATCGGCCGCAAGAGCCGGGCGAAGTTCTAAGCGACGTCCGAACGATACAGGAAGGGGCTTCGGCCCCTTTCTTCTTGGATATCCCGTCCCGGCTGTTCCGCTGGAAGGCGGGCTATACCTCAATCGCGTTGCGCTCCAGCCAATCCTCCAACACCACCAAGTGCCAAAGGCGCGCCCAGCTGATCCGCATATCTCCGGCCAAAAAGCCCCCCCACGTGCGGTCCAGGGCTTCGGGATGGAGAACGCCACGCCTTCCCAATGCTTCCAGGCGTACCGCGCAGAATTCCCGTAACGCCCCCCTCATCCATTGGATCCAGGGAAGGGCGAAGCCCATCTTGGGCCGCTCCACGATCTCCCGCGGCAGCAGGTCGCCCAATGCGCGCACCAGAAGGGGTTTCGGGGTATGTGGGTACTTGAGGGCATCGCCGATGCCGAGCACCAGCTCCACCAACTCGTGGTCCAGGAAGGGCACGCGCACTTCCAGGGCATGGGCCATGCTCATCTGGTCCGTGTCGCGCAGGAGGATGTTGGGCAGGTAGGTGCTCAGCTCGCCCAGGGATACCTGGCTCAGCAGCGGCAGGCGATGGCCCTGCTGCTCACGCAGGAGCGTGCGCATGATCCCCTGGACCCGGTCCGGTGGCAACGGGGAACCGGTCAGCTCGGCCAGGTCCTGGTCGTTGAGGATGCGGCGGGAAAGCGGATACGTGTCGTCGATGGCGGCGACCCCGCTCCGCAGCAGCTCGGCCATGCGCAGGCGGGTGCGGGAAGGTTTCACCGCGGTGAGCAGGGCGGCCGCGCCGCGGCGGGCCACCGAGGGCACCCGCGTTAACCACCGTGCCCGTTGGATCGCCAGGCTGCGCTTGAAGACCGGGTAGCCAGCGAAGATCTCGTCGCTGCCGAGCCCCGACAGGGCCATCGTGATGCCCGCACGCTTGGTGACCTTGCTGACGACGTAGGTGTTCGGCCCGTCACCGCTCGGATGGTCCATGGCCGCGAACACATCGGGCAGTTCCGCCAGGATGTCCTCCGGCCGCAAGCGGATCGCGGTATGGTGCGTGCCGAACCGGCCCGCCACGATCCGTGCGAACCGCTCCTCGCTGAACTCGGACTCGTCGAACACCACCGAGAAGGTGTGCAGGGGCGCATGGCTCACTTCCGCCATCAGGCCGACGATGGCGCTGGAGTCGATGCCGCCGGACAGGAAGGCCCCGAAGGGCACATCGGCCACCAAGCGCCGCTCCACCGCCCGGGCCAGGTGCTCGCGCACCTCCTTCAGCGCGCGTTCCGGCGAGAGCCCGGCCGCATCGGTGCGGACACTGGTGATCGGGTCCCACCAGCACTGCTGCTCGATGCGTCCCTGTCCCACCCGCAGCCAGTGGCCGGGCATCAGCATCCGAACGCCGCGCACGATCGTCGCGGGCGCATGCACGGTCTGGTAGCGCACGTAATCGACCAGGGAAGCGGGATCGAGCTTCCGCGGCACCAGGCCCGAGGCGAGCAACGCCCGCAGCTCGCTGGCGAACAGGAGGCGCCCGTCGCTTTCATGGATGTACAGCGGCTTCACGCCGAGGCGGTCGCGGGCGATGAACAGCTCCCGCTGCGCACGGTCCCAAATGGCGAAGGCGAACATCCCCTTCAAGCGGGGAAGGCACGCGGCGCCCCAGGTGGCGTAAGCGGCCAGGAGGACCTCCGTGTCGGAGCGCGTGCGGAAGGCCGGTGGAACAGGCGCCTGCCGCTCCAGCTCCGCGCGCAGTTCCTGGTAGTTGTAGATCTCACCGTTGAAGGCGATGACGTACCGGCCGTCCGCGCTGTGGAACGGCTGGTCCGAGGCGTGCGACAGGTCGATGATGCTCAGGCGGCGATGGCCCAGGGCCACCGCATCGTCCGTCCAGGCGCCCTCGGCATCGGGGCCGCGGTGGGCCAGCGCATCCGTCATGTGGCGTACCAACCGCCCGGGATCATCGATCCCCCGCAGCCCATGGACGCCCGCGATGCCGCACATCTCAATCGAGGATGAAGCGCGTGTCGGCAAGCACGCGCTGCAGGCCCTCGCGCAGCGGCAACAGGTCGCGGCCGAGCAGGCGGCGCATCTGGGTGATGTCGGGCATGCGGCGCGTCATGTCCCCTTCGGCCAGGGGCGGCAGGTGCACGATGCGCGACGTGCTCCCGGTGAGCTCCACGATAGCCTGCGCCAGGTCCAGGATGGTGATCTCCTGGTCGCTGCCGATGTTCACCACGTCGTTCACCACCTGGTCCGTGCGGAAGGCCGCGAGGCAGGCGTCCACGTTGTCGTCGATGTAGCAGAAGGTGCGCGTCTGCCGGCCGTCGCCGTAGAGAGTGATGTCCGTCCCCGTGAGCGCGGCCCGGATGAACTTGCTCACCACGAAGTCCTTGCTCTGCTTGGGGCCGTAGGTATTGAAGAAGCGGAACACGGTGTAGTCCAGGCCGTACTCCTTGCGGTAGCTGCGCAGGAAGGCCTCACCGATGTTCTTCACGATGGCATAGGGCAGCTTGCTGTTGAGGGGCGTGGTGTGCTCGTTCTGCGGGATCTGCACCGGCTCGCCGTACACTTCGCTGCTGCTGCTGAAGAAGACGCGCTTCACGCCGGTGTTCTTGCACAGGTCGAGCACGTTTCGGATGCCATCGATGTCGCGCAGCACCATCACCGGATGGTCCGTGGTGCGCTTCACCCCCACCACCGCCGCGCAGTGGAAGACGTATTCGAAACGGTAGGCATAGAACACGCTGCTGATGTCCTCGAAGCGGTTGACGTCGCACTTGATGAAGTGCAGGTTCGGGAGCGTGTCCAGCGGCAGCTTCCGCAGGTCGCCGGTCAGCAGGTTGTCCACGGCCACCACCTCGTTCGCCGGGTCTTGGGCCAGGCGCGACGCCAGCTCACTGGGGATGAAACCTGCGCCACCGGTAACAAGGATGCGTGCCATCGGGTCCGAAACTACGGCGCGCTAAAGGAAGCGGCGCAGCAGCCGGCGCACGATCCAGCCGAGCACCAGCGTGACCGCCACGCCCCACCAGAAAGCGCGGTGTGTCACGGTGGTCGTGATCAGGTAGGGCAGCAGGCGCCAGCGGAAGCCTTCGCCCCCGCCCTGGTTCGCGCTCCACCACGCCGCATCGTACTGTTCGACGGGGAGCAGCTGCTGACCGGTAAGCGAGAGGCCGGTCCACCGGACGGTATCGGGCGACACGTCGGCGATCAGCAGGGCGTCGCGCGGCTCGTCCCGCAAGGCGCACTGGATGTAGGTGATGCCCGGCGCATCCGGCTGGAAGAAGATGCTGCTGGGGGCCGTGCCGCCCATGCTGCCGCTGATCCAGTAGATGCGCATATGCATCGCAATCCGCTGCAGGAGCGGACGGATGTCCTTCGTGAAATTGGTGCCGGTGAGCGAACGGGTGTTGCCGCGGAAGCGGGGACCGTACCGATCATCGTCCTCGGCCCAGATGGGGCGGTGCGAAAGGATGAGCAGCTGGCGCAGGCCCGGCGTAGGAGCGTCGGCCAGCGCGCGGAGCACATCGAGGTCCGCTGCACCCAATGAGCCGCCGTTCGCTTCCGTGTCGAAGAGCAGCACCTGGGTGCCCGCCCCGCCGATCGCGATGGGACCGAGCCCGGGGGCTTCCGCTCCGCGCGCCACGTCGTGGTTGCCGGGCACGTTGAAGAAGGGCATCCGCAGCCGGTGGAAAAAGGCTCGGTCGTACCGCGGCCGGTCGGCCACCGGGTCCATGAAGAGGTCGCCCGTGCTCAGGAACAGGCCGGCACCGAGCGCGTTGATGGTGTCCAGTCCCGCCAGGAGCGTGGCGGCCGGAAAGCCGCTGCGGTTGGTGCTTTCCCCGTGGAAGTGCCCGCCGATCAGGATCCGGAAATGGCCGGTGCTGTCCGCCGCACCCACCTCCAGGCCGTTGAACGGGCTGCGTTGCGCGCTCGCGCCAACGGCGAGCAGGAGCCCGATGGCGGCCAGGGCCCTCATTCGGCGGCCGTGTTCATGGCATCCCGTACCGGCCGGCCGTCCACATCGATCACGCCGCCGGCGCCGATGTCGTACGCCCCGGGCCCGTCCGGCACGGCCACGTTCTCCAGGCGGATCCGCGGGGGGCCGTAGCGCATCTCGCTCTTGCCGGCATGGGCGGCCGGCGCCCCGCGGAGCGTCCCGCCCTGCATCGTGATCAGCGCCCCCTGCTTGCTTTCCAGCCCCGCTCCCCCGCTCGCCACCGCACAGCCGGTGAGCGCCACTTGCGCATGGACGGACGCCTTGCAGCCGATCCCGGAGGCGCCTTCCACGGCCCCGTTGGATACCGAGAGCCCGCCGCCTTCCACGGTGATGGCATCGTCGGCCGCACCGGCGAAACGCGTGGCCGAGAGCTGTGCCTGCGCGAAGTGCGTCCGCAACTGGTCGCCTCCCCGCTCGAACGAGCAGGCGTCCATCCGCAGCTCGCCGAGCGCCACGTCGAGGACGGTGCTGGCCGTGCCCCGGAACACCACGTGCTCGAGCGTCGCATCGGAGCGGTAGAACGACAGGTCGGCCCGTGCGCCGGACTTCCGCTGGAGCGTCAGGAGGTGCACGTGCTCCAGCCGGGAACGGCCTCCGGCCTCCAGCACATGGATGCCCTTGGAACTGCTGTCCGGGCTGGTGATGAGGATGGGGGCATCCGCGGTGGCCACCCATTGCAGGGGCGAGCGGCTGATCACTTCCGCCCCGCCCACCACCGACAGCTTCAAGGGCGCGAAGGCGTTCACCACGTAGCCGGCCGGGATCACCAGGTCGCGGTCGATGGTCCAGGCCCCCGGGGGGATCGTGATCGTGCGCGCCCGTTCATCCACCACCAGGAAGGGGAACGACGGCACGTTGGGCGCCTTGTGCGCATCGAGGCGCGCATCCTCCACGGCTTCCAGCGCGAAGGGGAAGACCTCCACCTGCTTGCGCACGGAAGCGCCCGGGATATGGCAACCCAGCTTCATCCCCAGGGCCAGCAGGCTGTCGGTGGCCCCGGGCACCGCGAACCGCACCGCCATCGGCCGGCCCACCTGGCCGCGTTGGCGCGCGGGCAGGACCGTGGGCGTTGCCGCGGCGATGCGCCGGCCATCGGCCAGCTCAAGACTGTCCATTTGCACGGGCAGGCTTTCCACGGGCACGAGCAGCAGGTCGAGCGTGTCGTGCTTCAGGCCCTGGGCATAGGCGTGGAACCCTTTCGGCAGCCCCAGCAGGGTGCGGATCGCCTCCTGGTTCTTGTAGTACAGGCCGCGGTCCAGTTCCTTGTAGGGGAACTCGCCATACAGCGTGGCGCTGGCCGTGTCCAGGGCCCCGGACAGGGCGCTGAAGGCGCTGTCCAGGTAGGCGGTGCGCCCCATGCGCTCAAGGTGGTGCACGTACGCGGCGAAGATCGCCGGGGCCTTGAAGAGCGCGGTGTGCAGCTCGTCGTCGGGCCGGAACGGACCGGTGCAGCGGTAGGCGGCTCCCAACTCGCGCAACGGGAAGGCGCTGAAGCTCTCATAGCTCACCGGCTCGAGCCGCTGCATGGCGGGATCGAAGTAGAACTTCACGTCGCTCCAATCCATGCTGCGGTACCCGCCGATGAGGTCGAGGAGGGCGAGGCGGCGCGCGGTGCGGTCCACGTCGAAGACGGCGCTCGCAGGCAGTTCACCGTTCCGGAACGCCTCCATCACGGCCAGGGCCTGCTCGAACTGCTTCCGCTGCTTGGGGTCGGCAGCGATGTCCTTGGTCCCATAAGCATCGAGGGCCGCCGCCTGATAGGCGCCATAGGCATCGTCCACCTTGATGCCTTCCACGCCGTTGAGGCGATGCCGCCAGAACAGGCCGGGATCGAAACGGACCAGGGGACCTTCCAGCCGGCCATTGTTCTCCAGCAGCTCCGGCCCGAAATGCTCTTCGTAGGCATAGATGCCGAGGTCCTCGCCGTTCAGCTCCACGCGGCAGAAGCCATAGCGCAAGGCCACCAGCCCCTCCCCCTTCATCAGGCGGTGGTAGAACCAGTCGCAGAGGTAGTTGCGCGTGCCGGGGTGCTGCAGCGAGAAGCGCTTCATGCCGAGGAAGCCGCCGTCCTTGCGGGCCGTCACGCGGAAGCTCCATTTCCGCCCCTTCACGTGGTCGGTCATCTTGCCCTTGATGCGCAGCTTGCCCTTGAAGGCCTGGCCGTCCGCCTCGAACCGGCCGGGCACTTCGCCCCCCTCCTCCTGCTCGATCACGCCCGCCTCCCTCGCGCGCTCCACCACGGCCTCCAGCACCGCCATGTCCTGCTCATCCACGGTGATGCGGATCACCGGCGGGTCCACCGCGAAGCTCTTCGGGTAGTTGCGCGCCCACTGGCCCAGGAAGGTCGCCAGGCCGGGATGTCCGCGCCGGTGCAGCGCACGGTCGCCGAGGAAGGCGCCCGCCGCCAGGGCGACGAGCAGGGTCGATAGGATCCAGGGCCAGCGTTTGCGCATCCGGTGGTTCGCGAAGCGTGCAAAAGTAGCCGGGTTCCGGGGTGCGCAGGCCGCGCGCCCAAGGGCACACCCGGACCTCAGCGGGCGGGCAGGATCAATGTCGGCGCCTGTTCCGGCTCGGGCGGTGCTTCCTCGCCCGCTCCCTCCACTTCCTCCCGCTCCCGCCACAGCACGATCTCATCCTCTGTGATCACCGTGATGAGAATGATGAGGATGATGGTGAAGGGATTGAGCGAACCGGTGAGCCAGCTCTCGTACATCACCGAGAAGAGCACGGAGAACATCACGGCGAAGGCGATGGGCACCCGTTTGTTCGCCTTGAAGAAAATGAGCACGAAGCTGCGCAGGTACAAGGCCAGGCCAATGACCCCCGTATTGAACCAGAGCGTGAGGTAACTGTTGTGCACGCCGCCCTGATGCCCCATACTACGCAGGTACGGATAGTTCTGCCGCATGACGTACTCGTCATTGGAGAACCCCCCTCCGATGAGGAAATGCCCTCCTTCGTTAATCTTCTGCCAGGCGAACCCCCAGGCGAAGTAGCGTCCGGAGCCGTCCTCCAGGGTGTTCACGCGGAAATAGTCCTGCAATCCCAATGCGGTGAGGATGGCGGGCAGGTTGTTGGCCACCAGTTCCGAGACGCCGATGAAGGCCAGGAAGGCGATGAAGCCGATGAAAGGGGAGAGCGCGAAGAACCGCGAGAACAACAAGAACATCAGCGTGGAGACGATCGATGTGCGGGAACCGCACTTGATGAGAAAATAAGCAAGAACGCCATAGATGAACAGCTTGGTCCATCCCCCGAAGAGATCGCGCTTCACCTTATCAAGCACGGCGACCAACATCAAGAACAGGAAACAGAAGATGGCCAGGCCATTGGGGTTCCCGAAGTAGCCCCGGAAGCGTCCACCCACGAACGACCACCAGCCCGGTCCGATGAAAGGCATCACCCATTGGGAGAGCAGCACGGTCAGAAGGAACAGGACCAAGTGTTTGAAGAACATCCATCCCTGGCGACGATAGGCAAAGAGCACGTAATTGGGGATCACCAAATAGAGCAAGGCATAGGAAAGCGTCTTCTGGATGGAGGTGATCGGATCGGCGGCCCGCACGATGGGGATCAGAGCGAACACGAAAAAGGGCATGAACACGCGGAAGACCGATGCGTGCGGCTGCATGCGGACCTGGTCCATGAGGAAGATCAGCGAAAGCGCCACGATGTAGGTGTACTTGGCGGTCTTCACCACCCGCATCGCCACGATGCCTGGGTTCATGTCAGACACCACCAGGACGATGATGAAGCCGAAGAGCATGTCGGGCCACATCTCCCGCCGGCGCATGAGGAACACGCTGACGGGCAATACCAGATAGAGCAATGGCCCCATGAACACAGTGGTGGCCAGCCAGAACAGGATGAGCCCGAAGAGCTGGAGATGGTCTCGGAAGAACCCGCTCATCGGTCAGGCACTGGGGTTGATGTCCGACGTCCACCGGACGGATGCATCTCTCCGGCCACTTGGGGCCCGCGCTCATGGGCGAACGTGAAGAGCGCGTCGACATGACCCTGCCAGGTCTCCATCGTAAGCGGCCTGCGCCAGCGGCGGATATGACGGGGCATCTCTGCGGCGATGGCATCGCGCATGGCCCTGGCCTCGGCCTCCATACGCCCTGCGCTCAAGGGGCCCTTCAACAGCCGCTCCAGGGTATCCGCGAAGCGCGCTTGCAGCTCTGGCGACCGCATGCAGGCCTTATAGAGCCGGGCCGTCGGCGAGGCATGCCGCATCAGGTGCTTCACCATGTCATAACCCGGGCTGGTGGCCATCCCCAACCCCATGTCGCTGTCGCCCATCAGGAAGCGCCAGCGGCCATCGCGCACGCCCACCGTGTCGGCAGGCCCCGTATAGCGCCACCACTTCACGTTCTGGTCCGGCCAGTCGATATTGCCCAGGACCACCTGTGCGGCGATGTAGGTGAGGAAGCCGTCCACATCGAGGGAACGGGCAAGGCTGTCCATGAAAGCGGGACCGCTGGCGTCCCACCGTTCGGCCTTCGTCAGGAACCGGCCGAACCGCCGGACCTCCGCGCTATCCCCATCGTAGAGCTCGAGCCGGTCGGCCAGGATGGTCACCTGCTTCGCCCGCAGCCCGTACCGCCGGGCGATCTCTTTCGCGTTCATCCGTGGGCGGATGTTGTGCAGGCCCCAGTAGGCCCCATTGACGTAGACCACGCAGGGCACGTACCCGGCGGTGCCGAACGGCAGGTCCTTGCACAGCCGGTGCTGCAAGGCATCGCGGAAGAAGGTGCGGTCCTGGTCGTTCCCCGAGGCCCGCAGGATGAGCGCATGCGGTCCCTTCGCCCCTCCATCCCCGAAGAGGTCGAATACCGGATCGTCGGCCAGGGTCACCCGCAGGGCATGCTGCGGAAAGCCGCGCGTGTTGTTGCCATTGATGCGCAAGGCACAATCGCTGCTGAACACGGGAACGCCATCGCGGTCGAAGTAGTCCAGGTGGGCCTGCCGCTGCCAGCGCTTGCCCTTGAACTGGAAGTTCCCCGGGTACTTCCACCATTTCTGCGAGCGGGGATAGCGCTGCACGACTTCCTCATCGGTGTGGAAGATGGCATGCCCCACCACGTAGATGCCCGTGTCCGGATCGAACAGCGCCCCGGGCGGAAGGGTCAGCGCCACCACCGGCAAGGCCCCCCCCCGAGGCACGAACACCCGTTCGGTGAGCGCGCCGCTGCGCCCATGCGCGTCCACCGCGCAGGCACGCACCGTCAAGGCCTCGGGGAAATCGCCGATGGGGTGACGCCACTGCACGGACGTCGGCGTGTGGATCAGGCGCTCGATCGCATGGGATCCCTCCGGCACGAAAGGACCGGCATAGACCGGGCTGCCGGCGTCGGGCGATGTGCCATCGAGCGTATAATGGATCGTGCTCCCTGCCGGGCCTTCGATGCGGACCCGGCCTTCCGCATCCCGGGCGATGGACGGGGCCTCCAGGTCGCACCGTCCACTGTGGGCCTTGGAGCGTGGCAACGCTGCGGTGAGCAGGACCGCCAAGCCGACCAGGGCCGCAAGCACGGATGCCGAACGGAGATCGCCGCGCTGCATGCGGTGCTCAAGAAGGGTCGGCGGCGGAGGACCAGCGGAGCAGCAGGGCCACCGGGACCATCAGCACGAGGGCGACAAGCGCGGCGCTGGAACCGCATCCGATACCGATGACCACCGCCGCCAACCGGGGCAGGGATGAGCGCCAGGTGCCCTCCTGCGGCGCGGACAGCCCTGGGCGGACGAGAAGCGCCACCCCGACCAGCGCAATGCTCAACGGCACCGACGCCCGCACGAAGAGCACGGCCAGCGCCACCAAGGCGGCCAGCACCGCCAGGTGCTTCGGGGCGCTGTCGCCCGAGGCCCGGCCGACGAGCCCTGCCACGAACGCGAGCAACGCGGCCAGCAGGACGGCGAGCACGCCATTGCCGATGTCATACGGGGTGAACGCACCCATCTGGTCGGCCAGCATTCCTTTCAGATCCATGGGCAGGGATTTCGCGGAGCGGAGCGGCCAAATGTAGGCAAGGGCCCAACCCGCGTTCCCACTACCTTCGGCGCGCCTCTTCCACCGATGCGCAGCATCCCCACCGGCCTTTTCCTGCTCCTGGCGTTCCTCGCCCGGAACGCGTCCGCGCAGATGGTCACCACCGCGGGCACGACGCTCGCGATCGATGCGGGCACCTCGCTCCGCGTGGAAACGCCCCTGACCTGGTCCATCGCCGACGGGGCCACCGTGGTGAACAACGGCACCATCGTCCTCGGGCCGGAGGCCGACCTCCAGGAAGCCTTGGGCGCCCCCATCACCGGCGGTGGCACCGAGCGCACCACGCGGACACTGGCAGGCCCGTTGAACGCGGAAGCGCCGGGAGGGCTCGGCCTGGCGATCACCACCGATGCCGCCTTGGGCACCACCACCGTGGTGCGCGGCCACCTCTCCCATACCGATACGTCCGATGCGGTCTCCATCGCCCGGTGGTACCGCGTGCTGCCCGCCAACAACAGCGGACTGAACGCCATGCTGGGCTTCGGTTACGATGCCACCGAGCTCAATGGCATCACCGAGCTTGGGCAGGTGGTGCACATCGCCACCTCGGGCGACACCGTCTGGTCACCGCTGAGCAGCTCGGTCCTGCCGGTGGCCAGCACCGTGAACGCCGGTCCGGTGGACAGCCTGGGGCATTTCACCACCTTCGAAGGGGAGGTGCCCATGGACATCGGCGCAGCGCATGCGGCCGGCGCGCTCCCTTACCTCGTGCCGACCGTGGCCACGGACCGCGTCTTCCTGCACCTGCCCGAAGGCATGCGCATCTCGCGGATCGAGGTGATCGCCATGGACGGACGGATGCTCCAGCGCATCACCGGCGACCTGCATGCGCAGGCGGGCGGAACGCCCATCGACATCGACAGGCTGCCGCCGGGACGCTACGTGCTGCGGCTTGACGGCCGTACCACGTTGGACCTCATCAAGCGATGAAGCGGTCGATCCTCCTCCTTGCCGGATGCGGCCTGCTGGCCGGCATGACGCACGCCCAGTGGGAGGTCCCCACGAGCGTGGTGCTGGACGGTGCCGACCCCGCGCAGCGCCAGGTGACCGGGTTGAGCGCCCCCACCGGGGAAGCGAACGGTGCCAACCTCGACGCGGACCGTTACCGGACCACCAGCTTCGGCGTGGCGGAAGGCGATGGGGCGCTCACGCTCCACCTCACCCCCTCCTTGCAGGCCTATGTTCCGGGACTGCGCCTCACCATTTCGCCGCAAACCGTCAATCAGGGCGATGTCACCTTGGACGTGGACGGCCTGGGGCCGGTGCCGGTGCGGAAATACCTGACCCTGCCCCTGGACAGCGGCGACCTGGTGCCCGGCATCCCGGTGGACCTGATCTACGACGGGGCCGTGTTCCAAGTAAACAATCAATTATACCCCGCTTGTCCACCCGGCATGACCGCGATCGGCCGTGAGGCCTGCATCGAGCTGACAACGAACGAGGCAGCGAACTGGTATGCAGCCGGCACCCGCTGTGTCAATCGCGGGTTGCGGCTCTGTTCATTCAGCGAATGGATGACCGGATGCCTGAACGACCCCTCGTTCATCACCACCGTTTCCGACTACGAGTGGGTGGATGATGCCGCCAATCTGTACAATTCAGCAAAGACGATGGGGATCAGCAATATCACCTCCCTGATCGATTGCAGAGGCGGAGGACATCGGGATCCGCTCGGCCAAGCCCCTTACCGCTGTTGCTCCAGCCGATGAAGATCGCAATGACAGCACTGTGGACGATGTGCACCGTGGTCGTTCAGGCACAAGTACACCTGGATCGCTCACTGGTCCTGACCGGTACGAACGGAGCGGCACACAGTATGGACGGATTGGCCCCGGCGGAACAAGGAAGCGCGTTAATCACGCTGGGCAGTGCCCGCAATGGTGACCACACATGGGCGCAAACGGGCGGAACACCCATGACGATCACCTTGAACATGACCCCTCCTTGCACAGCCTATACCCCAGGCTTGTCGATCACGTTCATGCCGAACGCAGATGCCGCAGGACCTATCCTGCTCAATGTGGACGGGCTCGGCCCGCGCCGACTGCTAAGGGGCGATCGTGGGGCAGTGGATTTCGGCCAGATCGGACCAGGGAGGGTCGTCCAGGTGATCTATGCGGATACCTGTTTCGTGCTGAAGGACCGCCCCCGGGAAGGATGCCCGGCAGGGTTCCTGGCAGCGAACGACCGCTTGTGCATCCAACAGAACGACACCTTGTTCGTTTCCATCTATAGTGCAAGCAAATGGTGCCTCCAACGCGGGGCTCGCTTATGTACCTGGGACGAATACATCCAAGGCTGCACAGCTACCCAAGCCCAGTTGCTGGGATTGTTCGACGATTGGGAGTGGGTGGATGACAGCAGCGACCACACCCATACTGCTGACCAAGTGGGGCGATACTCCTGCCGAGGACTGCGGAACACCGGAGCGGTCGAGACCCCGAACAATTATGGCGGCGTGCGCTGCTGCTATCATCCCCGATGAGCCCTTGGATACCCTGCGCTCTGCTGGTGACCGTTCTGGCCCTGCAAAGCGACCTCTCCGCACAAGTGCATATCGATCGACCCATCCGGCTGGAAGGATCGGATGCCGCGAACCGTCAGGTCGTCGGCCTGCGTGATGGTGATGGCGAGAGCGACGCCCTGAACGCGGGCACCCTCCGTGCCGCACCCTACCGGTATGCAGAAGTGGCCGGCACCACGCAATGGGACGTCACCTTGACACCCACAGTGTCCGAAGCACACGAAGGACTTTGCCTGCTACTGCTCAGCAACGATGGGAACAGCGGCCCGGTCATCATTGGACTAAGCTCGGCAGGGAGCTTCCCTTTGCTGAAAGGGCCTGGTCTCCCTCTCCAGGCCGGAGATGTGCTGCCGGGTGAATTGGTAAGCGCCGTGTTCGACGGCACCACTTTCCAATTGATCGCCGCCCGAAGACAGGATATCCGCCCCTGCCCTTCAGGCAGCGTAGCCGTGAACGAACAGTACTGCATCGAGATCGCGCAGCACGATACGGCGGAGTTCGACGTGGCCAGCATCGCCTGCGGGCAACAGAACGGTCGCATGTGTACCTGGTCCGAGTGGTGGGTCGCCTGTAATAAGCTGAGCACCCTGGGCCTTCAGGACATGGTGGGCGATTGGGAATGGACCAACAATGCCGCCAATGCGGATGGCTACGTGCGCGTGGTCGGTCAAAGCTCATGCACGCAGGCGGCCACTTCCGTAGGCTGGGGAGGATTGCAGCGCAGCTTCCGCTGTTGCTACCGGCGGTAGCTCATCCCAAAGCCTGGTCGTAGAGCGCCACCAGCCGCTGGTTGCGCACGCGGAGGTCGAACTTCTCCCGCACCACCGCCAGGCTCTCCGCTCCCATCCGGGCCAGCAGCGCCGGATCGTCCATCAGCTGCCGCACGTGCTCCGCGATGCGGTCGGCGATCGCGTCGCTCGGCACGCCGGCCACCGGCAGCAGCCAGCCGTTGCGCCCCTCCTGCACCACCTCCGGAAGCGAGCTGGTGGCCGAACAGATCACCGGCAGCTGGGCCCCCATGGCCTCCAGGATGGTGTTGTTGAAGGGATCGCTGAAGGTGGTGCTCACGAACACGTGCGCCTTTCGCATGAGCTGCAGCAGGCCGGCATGGGGCAGGCCCCGGTGCAGGGTGATGCGCGGGTCCTCCGCGATGGTGCGCTCGGCCCAGGCGATGTCCTCCGCGGACGGGAACACGCCCCAGTCCACCTCCAGGTTGCTTACGATCCAGAGCTGCGCGTCGGGGCGGCCGAGCCGTTGGAAAGCCTTGAGCAGCTCCACACCGCCTTTGCGGTAGAACCCGTTGCCGGCGAAGAGGACGGTGAAGCGGCCGGGGTCCTTGGCGCCGGGCAGGTACTGCTCCACCGCCCGGTAGATCACGGTCATCTTCGCCGGGTCCACCCCCGCGGCCGCCAGCTTGTCGCGGTTCAGCCCCAGCGTGTGGTGGCTGGTGAACAGCAGCCACTTGCAGTCCTTGTCCGCCAGGCGGCGAAGCCCCCACTGGAACAGCGGGTTCCGCTCCGACATCGGCTTGTAGCGCGGCAGATAGCTCTCCACCTCGATCACCCACGGGCGGTGGTTGGCCACCACGCTGTTGTAGGTATGGTAGAGGTCGGCCGGCTTCAGCGGGAAGAAGAGCTTGGTGTGCGCGAGGAACTGGCGCTCGATGTGCAGCACGTGCCAGGGGATGTCCACCATGCGCGAATAGCGGTAGCCCTCCGGCGGATTGCTGAAGCAGTAGTGCTGCCAGTAACGGGTCCGGTTGCTGATGCCGACGACGCGCATGAGGGGTCCACCGTCCGTGCCCGGACGGGGCGTCGAAATTAGCCGGCCGGCCGTGCCTGGGCCCGGTCGTGCTCCCGCTCGGCATACCAGGTGTGGAACCGGGCCAGTCCCTCGGGCAGGGCGGTCAGCGGCCGGTAGCCGAAATGGGCGTGGGCCTTGCTGATGTCCGCGTAGGTCTGGGGTACGTCACCGGGCTGCTCCGGCCGCCGGTCGATCAGGGCGGTGCGGCCGGCCTCCCGCTCGATGGCCGCGATGAGGTCGCGCAGGGGGACGGTATCGGAATTCCCCAGGTTGTACACCTCGAAGAGCCCGCCCTGGACACGGTCCATCGCCGCGCGCACCCCGTGGATGATGTCGGCGATGAACGTATAGTCGCGGCGTGTGCTCCCATCGCCGAACTGCTGGATGGGCAGGCCCTCGCTGATCTTCCGGAAGAACTGGTGGATGGCCAGGTCGGGTCGCTGGCGCGGGCCATAGACGGTGAAGAACCGCAGCGCGGTCACCTTCAGCCCATGCAGGTGCGCGTGCACCTGCGCGAACTGCTCGGCGGCGAGCTTGGTGGCCGCATAGGGGCTGATGGGCTGGATGCCGCGCTCGCGCTCCTTCCAAGGCACGTGGGGATCCTCCCCGTAGACGCTGCTGCTGCTGGCCAGGACGAAATGGGCGATCCCCTTCCGGCGGGCCTGCTCCAGGAGCTTCAGGTTACCGGTCACGTTCACGCGGTGGTAGCCGAGGGGATCGGCGATGCTGGGCCGCACGCCCGCCTTGGCCGCGATGTGCACCACCGTGGCGCCCGCGGCATCAGCGAACGCCTCCTCCAGCACGGTGTCGTCCAGGATGTCCCCTTCGATGAGGCAGTAGCCCGGGTGGGCCCGGTGGCCGGCGATGTTGGCCTCCTTCACCGCGCGGGGATAGAAGGGATCGAAGTTGTCGATCGCCGTCACGCGCTGCCCTTCCGCGAGCAGCCGGTCCACCAGGTGGCTGCCGATGAAGCCGGCGCCGCCGGTGACGATCACGTGACGGGAAGTGCTCATGGCGGGCTCAGGCGCGCAGGGCGTCCTTGAGGAAGCCGGGCAGCAGGGACTTCAGCCGGTACCGGCCCAGCAGGCGCTTGTACTCGGGCAGGTTCTCGCGGTAGGAACGGGCCAGGAACTCGTCCGCATGCACCATGGCGGGATCGAAGAACAGCCCGAAGACGGAGCGCTCGAGCTTCACCGGCAGAAAGGGGACGCCCTCCCGGCCGAGCCCGCGCACGATGTCCATCAATGCAGGGAAGACGATGTAGAGATCATGGAACAGGATGACGCCGCCCTCGGCCAGGCGCGAGCGGCACAGCGCATGGTCGCGCAGCACGGCGGCGCGCGTGTGCTCGCCATCGATGAACGCGAGGTGCAGCGGGCGGGCCAGCTGGTCGCGGGGCACGTCCTTCGAATCCATGTCGAAGGTCCTGATCTTCTCCACGGACCCTTCGCCCATGCCGCGGAGGTTCTGCAGCATCCGCTCGGTGCTGTTGTCCTTGAAGGCCTTCACGAAATCCTTGCCCCGGTCGTCCGGCGCGGTCTGGGGACGCAGGTCGATGGAGTCGATATGGGCGCAGCGCGGGTCGCGCACGTGCGGCTGCAGGCTCCCGCCCAGGTGCGAGCCGATCTCCAGGTAGTTGTACGCGCCGAACCGCCGGGCCACGGCGCGCTGCACCGCGAGGAGCGATCGTTTTTCCGCGTCGGAGGTCTGCGAGGGGACGACGTCGAAGACGGAAAGGTCCAGGCCGTCGATCCGTTCGGTGATGGGGCGCATGCGGGGCGTGCGGAAAACGAGGCGGAAGATAGACAGGATCCCCCGTGCCCCCCGATGGGAAGGCCCGTCTACCTTCGCCCGCAACGCATGCGGACCGGCGAACACCTGCTCATCGTCAGCCATACGTTCCCCCCCTATCGCGGCATCGGCGGGCGGCGCTGGGCCAAGTTCGCCAAGGAGCTGGCGCGGCGGGGGTACATCGTGCACGTGGTCCACAGCGCGGGCGGCGATGACCTCAAGGGCTCGCTGTGGACGGACGATATCGCGCATCCCGGCATCCGGCCGCATCCGCTGCCGCAGCGCTACCCCTCGGTGCTGTTCAAGCGGCCGCTCACGTCCTTCCGCGAGAAGGTGATGTACCGGGTGTGGCGGCGCCTGCTCCCCCTGGTGACGCGCGGCAACTGGCTGGACAAGGGCGTGCGCTGGCGCGGCATGCTGGTGCGGAAGGCGAGCGCGCTGATCGAGGCGCACGGCATCCGCAACGTGGTGGTCACCGGGGCTCCGTTCAGCCTGATGGCGCACCTCACGGAGCTCCGCACCCGGCATCTCGCTGTGAACCTGGTCGCGGACTTCCGCGACCCGTGGACCTGGGGCGACTACTATGGCCAGGGCCTGCTGGGCGAAGCACGCATCGCCGTGGAGCGCGCGCACGAGGCCGCCGTGGCCCGCACCTACGACCGCCTCCTCTCCCCCGCCCCCAGCATCGTGGAGCATCTCCGCGCCACCTATGGCGGTCCGCCGGAACGTTACCTGCGCATCCCCCACGCGATCGACCCGGAGGAGATCGGCACCCACCCCGCTCCTCCCGCCGACGGCCGCTTCCGGATGATCTATGCGGGCAGCCTCTACGGCGCGCAGGAGGCCGAAGCCTATTTCGAGGAGGTGCTGAAGGCCTTCGAAGCGCTCCGCCGGGACCGCCCCGACCGCTTCCCGCACGTACAGCTAGACCTCTTCATCACCGGCCACGACACTTCGGCCTATGCCGCACGCGTGGCGGAGCGCGGATTGGTGGAGCACATCCGCTTCCATGCGCCGCTGCCGGCGAAGGACATCTTCCCGCATATCGCTGCGGCCGACCTGGTGCTCATCTTCATCCCCACGGCGAACAAGGATTTCCTCGGCACCAAGTTCACCGAGATCTTCCACTTAAGGCGACCCGTGCTGCACGTAGGCGTCCCGGGCTTCGTGAGCACGACCATCACCGGGAAGCGGCTGGGCGGCTCCATCCGGGTGGAAGAGGTGGCCCGGGAACTGCCGCGCATCCTCAGCGGCGAGCGCACCATCACCCTTGATCCCACGGTGGACCTGAGCGAGCACCTGCTGGCCACCATCACCGACCGCTTGCTGGCCGAGGTGCTGCGCTAGCCGGGCACGGCCACTTCGCGCAGCAGCCGGAGGGTCTTCTCCGTGGCCACCGGCCAACTGAACAGCTCGCGCACCCGATCGAAGCTGGCCTGTCCCATGCGCGCACGGATGTCGGGCCGGCGCTCCGCGAAGGCGAGCAGGGCGTCCGTCAGTGCGGCCGCATCCCCGGGCGGAAGCAGGTAGCCGTTGTGCATGTCCACCAGCTCGCGGGTGGCGCCCACGTCGCTCACGAAGACGGGCTTGGCCTGGGCCATGGCCTCGAGCACCACGGTGGGCATGCCCTCGAACCGCGTGGGCAGCAGCAGGGCATCGCATGCCCGATAGAGCGCGCGCAGGCGGTCATCGTCCACCCGTCCGAGCAGCTCCACGTTCACCGGCAGGCCCGCCTGCTGGTAGGCGGCGAGCAGGGGACCGTCGCCCGCCAGCTGGAACCGGAAGCGATCACCCCGGCCTTCCGCCACGAGGCGCCGGGCCACGTCCATCAGCACGTCCAGGCCCTTGTTGAAGGCGAAGCGGCCCACGAACAGGATCCGCAAGGGCTCCGTCGCGGACCGCGATGGCAGCGGCGGAGGCGCTGCGGGCACATCCACGGCGTTCGGCACCACCACGATCCGGGGCACGGCACCGTTCACGAGCGCCTGCAGGATGCCGGTGAGCCGGCCGCCGAGCGAGATGCAGGCCGCGCTGTGCCGCACGATGTACGCCAGCGACCAGCGGAAAGGCGCGCCCAGCAGCCGCTCCTTCCGGGTGATGCCCTGGAACATCTCCAGGCCATGCGGATGCACCACCAGGCGGTCCCGGTGGCGGGCGATGCCCTTCCACACGCAGAAGCCCTGGGAGAGGATGACGTCCGGCCGGAGCGTGTCCAGCGCCTGGTCCATGCGCCCGCTGTAGCGCCAGAGTTCGCGCAGGTACAGCCCGCGGGGATCGATCGGCGCCACCGGCACTTCGGTGATGCCCAGGGAAGGATCGAAGACGCCCGCCGCGTGCGGATGCAGCACGGTGAGCTGCACCTGTCCGCTGCGCGCCAGGTGCTCCGCGAGCAGGCGCGAATGCCGCTGCATGCCGCCCACCGCATGTGGGAAAAGACCGTCGGTGCAAAGGGCTACGCGCACGGGAAGGATGCTGTGGATGCGCGCGAGGAGGAGCGGCGGATCGTCCGCACCGGGCCCATCGTCCGCATCGCCTTCATCGTCCTTGCAGCAAGGTGGCCACACCGGCATCGATGCTCCACTGCGGCTCCCAGCCCGTGGCCTGCTTGAGCTTGCGCACGTCGGCGAGCAGGTGCGGGCGCTCCACCTTGCGCACGCGCGCCGGGTCCACCTCGATCCGCAGCTCTTCGCCGAGCTGGCGCTGGAAGGCCTCCACCACCTCACGCACGCTGTACTCGATGCCGCGGCCGATGTTGAACACCTCGAAGCCTTGCAGCGCCTTGTCCAGCAAGGCGCCCATCGCACGGCCCATGTCGGCGGTGTGGATGTAATCGCGCTTGGGGTCGAGGTTGCCGAGCTTCAGGGTACGGGCACCGGCCAGCACCTGGCGCTGGATCTCGGGAAAGAGGTGCGGGTTGGTCTCGTTGGGGCCGAAAGCATTGAAGAACCGGCCGACCACCACCGGGATGCGGCTGCGCAGGTGGAACTCGCTCGCGATCTTCTCAGTGGCCAGCTTCGTGGTGCCGTAGATGTCCATCGGTCCCAACGGATGCTCCTCGCCCAGCGCACCTTCGGCCACGGGATAGACCGCGGCGGTGCTGGCCACGAACACCTGTTCCAGGCTGCCCTTGCTCCCCGCCGTGTCCAGCACGTTGATGGTGCCGTTGATGTTGATGTCCGCGGCCTCGGCCGGGTGCTGGTTGCAATAGGGGATGAAATGGACGGCGGCCAGGTGCAGCACCCAGTTGGGACGGGTGGCGTCCATCACCTGCTGCACGGCATCGCGGTGCCGGATGTCCACCTGGAAGAAGCGCGCATCGGGCACACCGGCCAGGGCCCGCTTGCCGAAGGAAAGGTCGTCGAGGACGAAGACCTCGTGGCCGGCCTCCTGGAGCTGTGCGCTGAGGGCCGACCCGATGAAGCCGGCACCGCCGGTGATGAGGACCTTCTTCGGCATCATGGATCCCGCCTGGCGGCGGACAGGCGCGAAAGTAGGCCGGTCGCGCTCAGCTGGCCATCGCTTTCCGCACGGCCGCATAGTCGGCCTCGAAGGCCTGCTTGGTGAACCGCTGCCGGGCGTACCGCTGGAGCCGCTCCTTTTCCCCGGGCAGCACCTTCTGCAGCACGGGCGGCCCGGAGCCGGGGTCGAACACCAGGCCCAGGTCATCGGCCTCCACCTGCGCGCTGAAGTCGCCGAGCCGCGGGGAAATGATGATGCGCAGGCCGGCCGCCAGGTACTCGGCGAACTTGGTCGGCGAAGCCACGCGGTTGGTCACCGTGTCCTCGCGCACCAGGATGCCGTGGTCGCCGGCGCAAAGCACCTGCTGCACCGCGTCCGGCGAAAGCCAGGAGCAGTGGATCCGTCCGGGGAACGCTTCGGCCAGGGCATCCACTTCGGCCGCGCGGCGGCTGAGGAACACGACATGGGCCCGGGGATCCGCGTGCAGGGCCCGGGTCAGCAACGCTTTCAGCAGCGCGAAGGACTGCCATCCGGCGACGGAGCCGGAATAGACCAGCAGCACCGCATCCGGCGGGATGCCGGCGGCAGTGGTCCAGGCGGACGCATCCGTCGCAGGGATCCGTTCATGGTCCTTCCCCAAGGTGCAGGGGATCACCACGTGGTCCTCTCCCCGGTATCCGTAGCGCTCCCGCCAATGGTCCACCAGGGCATGGCTCACCGCGATGCGAAGGTCGCTCCGGCCCACGGCCGCTTCTTCCAGCGGCCGGAACCCGGCGATCAAGGCCGCGTCATCGATGATGCGGTATTCCTCCCACTCCGCCGCGTAGGCGCCCCGGCCGTCGAAGCATACCCGCCGGACGAGCCCGCGGTCGCGCATGCGCAGGGCCATCCACGTCGCCATCACGCCGCGGGCGATGATGCCCGTGGGGCGCAGCAGGCGGCACACCGCGGCCAGGACGGGGATGTTCCATTTCCAACGGCGCATGGTGGGCACCATCGGCAGCACCCAGGCCGAAGGGCTGTGCGCCTTGATCGCGCGTCGCGTCCGCCGGAAACCGCGCGCGCTGACGAAGGCCACCAGCCGCACACGCCCCCCGCCCGGCGTGTCCAGGTGCGCGACCACGTCGGTCACCTGGCTCCAGTAGACGCCGCTCGGCTGGTCGTTGTAGGTGAGGTACAGGATCACAGCACGCGGTCAAGAACGTCGAACACCCGTTCCGTGGCGTGCCCGTCCCAGAGCGGGGGCACCGTGCCCGGCTTGAAGCGGCCCGAGCGGATGCGGCCGATGGCATCGGCCAGGCGGTCCAGGTCGAGGTCGATCAGCTCGTTGGTGCCGGCGGTGATGGTGATGGGCCGCTCGGTGTTGGGCCGCAGGGTGAGGCAGGGGATCCGGCGGTAGGTGGTCTCTTCCTGGATGCCGCCGCTGTCGGTGATGACGAAGGCGCAGGTGGCGATGAGCTTCTGGAAGCCGAAGTAGTCCATGGGCTCATGCATCCGCACGTTCTTCAGGCCGGAGAAGCGCTCCAGCAGGCCGTAGCGGGCCAAGTTGGCGGTGGTGCGCGGGTGCACGGGGAAGACCACGGGATGCTCCCGGGCCACGAAGGCCACCAAGTCCACGAGGCGGGCCAGCTGTTCGGGCACGTCCACGGTGGCGGGGCGATGGATGGTCATCAGCACATGCCCGCCGGTGCCGAGGCGCAGCTCCTCCAGCACGGGCGACGCCTGGATCCGGTCCTCGTAGGCCACGAGGGTATCGATCATGGTGTTGCCCGTGAAATGGATGCGCGCGGGGTCGCGGCCTTCCGCCTTCAAGTGGTCGATGCCGCTCTGCTCGGTCACGAAGAACGCATCGGTGATGCGGTCGGTGAGGATGCGGTTGATCTCCTCCGGCATGCCCGTATCGCCGCTGCGCAGGCCGCTTTCCAGGTGCGCCAGCGGCAGGCCCATCTTGTTGGCCACCAGCGCGCCGGCCAGGGTGCTGTTCACGTCGCCCACCACCATCAGCATATGTGGGCGCTCTTCGGCGGCCACGCCGGCGAGGGCGGCCATGATGTGGCCCATCTGCACGGCGGGTGCGCCGGGCGGCGTATCCAGCCAGTGGTCGGGGGCCAGGCCGAACTGCTCGAAGAAGACCGTGCTCATCCGGTCGTCGAAGTGCTGGCCGGTGTGGACCAGCCGCACGTCGATGCCGCCACGGGCCGCGGCCACGTGCTTGAAGCGGGTGACCTTGATGAAATTGGGCCGGGTGCCCACCACCACCATCAGCTTCCTCATCCGAGCACGGGCTTCTGGCTGCGGGTGGCGATGATGTATTCGCGGGAGCCGGTGTCGCTGATCTTCCGCGCGGGCGCCCCGGCGATGGTCATGTTGCCTTCGGGGAACGAGCGGTTCACCACGCTGTTGGCACCGATGGCCGTGTCGGGCCCGATGACGATGTCGCCGAAGATCTTGCTGCCGGGCCCGATGTAGCAGTTGTCGCCGATGGAGGGCACGCGTTCCTCGGGGCCGGGGCGGGTCCCGATCACCACGTCCACGTGGAGGCGGCAGTTGGCCCCCACCCGCGCGTCGGGATGCACCACGATGGTGCCGCGGTGCGCGATGCTGAGCCCGGGACCGAAGACGTTGGGCGGGATGTCGAACCCGCAGCGCACGCTCTGGGCATGGAACCGCAGCGAGTACCACTTGTGCAGCAGCCGCCAGAACGGGCCCCGGTGCTTCTTGCAGTTGGTGAGGTACTCCACCCGGCGGAGCAGCCGCTGGAACTTCCACACCTCATCGTAGATCAGGTGCACGCTGTAGGTGCGCCGCAGGGCGATGCGGTCCGCCTCGCGGTAGTCGAGCATGTCCTGGTGCGAGGCGATCATGGGCGCTTGCCCCGCACCACGCCGAGCAGGCGCTCCGTGGTGGCGAAGCCGAACAAGTTATGGAAGAGGGCATAGCGCTCCGTGATGGCGCGCCCCACTTCCGGGGTGAAGCCGCGGCCGATGCTGCGGCGATACTCGGCCACGGCCTTCCCGCGGTCGTGCGGGGCCACGATGCGCAGCGCCATGAAGATGTACTGCCGCAGGGCCTCGATCTCCGCGGCATGGGCATCGGCCCCCAGCGCGGTGAGGTGGTCCTTGATGGCGCGCCGCAGGGCGATGTAACGGTCCCAGTTCTCCATCACGTCGGTGCGGCTGATGGAGCCGGTGGCCCGCTTGAGCACCCGCGTGCGGATGTGGCGGTCCCAGGCAACGCGCGCCCCGCCCTTCAGCAGGCGGAACGCCAGTTCATAGTCCTGGCTGCTGGCCAGCTGCTCGTTCCAGCCGCCCGCCCGCTCCAGCGCCGCGCGCCCCCACAAATTGGCGCTGGTGGTGCCCAGCCGGGTGCGGATCAGCGCCATCCAGGGCCGGTCGTACAGGGCCAGGGCGGGCAGCAGCAGGCCGTCGGGCATCACCTGCTCGAAATCGCCCACCACCAGGTCGGGCCGGCCGTTGGCCTCCGCCAGGGCCACCTGCGCAGCGATCTTGTCGGGGTCCAGCCGGTCGTCCGCATCGAGGAACTGCACGTACGCGCCTTCGGTGGCGGCCAGGCCGGCGTTGCGCGCGGCGGACGCCCCCCGGTTGGGCTGCTCGATGCTGCGGAGCCGGCCGGAGGACCGGCGGACGTGCTCCGCGATGACGGCCCGGGTGGCGTCGGTGCTGCCGTCGTCCACGCAGACCACGTCCAGGTCGGCGTGCGTCTGGGCGAACACCGAGGCGAGGGCCTGGGGCAGGTGTTCAGCGACGTTGAAGCAGGGGATGACGACGGCGACCCGCATGGGCGGCGAAAGTAGGCCTTGGTCCGGCTGCCGGACCTCATGACCGGTACCCCGCCGTTCGTGGTGGATCGGCCGCTAATGCCCTTCCGTGGTGGACGGCTCCCGATCGGTCCGTCTCCCCCGCCCCAGCGCCGCTGCCAGCACGAACAGCAGCGGCACGGGGTACTGGAGCATGTGGAGCACCTGCACCGAGACGCGCTCCAGGGCCGGCACCCAGTGCGCCAGCCCATGCAGGACCAGCGCCAGCACCGCGAAGGCGATGGTCGCCAGCAGGATCGCGCGGGCGTGCCGGAAGGAACCGAAACACGTCCGCGCCAAGGCGATGGTGAGCCCGCACATGGCAGCGATGAAGGCGCAGGCCAGCGCCCACTTCAGCACCAGCAGCCCACGCAGGCCCAGGCCGCCCGTCCATCCCTGGAAGAGCGAGTGCGCATAGGAGAAGGCCGTGTGCCGCGCCACATGGTCGAGCTGGTAGTTCAGGTTGAGGAAGAGGAACTCGCGCAGCGCGCCCAGGGCCACGCCGGCCAGTATCAGCAAGAGCACCAGGCCGCGGCGCGCGCTCATGGCCGGGGCCGGGCGGCCGGAGCGAAGCGTTTCACCCACACGTACCAGAGCAGGAAGACCCAGCCATAGACGATGACATAGAAGGTATAGTCGTGGTTGAAGTTCAGCCACTCGTAATCGATGCGCACGATGATGCAGAGGGCCGCCACGCGCAAGGCGTTCACCAGGTGGATGGACAGCAGGCCCAAGGCGCCGAACCAGAGCTTGTGCCTCCAGGGGCCCGCATAGGCGATGAGGAAGACCAGGAACACGGCGAAGAGGCCCACCCCGTTGCAGGGATCGCCGATCCAGAGCAGGTGCCCGCCCTCGACCCCGATGGTGCGGAGCTGCTCCGCGTTGGCCGGTTCGGGGATGAGGGTGTAGCCGAGCGCGCGCAGGATGGCGCCGGACCACCGGATGAGCTGGTCGATGACGGCCCGGTCGAGGGCGCCCCAGGGATGGAGCACCAAGGCATAGAGCAGGTACCAGCCGGCATAGAGCGCGGCCGACAATAGAAGGAAGCGGACGAGCGGGTCACGTCCCGCCGAGGCAGGGGACGCGTGGGCGGGCATCAAAGCACGCGCTTGCGGGCCTGCCCGCCGGACAGGCGGGCACGTCGGGCATCCAGGGCCTTCTTGCCGCCGAGCAGTACGCCAGCGCCGATCAGCAGGGAAAGACCGCCGTCGATGGGGATGCAGGGCGGGGGCCAGCAGGGCGGCTGACCACCGACGGGAGGCCCGCCCGTCTGGGCGAGCAAGGAGCCCATGAAGGGAACGGCTGCGAACAGCAGTACCAGGGTCGCACGGGATACCGTCCTCATGGTCGCTAGAGCAATGTGAGCGTGCCAAATGTAGAAAGATCACCGAACGGACTTCCAGCGGCCCGTGCTCATTTCTATCAACGATCCCCAGGCCCCGCGGGCGCCCGGGCCCGGGCACGTCGCGATCGGCCCGCGGCGAGGCGCGATGCATATATTCGCAGCCTTCCAAGAAAGCGGCACCGGGCGCTGGCGGCAGCGGCGCAGGCGCCTCCCCCCGAAGCGAGCACTATGGCAGCAGCGGCAGGCCCCAAAGCGGGGATCATCGACGTCAACGACCTCCGCTACTTCCTCCGGATCTTCTCGAAGAACTGGTACTTCGTGGTGGTGGCCGTCATCCTCTCGGCCGTCCTCTCCTACCTCTACTCCTACAAGATCCCCGACGTGTACGGGGCCAGCACCCAGATCCTCCTACAGGACCGGGAGTCGTACAACTACCAGACCCAGGTCTACCAGAACATCGGTTACGTGGGGGCCTATGGCGACATCGTGAACCAGAAGCGGGTGCTCACCAGCTATGACCTGATCGACCGCACGCTGGACAAACTGGATTTCGACGTCTCATACTACATCATCGGCCGGTTCAAGACCTCGGAGGTCTATGGCTCGCTTCCGTTCTCGGTGCAGATACAGCCCTTGAACGCCAGGCTTTTCGAGAAGCCGTTCGACCTGCGGATCGTGGATGCGGACCAGTTCGAGCTGAGCTACGATCCTGGTTCAGGGCTGGTGACCAAGACATTCCCGTTCAACACCGACATCGCGGACAGCGATTTCACCCTTCGCGTGCAGAAGACGCAGCAGCTCCTGCCGTCCACCCTGCGGAAGTTCAGCGAGAGCGATTACCGTTTCATCCGGCATGGCAGGCCCTGGCTGGTGGCCAAGTATGGCTCGGGCATGGACGTGGTGAACCTTGACTACACCACCATCCTTCATGTGACGGTGGAGGACGAGATCCCCGCACGGGCGAAGATGTTCCTGGATACGCTCAGCCAGGAATACATCCGCTATACGCTGCAGAGCGAGTTCGACATCAATGAGAACACGCTAGGCTATATCGACAAGCAGCTGGATGAAGTATCGGTGATCCTGAACAATTATGAGGACGATCTGCAGCGCTTCATGCTGAGCAAGAACATCCTCGACCTCGGCAAGGAGAACGACCGGTACTTCGACCAACTGGTGGGATACGATTCCCGGAAACGCCAGCTGGAGATGATGATCGAGAGCGTGGACGCGCTGGAGAACTACATCCTGGCCCTGGGCGATGAGAAGCTCATCCCGCCTTCCTTCTATATCCTGGATGACGATGTATTCCTGAAGAGCACGCTGACCGAGCTATATACCATGCAGATGGACCGGAACCGGAAGCTGTACGACGCCACGCCGGACAACCGGGCCATCAATACCTTGGATGAGACCATTCAGCTCACCCGGGCCAACCTTCTGGTGTACTTGAAGAACACCCGCAAGGCCATACGGGAAAAGATCGCTGACGTGGAGAAGCAGATCAGCGATTACAACCAGCTGATCCGGGCGGTGCCGCAGAACCAGCGGGACATCCTGAACTTCCAGCGGAAAGTGAGCGTGAACGAGCGGCTCTATGAGTTCCTATTGGAGAAGCGGGCCAATACGGTGATCGCACGCGCAGGCATCATCCCGCAGACGAAAGTGATCGAGGCGGCCCGGATCCTGGGCGTTGTACGGCCGGACAAGATGAAGATCCTGTACACCTTCGCTATCGGCGGTCTTCTCATCTCCATGGTGCTGGTGTTCCTCCGGGTGCTCTTCTATGACCGCCTCGAGAACGCCGACCAGCTGCGCCAGGTGACGCAATTGCCGGTGTTCGGCGAGATCATCGCCAGCGAGAAGGCCGAGGAGAACTACGTGGTGGTGGACAGTGACCCGAAATCGGCCATCACCGAGAGCTTCCGTACGATCCGCACCAACCTGGAGTACCTGCCGGCCACCGAGCAGGGCAAGGTGGTGATGGTGACGAGCTACCGCCCGAACGAAGGCAAGACCTTCTGCTCGGTGAACCTCTCGGCCATCCTGGCCAAGGCCGGGAAGCGGGTGCTGCTGCTCGAGCTGGACCTGCACAAGCCCAAGGTGGCGGTGGGCCTGGGCATGAACAGCGCGGTGGGCCTCAGCAACATCCTGGTGGGCAAGGCCGGGTTCGAGGAGTGCATGCTGCCCACCCAGATCGAGAACTTCCACGTAATCCTCTCGGGCCCCACGCCGCCGAACGCCTCGGAGCTGGTGCTGAGCAAGCGCCTGCCGGAGCTCTTCGAGTTCGGGCGCCGCCACTTCGACTACGTGCTCATCGACACTCCCCCCGTGGGCCTCATCACCGACGCCCTGCTGATGATGCGCCATGTTGACGCCACCCTCTTCGTGATCAACACGCGCTTCGCCAACAAGGACCACATCCGGAACGCGCTCGAGGTGCACCAGAGCAACGCGGCGAAGAACTTCGGCTTCATCCTCAACGGCGTGCGGATGAAGAAGAGCAAGTACTACTACAACACCAACTACGGCTACGGCTACCGTTACGCCTACGGCTATGGCTACGGGTACGGCTACGGCAACAAGGGCCGCAAGAGCGAACAGCGCCGCGCCTCGACCAAGAACCAGAACACGTGAGCGAGCAGGGCCGCACCGCGGGGCATGCCCACCTTGCAGATGACTGGGATGTCGTCATCCGCCCCCACCGCATGTTCTGGCACCTGGACCTGAAGGAGCTCTGGCACTACCGCGACCTGGTGGGGCTGCTCACCCGGCGGGACATCGTCACCGTGTACCAACAGACCGTCCTAGGGCCGCTCTGGGTACTCCTGCAACCCCTGCTCACCACCTTTGTCTTCACGCTGGTGTTCGGCCGGGCGGCCGGACTGGCCCCTCCCGGCCTGCCACCGATGCTCTTCTACATGTCGGGCATCGTGCCATGGTATTTCTTCTCCACGGTGATCACCAAGACCTCGCGCACCTTCATCACCGGGGCGCAGATCATGAGCAAGGTGTATTTCCCCCGGCTGGCGATGCCGCTGAGCAGCACCCTTTCCACCCTCTTCACCTTCGCCGTACAGTTCGTCGCCTTTCTGGTGATGCTGGCCATCTATGCGGTGATGGACCCCGGTTTCCACTGGCAGGCCCTTCCGGCATTGGCCCTAGTACCCATGCTGGTGCTATTGATGCTGCTCCTGGGCCTGGGCCTCGGCATCCTCATCACGGCCATCACCACGAAATACCGTGACCTTTCTTTCCTCGTGGCCTTCGGCGTACAGCTGCTCATGTATGCCAGCCCCGTGCTCTTCCCGATGGCGCGCCTGCAGCAGATGCCCCTGCTGCTGGCTCTGTTCCGCCTCAACCCCATGACCGCGCCCATCGAGGCCACGCGAGCCGCATTCTTCGGCGGCCCACTGCCCTGGGGAGGGCTGCTCTACACCACGGTGTTCGCCCTGGTGGTGGGCTTGGTCGGCATCGGCGTCTTCAACAAAGTGGAACGGTCGGTGGCCGACATCGTGTAGATATATGGAAGGGCGACCGGTCATCCAGGTGGAGAACATTGCCAAGCGCTACCGCTTGGGCAATTACGGTACGGCCTCGCTGGCCGATGAGGTCCAGGCGCTTTGGTCCCGCCTGCGCGGGAAGGAAGGTCCGCTCGGTACCGTTGACACGTCCTCACAAGGACAGCGAACGGGCAGGATCTTCTGGGCCCTGCGTGAGGTGGGGTTCGAGATGCGGGAGGGAGAGGTACTGGGGATCATCGGGCGGAACGGCGCAGGCAAGAGCACCCTGCTCAAACTGCTCTCGCGCATCACCAAACCCACCTCCGGCGTCATCCGCATGAAAGGCCGTACAGCCAGCCTGCTGGAGGTGGGCACGGGCTTCCACCCCGACCTCACCGGCCGCGAGAACATCTTCCTCAACGGGGCCATCCTCGGCATGCGCAAGGCCGAGATCACCACGAAATTGGACGAGATCATCGCTTTCAGCGGCATCGAGCACCACATAGATACCCCGGTGAAGCGGTACAGTTCGGGCATGAAGGTGCGCCTAGGCTTCGCCGTGGCCGCCCACTTGGAGCCCGAGATCCTTATCGTGGACGAAGTGCTGGCCGTGGGCGACGCTGAGTTCCAGCGCAAATGCCTGGGCAAGATGAAGGATGTTTCCCGTTCCGGTCGGACCATCCTGTTCGTCAGCCACAACATGGTCGCCGTCCAGAGCCTTTGTCCCCGCTCCATTTGGCTGCACGAAGGCCGGGTCCGCATGGACGGTCCTTCCTCAAGCGTGGTACAAGGCTACTTGAAGGGGTTCGCCGTGCAACGAGATGCGATCCGGTGGACAGGGGCCGAACGGCCCGGGAACGAGCTGGTACGCCTGATGGGCATGGATATACGCCCAGCGATGGATGTACCGCTGATCACCACCGGTGATGCCTTCCACATCACGATAGACCTGGAGAACTTGGGCGTGGATGACAACGATTTGAACATCGGCATCGACCTGTACAATGCCGATGATATCCAAGTATTCACCAGCACGATCCGTGACATCCATGGGCCCGACGGCTGGGCGCCTGCCGAAGGCGTGAACACGGTGCGGTGCCACATCCCGGCCCCTTTGCTGAACACCGGGATGCATCGCATCAGTGTGAACGTGTTCCGTTCAGGCAAGGTGATCTTCCGTGCCGAGGATGCCATCGCTTTCGAAGTCCACGATGCCCCCCGGAAAGGGACCTGGTTCGGGCAGCGACCGGGAATCATCAGCCCGCTGCTGGCATGGTCCACGCGGCCCTGACGAACCTGCCCATATGCTCAGCGGGCCTTCACGGCACGCTCACCGAGGTCATAGAGGTATACATCGGATCCTGGCGGATGGAGCTCTGCGAGGGGCCTCTTCCCCATCCGGTGCATATAGGCCTGTAGGAAGGTCCGTTTGTCGCGCTCATCGCCTGTACTGGTGAACAGGAACCAGGTCCGGCCTTCGAGCCCTTCCAACTGATGCGCGAACCGGACCGTGTCCGCCGCCCATTCCGCTCCGTTCCAGAAGACCGTCCGGACACCGATCATCACGTCCGTGCCGGTCGCCAACCATCCCCTCGTCTCTTGGTAATACTGGAACGCCACCCGCGAATGATAATTGACGAACACGTGGTCGGCCGGTCGGATGTGGCGTTGGATGTAACCGATGCTCTCCTTGATCTCCAGCTTCTTGAACGGGAAATCACTCCTCCGGATGAAAAGCACCAGCAGAAGGGCAGGAAGCAGCAATAGCCAGGATCCCGCCCGATCCAGGACCATGCGCACCCGCACGAGCAAGGCATCCGCCCCATAGGCAGCCATCAGGATGATGGATGGGACCGTATACAGGATAAGCCGGGTGGCGAACGGATACAGCTGGAACCCCGACAGCAACAAGTGGAGGAGCAAAGGCAGGACAAGCAGGGAGAGCATCCCGTATTGCCTGCGCCGGACGAGCCTGATACCACCCAAAAGGGCCAGGACCGATAAGGCCACTCCTCCGAACAACCCCAGGTCGAACAATGAAAAGGCCACCATCCTGTACCGTTCGGCCAGGAAGGTGTAGAAGGCCTTGCTGAACGGACGCAGCGGCAGGAACGCGCCGTAATAGGTCCATTCCTCGATCATACCCTGCCGCGCCGGATGGTCCTTGATGAAAAAGGCATGGTACAGAACGAACGTGATCGCCCAGGGAACGGCGGCATACATGGCGAACGGAGCGAACTTCCCCTGCCCCGAGCGGATACGATACAACAGGTATGCACCGATGGCCAGCAGGATGATGGGGGAGACGTTCGACAGAAAAATGGCGATCGTGCCCAGCAAACCCAGAAGGCGGTACCTCCCACGCTCATTGGGGACGTCCCTGATCGTGGCATACAGGAGAGCCAGGTACACCATTACATCCGACATGTACTGCTTGACCTCGCTGGAGTAATAGAGAAGGGTCCCATTGAACACGAAGACCATCAGGGCGAAAGCGACCGTGTACGGATCACTGAACAGCGACCGGAGCACGCGCAGGAACAGGAACAGCGACACCAGATAGCATAGCAGAGGGAAAAGCCGAAGCCCAAGCTCATTGCCACCGAACAAGGGGGATATCGTCCGTTCGATCTGCAGGAAAAGGATGGGAGCCACCTGCTTCATGTCCAAGGGCGATAACAACTGGGCATGCGTCCTGTGCAGGATGTTCAAAGCGAGATATGCCTCATCCAGCCACAGGCTCCGACCCGAAGCGAACTGGATCAGGGCCAGGATCGCCCCGGCCCCGATCAAGGCGACAGCGAGGGACCGTCCAGCGACCATGCGCATCATGTCCCTGGCGAACCGTTGGGGGGACGTTCCATTCTGCGGGCAAGATCGCGGATCCATCGGATCGGTGGAGCGATGGCGCCCGATGTTCAGGCGAGCCATGTGTCGGGAACGGTCCGACGCCTAACATTGCGAAACCCCACGTCACACCGATGCGGATCGTCTACGCCGGCAACCGGTCGTTCGCCTTGCAAGAGCTGCGCCGTGCGGGGCTCATGCCCGAGCACATCCTTTGCGTGCCGGGCTCGTTCTTGGAACGGGAGCTCCTGGCGGAAGGGCTCCCGCACATCCCCCTCGGCGACCGCACTTCGCTCATCGAGCTTCTGGAACGGACGGTATTCGATGTCTTCGTTTCGAACGGCTGCCCCCACGTGCTCCCCATCAGCCGGCTGCACCGACCGGGACGGAAATTCATCAACCTGCATCCTTCGCTCCTGCCCGACCTTCGTGGAAAGAGCGCGATCTCCGGGGCATTCCTGTTCGGGCGTGATGCCGGGGCCACCTGCCATGTCATGGACGATGGGATCGATACCGGCGGCATCATCGCCCAAGTGCGGGTACCCGTGACATCCGACCTGGACACCGGCCTGCTGTACCAGGCTTGCTGGCTGGCTGAACGTGAAGCGTTCCGCTTGGCACTGGCACGCGGCTTCGAGCCGGTAGGGCCTGGAGGCAAGGGCGAAGGCACCCTCTACTACTCGCAACATCCCGACGATCCGCGGATCGATTGGGCCATGGAGCGCGAAGCCGTCGAACGCCGGATCCTCGCGTTCGGCCTTCCAGGCAAAGGGGCCTGGTTCATGCACCGGGGTGAACGCGTGGTCGTGCGCGATGTGCGTCGCATCACGAACCCCTATCTCATGGCACACATCGACAGGCTGGCGGAGAACGAAGTGCTGTTCACCTATGAGGACAAAGCCGTGGTACGGAAGGGCGATAGGCTCCTGAACCTGCGCGACATGGATGGGGCTTATGCCGGCATCCGGGCAGGCGACATCCTTGGCGCGCCCCCTGCTTGATCAAAGGAGCGGCTCCAGCAAGGCCAGCATCTCCTCCATATCCGCCGGCGTATAGCGCTGATCGACCGGCAATGGCAGCACCCACCGGGCCAAACCACGGCTCTGGCCGGACCGGCCCTCCACATCCGGCCGATGCAGCACCTCGGGCCAATAGCATGGCACGAAGATCCCGCTGGCATGCAACCGAGCATGTTCCACCGGGCGCTCGGGAAGCAGCGGATAGCAAAGGGGACCACGAACGGCCCGGGGGTCGAACTCCAGCCTGTTGTGCCGCGAAAGCCGTTGATGCAAGGCCTTGAAATTGGCCGCTCGGGCTTGGCGGCCTTGCTCCCGATCCGTATGGGACAGCAGCGCTTCGGAGACGAGCGAAGCCCTCACCGGATCGCTACGCATCGCCGCATTGTTCACGCGATGGAGGGCCAGGGCCTCATCATCATATCCTTTCCCCCTCAGTACCAAGTGGTCCATGAGGCAGCGATCATTGCGCTCGTTGCCGATGGCGATCGGATAAGGAGCATGCAATACCCCTCCGTCCGGAATGCCGAACCATTTGCGGATGGAAGAGAACGCCCAGTGGCCGGCGGGGACGGGTGCGTACAGGGCATGGGTGAGGTCGATGACGACACGCTGGCCGAACCGGTCGATCAGGGCCTGCACGGCATCCCCTCGCACGCCATAATGGTCCACCGCGAGAATGGGCGCCTCGTCCCCTGCAAGGTCATCAATAAGGGGGCGGGCTTGGTCGTCCATCCCGTAGAACATGACCTCGACACCCGCTTCCCGCAATGTGGACGGCACACTGTCGCAGATCAGGAACGGCACCCACATACGTGCCGGGCGAAGTTGGTCCACGATGGCACGAAGGCACGAACGACCGGAAGTGAGCAAGATCCCCTCAAAGGGCCGCTTGAACGGCATGGATGGCTCCAGGCCGATGAACCCACCGAATGTCCGGCGCATGCCCATAACGGCAAAGATGGCTCCCATCGTCCTATCATTGCCCGGCCCCATGGACCAAGGGCACAGGCGATGCAGGAGCCACCATTGATCACGGTCCTGGTGCTTACGTACCAGCACGCCTCCTACATACGGGATTGCCTTGAGAGCATCCTGGCCCAACGCACGACCCATGCGTTCGAGGTCCTTATCGGTGAGGACGGCTCCACGGATGGCACACGGGAGATCTGCCTGGAAGTACAGCAGCGGTATCCGGAACGTGTGAAGGTGCTCCTCAACGACCGGCGTAATGTCATCCACATAGAAGGAAGCCCCTCGGGCCGTTGGAACGCGTTGAACCTCTATACGCAGGCCCGGGGCCGTTTCGTGGCGCTCTGCGAAGGTGACGATCGCTGGTGCGACCCAGGCAAGCTGCAACTACAAGCGGATGCGCTCCTGGCCGATCGACGGGCCGGTGGGACCTTCCACGACACGGCCATCATCACGGACACCGGGGAGCGGACCGGGCGGATGTTCCCCACCTCACCGTTGACGTCACTCCCGCTCGCCGACCTGATCTCCACCCTGGCCGCCTGCCACTTCTCAAGCTTCATGTACCGCAATCACCCCGGATTCCGGCGGATACCACGTTGGTTCAAGCGGGTCGGCGTGTTCGACATGGTGCTCTTCGCCCTCGCCGCGGAACAGGGCCCATTGATCAAAGTGCCAGGGACCTTGAGCGAATACCGCAAGCATGATGGAGGGATCACCATGGTCCGTCACAATACCGGATCGAGGCTACACCTGCACCGGATGATGCTATGGCTCCGCCTTGCCCATCATGTGAAAGGCCTGCCCGAGGACCGTCTGCGGGCCATCATCACCGAGCATTTCGGCCGGGTCTGCCGTGAGGACGATCGACGCACGGCCTTCATCGTCCTGAGGGACCTGTTCTTATTGGCTCCAACGCCTTTACTGATGCGTCCCTATCTGGTGCTCCGCATGCTGCGCATGGCCCTCCATGCGTCCACGGCAATGCCCGGGCACAACGCATCCCAACGCTCCTGAACCATTTGCCACCAGAGGCCGGAGCCCTATCTTTGGACAGGGCTCCGGCGCCCTTCAAGGGATGGAAAGGACGAACGGACCCGCTACTGTCAGAGTGGCTGCTGCCCAGCACGGCCCCATCCAGGTGACGCGGGCGTTCATGCCCCCATTGGAGGAATATGTGGCGCTTCTGGAAGGGATCTGGGAACGGGGCCACGTCACCAATAACGGTCCTTTGGTGCAACGGTTCGAGCGCGAACTGAACGACCGCTTCGACCTGCCGCATCCGCTCTTCGTGGGGAACGGCACGATCGCCCTCCAACTGGCCCTTCGCGCTCTGGACATCACCGGCGAGGTGATCACCACCCCATACAGCTATGTGGCCTCTACCACAGCCATCCTATGGGAGCGATGCACTCCGGTGTTCGCGGACATCGACCCCATCTCGTTCTGCCTCGATCCGGCCCGGATCGAGGCCCTGATCACGCCACGCACGCAGGCCATCTTGGCCACGCACGTCTATGGTCTTCCGTGTGACACGGGAGCGATCGCGGATATCGCAACGCGCCACGGCCTTAAAGTGATCTACGACGGCGCCCACGCCTTCGGCACGCACGTGGATAGCAGGCCGCTGCTGGCCCAAGGCGATATCAGCACCTGCAGTTTCCACGCCACCAAGATCTTCCACTCCGTGGAGGGGGGCGCCATCCATTGTACCGACAAAGCCGTGTTCGACCGGCTGCGTCTGCTACGGGCGTTCGGGCATGTCCAGGATGAACATTTCCTCCCGGGCATCAACGGCAAGAACAGCGAACTGCACGCCGCCATGGGCCTTGCATTGATCCCCTGTTTCACCGATATCCTGACACGCCGCCGTACCCAATGGTGGCGTTATCACGCACTGCTGTCCGGCAGTGCGACAGGGCTGGCTACCATACCCGAAAATTGCGCATATAACCACGCCTACTTCCCAGTGGTGCTGCGCGACGAGGGAACGCTGGTCCAAGTGCTTCGCATGCTCGCCTCCAGGGACATCCATCCGCGGAGATACTTCTATCCTTCCCTCACGGAACTGCCTTACATACAAGCGGCCGGCACATGCCCGGTCGCTGAGGACATCGCACGAAGGGTGCTTTGCCTCCCGCTGGCGCACGGGCTGACCGAAGCGATCATCGACGAGATCGCCCACGTGGTGCGGAGCATCAACGGATGAGCCGCCCCGAACGCACATTGCTCATGCTGGGCGGGGCCGACATACAGGTCGGTGCCATCATCCGCGCCAAGGAGCTGGGGTACCGTGTTGTCACTTGCGATTACCTCCCTGACAATCCCGGACACCGTCATGCCGACGCGTACTTCGAGGTGAGCACCACGGACAAGGAAGCGGTGCTGGCCTTGGCCCGGCGCATCGGCATCGATGGCATCTCCGCCTACGCGTCGGACCCGGCAGCCGTCACTGCGGCATTCGTGGCGGAGCACCTGGGACTGCCGGGCGACCCATACACGGCGGTGGCCTGCATCCAGGATAAGTCGACGTTCCGCCGGTTGCAACAGGAACTAGGCATCCCCTCGCCACAATCGCTTGCTATCGAGCGGGCAGCGGACCTTCTCGACACGATAGGCGGGTGGCGTCACGGAGGTGTGATCAAGCCGGTGGACACGTCGGGGAGCAAGGGCATCCATCGACTGGCCACAGGGCTCTCCCAGGATGAAGCCGAGCGCCTTTTCACGGATGCTCGGTCCTTCTCCCGCAGCAAGAAAGTGATCATGGAGGAGTTCTTGGTCCGCAGGGGAATGCAGATGACTGGAGATGTATTGATCAATGAGGGCCTGATCCGGTTCTGGTGCTTCGGCGATGTGCATTTCAATGATCGCATCAACGGGTTGGTGCCCCGTGGCGTGACCTTGCCCGGATCGGTGCCGGAGCACCAGGTGCGGCGGGCAATGGCCGATCTCCAACGGATCCTCGACGCCTTGCGCATCCGTCAAGGCGTCTTCAACGTGGACCTCTTCGTGGATGAGGACGACCGCCCGATCCTGATCGATGTGGGCGCCCGGAATGGCGGGAACATGCTCAATGCCCTTTACCAGAAGCGGACCGGGGTCGATCTGATCACCTTGTCCCTCCGGCAATGCATGGGCGAGCCAGTGGACCTGGACCAGAACGTCCAAGAAAAGGGCTTCGTAGGCCACGCCGTGATCCACGCAGAGACGACCGGGGTGCTGCGATCGATCGAGATCTCGCCTCACATCGCCCCATTCATCTTCCATCGGTCGGTGAACGTGAGGCCTGGCGATCGCGTAGGCCGTTTCGTCAATTCAGGCCACCGATTAGGGCTGTTGCTGCTCGAATTCCCCGACCAGGAGCGCATGCTGGACGCTTATGCGCATATGCACGAGCATATCATCGTGAACGTGGATGCTTGTTGACGAAGGCATGCCCCGCATCGCCATCATTTCTCCGAACCATGACGCATGGAGCGAGACCTTCATCGCTGCACACATCCAGCGACTGCCGGGAGTGAAGCTCGTGCTCACGGATGGGTTCCTGCCCCAACGCGATGCGCAAGGGGTCTCCATTCTTCCTTCCTCACTTGGACATCGCGTCCGGCGGCGTCTGATCGGCGGTGGCCTCGATCGGCATTTGCGCACGCGTATCCGGGAGCTTCTGATCGAACACCGCATCGAAGTGGTGCTCGCTGAATATGGACCCACAGGAATGGCGATGCGCGAGATCTGCCACAGCACGGGGATCCCTCTTGTGGTCCACTTCCATGGTGTGGACGCCTTCCACCAACGTCTGCTCGATGAACATGACCAGTATAGGGCCCTCTTCCCACAAGCGGCCGCCATCATAGCTGTAAGTCGAGAAATGGAGGCACAATTGCTTGCACTCGGCTCATCACGGGAACGGACGCACTACAACTGCTACGGCATCGACGTCGACCGGTTCATGCAAGCCCGTCCGGGGAAAGCTCCCCCGCAACTGCTGGCCGTGGGACGGTTCGCCGACACGAAAGCCCCTTATCTGACCCTGTTGGCGTTCCACCAAGCCTGGCAGCGCTTTCCCGACCTACGGCTGACGATAGGTGGACAAGGCCCCTTGTGGGAGACCTGCCATCAACTGGTCCGAACCTTAGGGCTCGAAGGAGCCGTAAGCCTGCCCGGGGTACTGACGCATGAAGCAGTGGCCCGGGCCATGCAAGGTTCGCGTGCTTTCGTCCAGCACAGCCTCATCACCTCCCAAAGCGACCGGGAAGGTACGCCATTGGCGATCCTGGAAGCCTTGTCCTCCGGCCTCCCGGTGATTGCCACCCGGCACGCCGGCATCGCGGATGTAGTCCGGGACGGCATCAACGGATTGCTCTGTGATGAGCGTGACATCTCCGGCATGGCGGAGCACATGCTCCGGGTCGCCTCCGACCCCAAGCTCGCGGAGCGTCTCGGTAACGCCGGTCGAGGAGATGCATTGACGTACCGCCAAGAGGACAGCCTTGCCCGCCTCCACGCCATTCTTGCGGCGGCCGCACTATCACCAAGAAAAGCCGCTTCAGCGGCTCGTGCATGAAAAGTACCTTCGGCGCATGCCGCTGAAGGTCGCCTACTTCGCCCACCACGTCGACCTCTACGGTGCCAACCGCTCGCTAATCGAGCTGGTGCTGGAGCTGCGCGACCGCGGGGCCGTGCATCCCTTGGTGGTGGTGCCGGGCGAAGGCGCCGTGGCCGAGCGGTTGCGGGCGCACGGCATCGAATGCCGGTCGGTGCCGTTCGAGAAGTGGATGGAGGAGCGGCGGTACGCGGGCCGATGGTACCGCCGTTTCGGCCAGTGGATCGGCTACCGGCAGGCGGCGCGGGCACGGAACCGGGCCAATGCCCGGCTGGTCCCCGCCCTGAGCGAACAGCTGCGCGAGGCCGGCATCGACCTGTTGCATGCCAACTCCAGCGCCGTTCCCCTGGCGGAGCCGATCTCCCAGACCCTGGAGGTGCCTTGGGTACAGCACATACGGGAGATGCCCGAGCGCCATTACGGCCTGCACCTCGACCGGGGCCGGCATGCGCACGGGCGCACCCTGGCGGCGGCGGACCGCGTAATCGCGGTGTCGCAGGCGATCGCGGACGACGTGTACCGCTACGCAAGCGATGCGCAGGTACGCGTCATCCACAATGGCGTGGTGCCCCACCGGCGCTATGCGGAGCTGCGCGAGCGGGCGGAGGCCCGATGGACGTCCGTCGGCCCCTTCACCTTCGCCATGATGGGCTTCATCCACCCGCAGAAAGGCTACGAGGAGGCCTTGCAGGCGCTGGCGCTCGTGCGCAAGCGGCACCCTGTGGTACGGCTGCTGGTGGCGGGCGGCGGGCGCGAGGAATGGCTGCGCGACATGGTCGGCCGGCACGGGCTGGCGGACGCAGTGGAGCTGCTCGGCTTCACCGACGGCCCGTTCGAGGTACTGGCCCGCTCGCATGCCTTGCTGGTGTGCGCACGCGACGAGGCGATGGGACGCGTGACGGTGGAGGCCTTCGCTTCCGGCATCCCCGTGATCGGCCATGCCTCGGGCGGAACGGCGGAGCTGGTGCAGCGCGGCGTGCACGGCTATCTCTACGACGCAGGGCCTGACGCCCTGGCCGAACGCATGACAGCACTCATCGAGCACCCCGAACAGGCACGGAGCATGGGCATGCGGGCCTCCCTCGACGCCGAGCACCGCTTCACCATCGAGCGCAGCGCCGACCAGGTGCTGAACACCTACCACACAGTGCTGGACCACCACGGGAAGTGACCCTTCGCATCGCCTATCTCACCCACTATCCGGAGCTCTATGGAGCCAACCGGTCGCTGCTCGATCTCCTCCGGGAACTGCAACGGCGAGGTGAAGTGGAGCCTTTCGTGGTGATCCCCCGGAACGGCCCGCTCGTAGACGCCCTGGAAGCTACCGGCATCCCCTGCGAAGTGGTACCCTTCCAGCCCTGGATGAGCCAGCGACATTACAGCGGTCGCATCCATCATCGCCTGCAACAACACCTGGTCCATGAGCGTGCCTCCCGGGCCAGGCGCCAAGCCAATGCAGTGCTTCTTCCGGCCCTTGTCCGCTGGACGAAGGAGCACCACATCGACATGCTGCACGCGAATTCCGCCGTAGTGGGCATCGCTCCGGCCTTGAAAACGGCGACGGGATTGCCCCTGATCTGGCATATCCGCGAACTGCCCGAACGCCAATACCTGTTGCACCTCGACGCCGGCCGTAGCGGCTATGCCCGGGCACTGCGGGAAGCGGACCAGGTGATCGCCATCTCCCATGCCGTGGCCGACGACATCGCCACCTACGCCCGGCTGCCGCGGCCGGCACGGGTGATCTACAACGGCGTGCTGCCGCGCGCCCGGTATGCGGAGCTGCGTGCCGTCAGCGGAGCGCGCTGGACCTCCACCCGTCCGTTCGTGTTCGCCCTGATCGGCCTCATCCACCCCGGCAAAGGGCAGGAAGAGGCCCTGCATGCCCTGGCCGCGGTGCGGCGAACGCACCCCCACGTGCGGCTGGTGATCGCGGGCGACGGCAATGACGCGGCGGTGCAACGGACCATCCGCGAACGGGACCTCGCCGCATCGGTGGACGTGATGGGCTTCGTGCCCGATGTGTGGCCCATCCTGGCCCGCTCCCACGCCCTGCTGATGTGCTCGCGCAACGAGGCCATGGGCCGCGTGACCGTGGAGGCCATGGCGAGCGGGCTTCCGGTGATCGGCCATGCCTCGGGCGGAACGCTGGAGCTCGTGGAGGACGGACTCAATGGCCTGCGCTACCCCGGCGGCACCGAAGCCCTGGCCGAACGGATGGTCCGGCTGATCGACGACCCGCCCTTCGCCCGGCAGCTGGGCGATACGGCCTCCCGGACGGCCGAGCAGCGCTTCAGCATCGAGCAGTACGCCGATCAGGTGTCGGAGGTCTACCGCTCGGTACTTTCGGGGCCTTCCCGCTCCTGATGCCGTCGCCACGGATCTCGCTCATCACGCCCAGCTTCCAACAGGCCGCCTACCTGGACGAATGCCTCGCCTCCGTGCAGGCCCAGGACGGGGCCGTCGTGGAGCACATCGTGGTGGACGGCGGCAGCACCGACGGGTCGGCCGCGATCATCGAGCGCCATGCGGAACGGCTGGCCTGGTGGTGCAGCGAGCGGGACCGCGGCCAAAGCGACGCGATCGACAAGGGACTGGCCCACGCCACCGGGGAGGTCTTCGGCTGGCTCAACAGCGACGACAGCCTGCTGGCCGGCGCGCTCGCGCAGGTGGGCGCGGCCTTCGCGGCGGACCCCGACCTGCTGGTCCTCGGCGGGCGCATCCGGCACCGCGACGACCGGGGCACGCGCCCCTTCCCGGCGCTGAACGACGCCGCCGACACCGACCGGCTCTTCCGCGACCCGGTGATCAACCAGCCGGCCACCTTCTATCGCCTGGACGTGGTGAAGGCCATCGGCGGTGTGGATCCGGCGCTGCGCTACGTGATGGACGTGGAGCTGTGGTGGCAGGTGCTCTTCCGTCACGGTGTCCGGCACCTGCGCTTCATCCCGGCGGAGCTGGCGGTGTTCCGGCTGCACCCCGCCAGCAAGACCGTTTCGGCGCACGCCGGCTTCCTGGACGAGCTGGCCGGGCTGCTCCACGGCATGTGCCTGGCCTCGGGCAACGTGGACCTGGCCGAGGTGCTGGCCCTCGGGCACCGGATCCCGCAAGGATTGCGTGGCGTGCCGGTGGATGGCGGCCACCGCCTCACCGTGCGCGGCATGGCGGTGCATTTCCTCCTGAAGTGGCACGGCACCATCCACCGCGCCGAGCAGTTCCGGATGATGAAGGCCTTCCAACGCATCGACCGGCGGGGCATCCTCCTCGCGCCCGAGCTGGCGGAGCGCCTCCCGGCGATCGAGCGGCAGCTGCGGCCCACCGGCTGGTGGATGTTCCGCTTGCGCCGCAAATGGCAGCACCTGCGCCCATGAAGGTCAGCGTGCTCATACCGGTCTACAACAAGGCCCCGTTCGTGCGGGAGGCCGTGGACAGCATCCTGCAAGGCACCTGGCACGACCTGGAGGTGGTGGCGGTGGATGACAAGAGCACCGACGACAGCCTGGCCGTGCTGCGGCGCATCGACGATCCCCGCCTGCGGATCATCGAGCTGCCCCGGAACCTCGGCCCGGCCGGGGCCGCGAACGCGGGTCTTGAGGCCTGCACGGGCACGTACATCGCCCGGCTCGACGCTGACGACGTGGCCCTGCCCGACCGGCTGGCCCGCCAGGCCGCCTTGCTGGACGCACATCCCGACATCGGTGCCTGCGGCGGCCAGGTGCAGCTCTTCGGCACGCAGGACCAGCCCTGGTCCTTTCCGCTCACGTGGGAGGCCTGCGCCGCGCAGCTGCTCTTCAGCGTTCCGATCTCGCAGGGGGCCTCCATGCTGCGCCGCAGCGTGGTGGAGGCGCACGGGCTGCGGTACGATCCCGCCTGGCCGCGCGTGGGCGAGGATTGGCTCTTCTGGCTGCGCGTGGGGCGCGTGACGCGCTTCGCGAACGTGGACGTACCGGTGATCCGTTACCGCCGCGGGCCGCAGAACATCAGCCAGGGCCGTGACCGGGCGGCGGACATGACCTACCTGCAACAGGAGGTGTTCCGCTGGTTCGGCATCCCCTTCTCCGCCGAGGAACTGGAGCTGCACCTCATGGGCGCGAACCTCTTCCGGCGCGCCCCGTCGAAGGCGGACATACGACACCTGCGCACCTGGTACGACCGGCTGGTACGGATGAACGCGGAGCAGGGCTGGGCGCCCCGGGAAGCGTTCGCCGCACGCGTGGAGCAGCAGTGGAGCGGCCTGTTCCACTACCTCGCCCGCTTCGGCGCCGCACCGGCGATCGAGCACCTGCGGCTGAGCCGGGCCTGGCCGCTGGACCGGCTCACCTACCTGGCCAAGTACCGGATGAACGCCTGGCTGGGCCGGGCCCCCAATGGCCTTCCGGCATGAAGGAGCTGTGGCTGTTCACCGTGCGGTTCCCGTTCGGGCACACCGAGCAGTTCCTCGAGAACGAGCTGCCGGTCCTGTGCGAACGCTTCGAACGGGTCGTGCTGGTGCCCTTGTACCGCAATGGCGGTCTGCGCCCCTTGCCGCCCAATGCCGAAGTGGCCGGCCCCACCCTGGACCCTTATGGCCGTATCGGTCCGCTCAGCGCCCTGCGGTGGTATCCTTCCTACCGGCGGCTGGCGCGTGCGCTGCGGCAGGAAGCCCCTTCGCGATCGGCCTTCGATGCGCAATGGCCCGAACTGCGGAGCCGCATCGGGCAGCTCCTCTATCGCGCGCAGGCGATCGAGCGGGAACTGATGCCCCGGTACGATCCCGAGCGGGTGCTGCTCTATGCCTACTGGACGTACGATTGGGCCACGGTGCTCGCCCTCCTGCGCACCCGTGACCCGCGCATCCGCTTCATCACGCGCGCGCACGGGTTCGACCTCTTCGAGGACCGCCACAAGGACGGATGGATCCCGTTCCGGCAACTGCAGCTGGAGCACCTGGACCGCTTGTTCTGTGTGTCCCAGGCGGGGCTCGATCACCTGACGGCCCGTCACCCGGAACATGCCGGCCGCTTCGAGCTGTCGCGCCTGGGCACGAAGGACCGGGGGCTGGCCCCGTGGGCCCCGAGCGACGTGCTCCGCCTGGTCTCGTGCGCCCACATCTTTCCCCTGAAGCGCGTGGACTTCCTGGCCGAGGCCTTGCGCGGCATCACCCGGCCGGTGGAGTGGATCCACTTCGGCGACGGTCCCGAGCGGGCCGGGCTGGAGAAGGCCCTGGAAGGATTGCCCCCGCATGTGCGCGCCACCCTCCATGGGAGCATCCCGAACGAGGAGCTGCTGGCCTGGTACCGCCGCAACCCGGTGGACCTCTTCGTGCACACCAGCGTCTCCGAGGGCGGCGTCCCCGTCTCCATGCAGGAAGCCGCGAGCTTCGGCATCCCTTTGCTGGCGATCGACGCCGGCGGCGTAAGGGAGATCGTGAACGACCGCACCGGTACGCTGCTCCCCTTCGATGCCTCGATCGATGCGCTGCGCGCGGCGCTGGAGGCCCATGCGTCCTCCCGCTTCGCCACCACGGCCGGACGCGCGGACGTGCGGGCATGCTGGAACGAAGGCTTCCGCGCGGACGTGAACTTCCACCGCTTCTGCGACCGGCTGCTCGGCGGCTAGGGCATGGGGAGCGGTCTCCCGACAAAGACCAACTTCGCACGCTCCCCGACAGACCATCCGCCCGTGTAAGGCATGCTCTTCAACTCGTTCGAGTTCCTGTGCCTCTTCTTCCCGCTGGTCACGGGGGCGTACTTCCTGTTGCCGCACCGGTGGCGCTGGCTCCTGCTGCTGGCGGCGAGCTGCTGGTTCTACATGGCCTTCGTGCCGGTGTACATCCTCATCCTCGCGTTCACCATCGCCGTGGACTACTTCGCGGGCCTGTGGATCGAGCGCAGTGAGGGCCGCACGCGCAAGACCTTCCTCGTGGCGAGCATCATCGCCAACGTGGGGGTGCTGGCCGTGTTCAAGTACTGGAACTTCCTGAACGGCAACCTCAGTGCGCTCTTCCATGACCTGGGCCTGGGCTACCACGTGCCGGACCTGGGGATCCTCCTGCCCATCGGCCTGTCGTTCCATACGTTCCAATCGCTCAGCTACACCATCGAGGTGTACCGCGGGCACCAGCGGGCCGAGCGCCGGCCGGGCGTGTTCGCGCTGTACGTCATGTTCTACCCGCAGCTGGTGGCGGGCCCCATCGAGCGGCCGGCGAACCTGCTGGACCAGCTGAACGCGCCGGAAGGCCGTGGCATCCGGTCGCACCTGGACGCGGACCGCGTGGTGTGGGGCCTGAAGCAGATGCTGTGGGGCTTCGTGAAGAAGCTGGTGATCGCGGACCGGTGCGGGGCGGTGGTGGACCAGGTGTACGGGCACATCGGCGGCTACCACACGGCAGGCCTGCTGCTCGCCTGCTACCTCTTCGCCCTCCAGATCTACTGCGACTTCAGCGGCTATACCGACATCGCGCTGGGCGCGGCGCGCGTGATGGGCTTCGACCTGATGGTGAACTTCCGCACGCCCTACCGCAGCGGCAGCATCAGCGAGTTCTGGAGCCGCTGGCACATCTCGCTCTCCTCCTGGTTCCGCGACTACCTCTACATCCCGCTGGGCGGCAACCGCGTGTCGCGCCCGATGTGGTACCGCAACCTGCTCATCGTCTTCCTGGTGAGCGGCCTGTGGCATGGCGCGAACTGGACCTACGTGATCTGGGGCGGCCTGCACGGCGCCTACCTGGTGCTGGCGCTGCTTTTCGCCCCGTTCTGGCGGCGCTTCGACGACCGGACGGGCCTGGCGGGCGCCCCCCGGCTGAAGCAGGTCCTGAACGTCCTCGTGACCTTCCACCTGGTGCTGTTCGCGTGGATCTTCTTCCGCGCCGGCACGGTCCAGGAAGCGTTCGAGGTCATCCACCGCATCGTGCACAGCGGGGGCGGCCTCGGCGACGTGCTCGCGCTCCGCAAGGACCTGGGCAACGGGATGCTGGACACGACCCTTCCGCTGGTGGTGCTCTTCCTCTTCATCGACCCTTACATGGACGCCTTGATCAAACGGGAACGCAGCGGGCCACGCGGCCTGGGGAGCATGCTGCTCTTCGCGGCCCTGGTGGTGGCCCTGGTGGTGGTGGGCTACTATGGCCGCACCAGTTTCATCTATTTCCAGTTCTGATGAAGGCCTTCGCCCGACTCCTCCGAAAAGGCCTGCTCTTCCTGCTGGTGACCGCGGTCGTGTATGTCGGCACGATGTTCACGCTGTACCACCTGCACGTGCACGGCCACCCCTTGCTGTACCGCACCGGCGATCATTACCAGGGCAAGGGCGGGCTGAGCTATGCGAAGTTCCGCGAGTTCGACCCGGCGAGGCGCTACGGCGTGGTGGTGATCGGCTCGTCGCACGCCTACCGCGGCTATGACCCGCGGATCTTCGGCGAGCGCGGCATCGATCTGTTCAACCTGGGCACCAGCGCGCAGACGCCGATGAACAGCTACTACGTGCTGAAGAGCCATGTCGACACCGGGAACTGCGGGCTGGTGCTGTTCGACCTATACGAGAACACGATGGAGCAGGACGGACTGGAAAGCACCTCGGACCTGTCGCGCAACATCGACAGCGACCGCGCCGCCCTGGGGATGTGCCTGGCCTTGAAGGACCCGCGCGCGATCGACCTGATGACGCTGCGCTGGCTTTCGCGCAGCGAGCCGCCCCGCCCCGTGGAGGGGCCGCACCGGTCGGGCTATGCGGAACGCACGGACAGCCTGCGCACCCCTACTCGGAAAGGACAAGAGCGGCCCCTGCGGCTGGACAGCATGCAGGTGCGCTACCTCCGCGAATGCATCGCGTACTGCGCGGACCGGCACCTCCCGCTCGTGTTCGTGACGCACTACTACCCGCAGGCCTCGGACCACCAGCGCCATGCGCGCTTCCACGCGCTGATCGAACGGGAGATCGCCGGCACGGGCATCCATTACATCGACCTGGCCTATGCGGGCCGGGTGGACGACCACGACCACTTCTACGACCACAACCACCTGAACGCCGCCGGTGTGGCGCTGTTCAATGCGCAGCTGCTCGACTCGCTGTCGGCCCTGGGGCTCCTGCCACCCGCACGGCGGTGAACGTCCGACCGCATCGCCGGACGCACCTAGCAGGAGGCGGTCTACTTTTGGCGCCCCAACTTCACCCCACATGCCCGAACGCGATACCGCCGTCTTCGACATCATCGAACAGGAGAAATGGCGACAGACCAAGGGCATCGAGCTGATCGCCAGCGAGAACTACGTGAGCGGCCAGGTGCTGGAGGCCATGGGCTCGGTGATGACGAACAAGTACGCCGAGGGCCTGCCCGGCAAGCGCTATTACGGGGGATGCGAGTTCGTGGACATGACGGAGAACCTCGCGATCGACCGCACCAAGCAGCTCTTCGGCGCGGCCTGGGCCAATGTGCAGCCGCACAGCGGTGCGCAGGCCAACGCCGCGGTGATGCTGGCCTGCCTCAAGCCCGGTGACACCATCCTCGGCTTCGACCTCAGCCACGGCGGCCACCTGACGCACGGCTCGCCGGTGAACTTCAGCGGCAAGCTCTACCGCGCCACCTTCTATGGCGTGGACAAGGCCACCGGCCGCGTGGACATGGACCGGGTGGCCGAGGTGGCCCACCGGGAGAAGCCCAAGCTCATCATCTGCGGGGCCAGCGCCTACAGCCGCGACTGGGACTATGCCCGCTTCCGCGCCATCGCCGACGAGGTGGGCGCGCTGCTGATGGCGGACATCTCGCACCCCGCCGGGCTGATCGCGGCCAAGCTGCTCCGCGACCCGCTGCCGCACTGCCACATCGTGACCACCACCACGCACAAGACCCTGCGCGGCCCGCGCGGCGGCCTGATCATGATGGGCCGCGACATGGAGAACCCCTGGGGCCTGAAGACCCCGAAGGGCGAGACGCGCATGATGAGCGCCGTACTGGACGGTGCGGTGTTCCCCGGCACGCAGGGCGGCCCGCTGGAGCATGTGATCGCCTCCAAGGCGGTGGCCTTCGGCGAAGCGCTCCACCCCTCGTTCATCGACTACGGCCGCCAGGTGCAGGCCAATGCCGCGGCCATGGCCGCGGCCCTCATCGCCAAGGGCTACGACGTGGTGAGCGGCGGCACCGACAACCACTGCATGCTGATCGACCTGCGCAGCAAGGGCATCACCGGCAAGGACGCCGAGCGGGTGCTGGGCCAGGTGGACATCACGGTGAACAAGAACATGGTGCCCTTCGACACGCAGAGCCCCTTCGTCACCAGCGGCATCCGCATCGGCACACCGGCCATCACCACCCGCGGCCTGAAGGAGGCGGAATGCACGCAGATCGTGGAGCTCATCGACGCCGCCCTCCAGAGCCGCGACAACGGCCCGCAGCTCGACCGCGTGCGGTTCCAGGTGAACGGCATGATGCGCCTGCGCCCGCTCTTCGCTTGATCCCATGGCGGACCTCAGCCGGCCGATCCACGTGCGCTGGTCCGACGTGGACCCCAACTTCCACCTGCGCCATTCGTGCTACTACGACATGGCCGCGCAACTGCGCGTGGAGGCCCTGGACACCTACGGCGTGACGCTGAAGGCCATGCAGGAGGGCGGCTTCGGCCCCATCCTGTTCCGCGAGGAATGCGTGTTCAAGCGCGAGATCCGGTACGCCGACCGCATCACCCTGGACATGAAGCTGAGCCGCCTGCGCAAGGACCACGCACGCTGGTCGTTCCGCCACGCGTTCATCCGCGACGACGGCACGCTCTGCGCGGTGCTGAGCGTGGACGGGGCCTGGATGGACATACGGCTGCGCAAGCTCGCCCCGCCGCCGGCCATCGCCGATGAGGCCATGGCCGCCCTGCCCCGCACGGACGACTTCGAGTGGCTGCCCTGAACGGCGGCCGCCGGGGTATTTTCGCCCCGCATTGATCCACGTGGCCTCCCCGTTCCGTTCCTGGACGTTCGTACTGGCGCTGCTGGCCCTGCCGCCCATCGGCGCACGCGCGCAGGGGCCGACCGGCCCCCGGCTGAAGCACCGGGCCTTCGTGTATTGGGGCTACAACCGCGCGCAGTTCACCGCGAGCAACCTCCACTTCACCGGCCCGGGGTACGACTTCATCCTGCACGACGTGGTGGCCAATGACCGCCCCGAGCCCTTCTCGTTCAGCGGCTACTTCTCACCGAAGAACATCTGGATCCCCCAGTACAACTACCGCGCGGGGTGGTTCCTGAACGATCGCTGGAGCTTCTCCGTGGGCCTGGACCACATGAAGTACGTGGTGCAGGAGGGCCAGTCCGTGCTGCTCACCGGCACCATCAGCGCCGAACGCTCGCCGACCTATGCCACCAGCGAAACGCATGCGGTGCGCATCACGCCCGACCTGCTGCTGTACGAGCATACCGACGGCCTCAACCTGCTGAGCGTCGACGCCGACCATTATGACCGCTTCTGGACCAGCACCAATGGCCGGCATGCGCTCCACTTCACCGAAGGGCTCTTCGTAGGGCCCGTGATCCCGCGCAGCGACGTGCGCCTCTTCGGCGAAGGCCTGAACAACAAGTTCCACCTCGCCGGCTACGGGGCCGGTGCGCAGGTGGGCGTGTTCGGCGTGTTCTTCGACCGCTTCTTCGCGCGGGCCAACGTACGGGCGGGCTACATCGAGCTGCCCAGCGTGCTCACCACCGGCACCGCCGAGGACCGCGCACGGCAGCACTTCTGGTTCGTGCAGGAGAACCTGGTGTTCGGGGTGCTGATCGGGAAGTGAGCGGCCACACTGCGGCTACATGGAAGGCCCAGGCGAAGCGGATCACTTGCCCAACCGGAAAATCACTACCTGCGACCGCTGATGCCTGTTCGTCGCGTGGGATGAGACCCCTTGCTTACTTCATGACCGTTCGCAGCTGCGCGAACGGCCGCAGGAAATGCGCGGCCTCGTCCGCATCGAGCCACAGGGCATAGGCCACGAGGAAGGCGGTGCCCATCTCCGGGATGTCCAGGAACACCGCCGTGGCCGTGTGGAACACCAGCCCGGCCGCCAGGGCGATGCGCCGTGCGGGCCGCCACCATACCGCCACCGGGAAAAGCGCCATGAAGGCGAACAGCAGCCAGGTGATCGCCCGGCAGAGCCACGGCAGGTGCGCCAGCCCGCCCAGGTGGTACGTGGCATCGGTGGCCACGATGCCCACGGCGGTACCGTCCCACCAGGCCGTGCCGGTGGCCTTGTGCGCAGCGGCGGCGGCATAGACGAGCAGGAGCTGCAGGCGGACGGCCCACACCCCGAGCACGGACGACGCATGGCGGAAGGACGACCCGGGCCCCAGCGACCGCTCATCGATGAAGATGCTCCAGAACAGCAGGATGCCCATGAGCTGCTGCCCACCGCTGCCGGCCAGCCAGGCGCGGTGCATCAAGCCGGTATAGAGGACCCAGACAGGCAGCCCGACGTACCAGCGGGCGGGGCGGAACAGGTTGCGCACCGCGAGCGCCAGCAGCAGGGGCACCGCCACGTACACCGCCTCCCCGGGCAGCCAGGTATCGAAGGCATCGGTGGCCCAGGAGAAGAAGCCATTGCCCGGCAGCGTGGGCGACACCGGATCCACCCACAGGTATGCGCCCACGGGGATGCGCACCACGAGGAACACGATGAGCCAGAGGTGCACCGCCAGGCGGAACAGCCGGACGGAGGCGGGCGGGATCGTCATGGCGCCTCGTCCAGGTAGGTGATGGTCCGCTCGCGCCGCTCGGGATGGTGCGGGTCCACCGCCCGGTCGCGCACCAGGCGGAACCGCACGTGCGGGGCGTCACGGACGATGTCGGGCACCATCGCCCGCATGGCCTGCATGATCGCCGGCGACGGCGTCGGCAGGCCCCGGTCCAGCTCATCCTCCACATAACGGGCGATGGAGCCGGCCATGCGGTGCATCGCCGGGTCATCGGCGAAGCCCGCATCGAGGGGCCGCCAGGCGCTGTCGCTCAGGCCCACCTCCACCCAGGCGCTCGTCATCCGCGGGTCGGGGGCGAACAAGCGCCACTGCTGGTGCCAGAGCGGGCGCGCATAGGCCTGCGACCATGCGCGGGCACGGACCGGCACCCAGGCTTCCGGCAGCACATAGGCGGCCAGCACCAGTGTGTGCGCCAGCGCCGCGATGAAGATCCACCGTTGCCAGCGCGGGGTGCGGGCGGTGGAGGCATCGCTGTCCATCGGTGCGCGGCAAGGTAGGCCGGGGCGTGCCCGCGATCACCACCTTTGCGGCCATGACGGACCACCGGTTCCCCGCGAACGACCCTTCCCTGCGCTCCTGGATCGAGGTGCCCGCAGGCAGCGACTTCCCCATCCAGAACATCCCCTTCGGCGTGGGCTCACGCGATGGCGAGGCGTTCACCGCGATGACGCGCATCGGCGACACCACGATCGACCTCCACGCGCTCTATGAGGCCGGCCTGATCGAGGATCCCTCGGACGCCGGCGGCACGGGCTTCATGGGCCAGCTCGACCAGCTGCTGCTGAACGGCCCCGGCCCGATACGCGCCTTGCGCCAGCGCCTTTCGGAGCTGTTGCGCGATGACAAGGCCTTGAACGGCTTGCACCGCGACACCATCCGCAAGGCGATGGCGCCCGTGGCCGAAGTGGAGATGGACAACCCCACCTTCTTCAGCGACTACACCGATTTCTACAGCAGCCGCCAGCATGCCTACAACGTGGGCGTGATGTTCCGCGACCCCGCGAACGCCCTGATGCCCAACTGGCTGCACCTGCCGGTGGGCTACCACGGCCGCAGCAGCAGCATCGTGCCCAGCGGCACGCCGGTAAGGCGCCCGATGGGGCAGTTCAAGCCATCGCCCGATGCCGCACCCGAGTTCGGCCCCACCCGCCAGCTCGACTTCGAGCTCGAGGTGGGCTTCATCACTTACGAGGGGAAGGACCTCGGCGAGCGTATCACCACGGCGGAAGCGGAAGAGCACATCTTCGGGCTCGTGCTCTTCAACGACTGGAGCGCGCGCGACATCCAGGCCTGGGAATACGTGCCGCTGGGCCCCTTCCTCGGGAAGAACTTCGCCTCGTCCGTGTCGCCGTGGGTCGTCACCCTGGACGCCCTGGAGCCCTTCCGCACGCAGGGCCCCCAGCAGGACCCGCTCCCGCTGCCCTACCTGCGCACCGAAGGCCCGCGCACGTTCGACCTCCGCCTGGAGGTGGGCCTGACCCCCAGGAACGGCCAGGAGAACATCATCTGCCGCAGCAACTTCAAGCACCTCTACTGGAGCATGGCGCAGCAGCTCGCGCACCACACGGTGAACGGCTGCAACGTGCGCGCCGGCGACCTCATGGCCAGCGGCACCATCAGCGGCGACACGCCGGACAGCTATGGCAGCATGCTGGAGCTCGCCTGGAAGGGCACCAAGCCCCTGACCCTCGCCGACGGCAGCGAACGGAAGTTCCTCCAGGACGGCGACACGGTGGTGATGCGCGGGCATGCGGAGAAGGACGGCGTGCGCATCGGCTTCGGCGAGGTGAGCGGGAAGATCCTGCCGGCTTCCTGAGCATCTCCATCCGGGGCGCACGGGCGCGAGTTGCCGGCCACGGGCCACGGACCTGAAGTCGGGACCAAGTTCGCGGCCATGGCTGGAGGCCGGTAGCCATCCGAAGGCACCCCAGGCCGTATTTTCGGGCCCGATGTCCACGCCCCCGCCGGCCCCCGTGATCGACCTGGAGCAGGAGAAGGACGAGATCCTGGGTCGTTACCGGGGCCTCCTCCGCGCCATCCCCGGCGACCGCAACGCCGAAAGCACCCGCACCATCCGCAAGGCCTTCAACATCGCGTTGGAGGCCCACAAGGACCAGCGCCGCAAGA
>JAFDZF010000062.1 GCA_018267055.1 Bacteroidota bacterium
GACTACATCGGCCGCGATGAGGCCTGGTTCAAGCAGATGCTCACCGACAAGGGCATCCTCGTGGACCTGAAGGGCATCTACCGCAAGCGGGTGAACGGCTTAGCCTACTGGAGCCTGTGAGCGGCACGCGTACCATCCTCATCACCGGCGGCGCCGGCTTCATTGGCAGCCATGTGGTGCGCCGTTTCGTTACGAAGTACCCACAGCACCGCATCATCAACCTCGACGCGCTCACCTATGCGGGCAATCTCGAGAACCTGCGCGATGTCGAGCACGCGCCGAACTACACGTTCGTGAAGGCCGACATCCGCGATGCGGAGGCGTTGAAGAAGATCTTCGCGGAGCACAGGCCGGATGGCGTCATCCACCTGGCGGCCGAAAGCCACGTGGACCGCAGCATCAGCGATCCGATGGCGTTCGTCACCACCAACGTCATCGGCACCGTCACGCTGCTCAATGCGGCGCGTGAAGCCTGGAGCGGGGCGTTCGCAGGCAAGCGTTTCTACCATGTGAGCACCGACGAGGTGTACGGCTCGCTGCACGACGGCGGCTTCTTCACCGAGGAGACCGCCTACGACCCGCAAAGCCCTTACAGCGCCAGCAAGGCCGCGAGCGACCATTTCGTGCGGGCCTATGGCAATACGTACCGGCTGCCGTTCGTGCTGAGCAATTGCAGCAACAACTACGGCAGCCACCACTTCCCCGAGAAGTTGATCCCGCTCATGATCAACAACATCCGGTTGCGCAAGCCGCTGCCGGTCTATGGCAAGGGCGAGAACGTGCGGGACTGGCTCTGGGTGGAGGACCATGCCGCGGCCATCGACGTCATCTTCCACCAGGGCGCGGACGGCGGGACCTACAACATCGGCGGGCACAACGAGTGGCGCAACATCGACCTGGTGCACCTGCTCTGCCGCATCATGGACCGCAAGCTGGGCCGGTCGGAAGGGGAGAGCGCGCAGCTCATCACCTACGTCACCGACCGCGCGGGGCACGACCTGCGCTACGCCATCGACGCATCGAAGATCGAGCGGGAACTGGGCTGGAGGCCGAGCATCACCTTCGAGGAGGGCCTGGAGCGCACGGTGGACTGGTACCTGGCCAACCAGGCCTGGCTGGACCACGTGACCTCGGGCGCCTACCAGCAGTATTACGCGGCCCATTACAAGGCGCAATGACCGGCTGGGCGGCACGCGTACATTGGCGGATCGACAATTGACCGATCCGAGCGATGGGCTTCCTCCAGGACCTCTTCGGCAAGCGGCCACCGGCCTTGGGCCCCGTGGACCTGAGCGTGCTGCGCTGCGACGTGCACTCGCACTTCATCCCCGGCATCGACGATGGAGCGCCCACGCTGGAGGCCAGCATCGAGCTCATCCGTGCGATGCACGAACTGGGCTACACCAAGGTGATCACCACCCCGCACAGCATGGCCGACGGCTACCGCAACACGCCCGAGGTCATCCTGGGCGGCCTGGAGAAGGTGCGGCGCGCCCTGGCGGAGCAGCAGGTGCCGGTGGAGATCGACGCGGCGGCCGAGTACTACCTGGACCATGAGCTGGAGCAGAAGGTGATGCGGCGCGAGGTGCTCACCTTCGGCAAGGACATGGTGCTCTTCGAGCTGCCGTTCATCGCGGCGCCCGCCATCCTGCTGAGCGTGGTCTTCGCCATGCAGACGCAAGGCTACCGGCCGGTGCTCGCGCATCCGGAGCGCTACCCCTTCTGGTACACCGACATGACCCCTCTGGAGCAGCTGAAGGACCGTGGCGTGCTCTTCCAGCTCAACACCATCGCGCTGATGGGTGCCTACGGCCCCGCGGCGAAGAAGATGGCCGAGAAGCTCATCGACCTGGGCTGGTACGAACTGGTGGGCAGCGATTGCCACGGCATGAACCACGTGGAGGCCCTGAAGGCCGCACGCCCCGAGCCCTACCTGCACAAGCTGATCGCGAGCGGGAAGCTGCTCAACGCGACATTGTAAGCCGGCTCAGGGTCCGAGGCCGACCGTCCGCGCCACGTGCACGGACCCGGCATGATCGGTGAAGCGCACCACCAGCACGCCCTGCGTGGGAACGGGGATGGAGAGGTCGGGCGTGTTCCCCACCTCGTGCGTGCTGAGGAGGCGTGCAGCCACATCGAACACATCCAGCCGGCCGGCGCCCGCCCCTTCCGGCAGGATCACCCGTGACCGCCCATCGCCTGCGCCGGGCAGCACGCGCAATCCATCAGCGGTGGCCGCCACGTCCTCGATCCCCACCGTGGTGTAGGAGCACCTGTCATATCCGGGATCCTGATAGATCTGCACGTCGGCACTGTCGGCGCAGAGGATCCAGTAGGAGCTCTCGCAGGCATCGCAGAGGCAGCCCATGGGATAGAACGGATGCGTCCTGGAGCCGATGCCTTCCAGCCACTCCATCTGCCGGATCAGCTGATCCATGCCGCAGGGGTCGAAGAGCATGTGGAAACGCCGGCGCGGTATCCCCAGGACGGTCACCGTATCGATGAGGTCCACCTTGAAAAGGGTCGTGTCGGGGTCCTCCGCACTGTAGGACGACCGGCCGACATAAATGGAATCGCCCGCCTGGAGCGAGTAGTCGTACAGCGTGTATTCCCGGGCTGAGCACTCCGTGCTCGTCCGGTAGAGCGTGCGCGGGCCGTCGTTACGGACATAGAACGGATCCCCCTCTTCCGTGTGCGCATCCACCAGGGCGTACGTATGCCCGCAGAGCTGGGTGGTGTCGGCATAGCCGAGCGTATCCGTGGTGCAATCGTGCCAGAAGCAGGACACCACGTTCCATCGGGGATGGTCGTTGAACGTGGGGAACGGCTGCTGGGCGGCGAGCAGGCAGCGAACGAGGACGAGCCCTAGGGTAAGGAGTGGACGCATGGGCATATGGTTCCCGGGCGATCGACAGGGGCCGCCGGCACAATGGACGCTTCCGGGAGGCCGAACGCTGCCCGGCCCTAGGCCGCCACCGTCTCCAGCTCGCGGCTCACCTTCTTGAAGAGCCCCTGGAGCACGTTGCCGGGACCCACTTCCACCACCTTGGTGGCGCCATCGGCGAGCATGTGCTGCATGCTCTGCGTCCACCGCACGGGGGCGGTGAGCTGGGCGATCAGGTTGGCCTTGATGCGGGCGGGGTCGGTGTGCGGGCGGGCGTCCACGTTCTGGTACACGGCGCAGCGCGGGTCCACGATGGGCGTGTAGGCGATGGCGGTGGCCAGCTCGGCGCGGGCGGGCTCCATCAGCGGGCTGTGGAAGGCGCCGCCCACGGGCAGCATCAGCGCGCGCTTCGCGCCGGCGGCCTTCAGGGCCTCGCACGCGGCGGTCACGGCCTCCACGCTGCCGCTGATCACCAGCTGGCCGGGGCAGTTGTAGTTGGCGGGCACCACCACGCCGGGGATCGTGGCGCAGACCTCCTCCACCTTCGCATCCTCCAGGCCGAGGATCGCGGCCATGGTGCCGGGCTGCAGCTCACAGGCCTTCTGCATCGCATTGGCGCGGGCGGCCACCAGCTTCAGGCCGTCGCTGAACTCCATGGCGCCGGCGGCCACCAGGGCGCTGAACTCGCCCAGGGAATGCCCCGCCACCATCGCCGGCCGGAAGGCATCGCCCATGGTCTTCGCCTTGATCACGCTGTGCAGGAAGATGGCCGGCTGCGTCACGTTCGTGCGCTTCAGGTCCTCGTCCGTGCCGTTGAACATCACGTCGGTGATGTTGAAGCCCAGGATGTTGTTCGCGTGCTCGAAGAAGACGCGCGCATTGCCGTCCGCCTCATAGAGCTCCTTGGCCATGCCGGGGAACTGGCTGCCCTGTCCGGGGAATACGTAGGCGTTCATGGGGTCGCGTGCGGGGGAGGTGCGGGTCAGTTGCGGCGGTTGCCGAAGAGGCGGAGCAGGGCGAGGAAGAGGTTGAGGAAGTCGAGGTACAGGCTCAGCGCGCCCATCAGGGCCATCTTCTGCGCCAGCTCGGTGCCGTTCACCATGAAGCCCGCCATGCCCTTCAGCTTCTGCATGTCGTAGGCGGTAAGGCCGGTGAAGATCACCACGCTGATCATGCTGATCACATAGCCCATGGTGTCGCTCTTCAGGAAGAGGTTCACCAACCCTGCGATCACGATGCCGATGAGGCCGATGAAGAGGAGGCTGCCCAGCTTGGTCAGATCGGTCTTGGTGGTATAGCCCAGCACGGCCATCACGCCGAACAGGGCGGCCGAGATGAAGAAGATGCTGGTGATCGAAGAGGCCGTATAGGCCAGGAAGATGTAGGACAGGCTCATGCCCGTGAGCGCCGAATACAGGATGAACACGCCGAGGAGCGCGCCGCCGCTCAGGCGGTTCACCATGCCGCCCATCAGGAACACGAGCGCCAGCGGGGCGAGGAGCACCACCCAGCCGAGCACGGTCTGTTTGCCGGTCTCGAAGTTGATGAGGTAGGAAAGCAACGAGAGATCGTGCCCGAACCACCAGGCCATCACGCCGCTGATGACCATGGCCAGGCCCATGTAGGTGAATACGCGGGCCAGGAAGGCGCGCGTGGTGTCGACATCGGCCGTGCCTGCGAACGGCTGCTGGCCGGGAGGCGGTTGGAACAGGTTGTTGTCCATGGTTCGGTCGCCGGGATCCGGCGGATGTATTGGTCTAGTGCAGTTTGGCCGAGATCAGCTTGATGAACTCCTCGCGGGTCCGCGGATCGTCCAGAAAGATACCGGTGAAGGCGGAGGTGGTGGTCACGCTGTTCTGCTTCTGGATGCCCCGCATCTGCATGCAGAGGTGCGAGGCCTCGATCACCACGGCCACGCCCAGGGGCTCCAGGGCCGCATGGATGCAGTCGCGGATCTCGTTGGTCAGGCGTTCCTGCACCTGGAGGCGGCGGGCGAAGGCGTCCACCACGCGGGGCACCTTGCTCAGCCCCACGATACGGCCGTTGGGCACGTAGGCCACGTGCGCCTTGCCGAAGAAGGGCAGCAGGTGGTGCTCGCACAGGCTGTACACCTCGATGTCCTTCACCAGCACCATCTGGCTGTAGTCCTCCCGGAACAGGGCCCCTTGCAGGATGGCCGCCGGGTCCAGGTCGTAGCCGTGGGTGAGGTACTGCAGCGCCTTGGCCACGCGCTCGGGGGTCTTCTTCAGGCCCTCCCGCTCGGGGTCCTCGCCGATGGCGCTCAGGATGTCGCCGTAGTGGGCGCTGATGCGCTCCACGCTGGCCTGGTCGAACTGGTCGATGCGCTGGTAGCCTTCGGCGGCGTTCTCCGCGCCGAGGCCGTGCCCATGGTCGTTCATGCGCCGAAGTACTCCACGTGGTTGTTCTCCGTCTCCTTCAGCTTCACGCAGTGCAGCGTGCAGCCCAGGGCCTTCACCGGCGCCTCCAGCCGTTCCCACACCGCGATGGCGATGTTCTCCGTGCTGGTGAGGCGGCCCTGCATGAAGGGGACGTCGAGGTTCATGTTCTTGTGGTCCACGTGCTGGACCACCTCTTCCTGCACCAGCCGGCCGAGCGCCGAAAGGTCCACCACGAAGCCGGTGCTCGGGTCGGGCTCGCCCTTCACCGTCACCCACAGCTCGTAGTTGTGGCCATGCCAGTTGGGGTTGGCGCATTTGCCGAACACCGAGCGGTTCTGCTCGTCCGACCATTCCGGGCGGAAGAGCTTGTGCGCCGCGCTGAAGCGTTCGCGGCGGGTGATGTGTACGAGCGGCATGGCGGTCCCTGGCGAAGCCGCGAAGATACGGGACCCGGGCGTGCGCTCCCCGGCCGCGGCCCGCGGGGCGCCCGGCAGCGGACCGGTGCCGCCCCTACCTTCGCCCCCATGATCGTCGTCACCGGGGCCGCGGGCTTCATCGGCAGCTGCCTGGTGGGCGAGCTGGCCCGGCGCGGCTATGCCGACCTCGTGGCGGTGGACGACTTCTCCCGGACCGACAAGGCCCGGAACCTCGACGGCAAGCCGTTGTCCGCCTGGGTGGAGCGCTCGGCCTTCCCCGAATGGCTCGACGCCAATGAGCGCTTCGTGCAGTTCATCTTCCACCTCGGGGCCCGCACCGACACCACCGAGTTCGACCGCCGCATCTTCGACGAGCTGAACGTGGGCTACAGCCAGCAGGTGTGGGAGCGCTGCGTGCGCTACGGCATCCCGCTGGTCTATGCCTCCTCGGGTGCCACCTACGGGGCGGGCGAGCTGGGTTATGCCGATGACGAGGCCCTGCCGTTCCGCTTGAAGCCGCTCAACCCGTACGGGGAGAGCAAGAACGACTTCGACAAGTGGGCGCTGACGCAGGAGCGGAAGCCCTATTTCTGGGCCGGGCTGAAGTTCTTCAACGTGTACGGGCCCAACGAAGGGCACAAGGGCCGCATGGCCAGCGTGGTCTTCCATGCCTTCCAGCAGATCACGGCCACCGGCGGCATGAAGCTCTTCCGCAGCCACCGGCCCGATTTCAAGGACGGCGAGCAGCTGCGCGACTTCGTCTATGTGAAGGACGTGTGCGACGTGTGCCTCTTCCTGATGGAGCACCGCACCCACAGCGGGCTCTACAACCTGGGCAGCGGCACGGCGCGCACCTTCCTCGACCTGGCCCGCAACACCTTCCAGGCCCTGGGCCGGGAGGAGCGAATCACCTTCATCGACACCCCGGCGGACATCCGTGATACGTACCAGTACTTCACCGAGGCGCGCATGGAGAAGCTTCGGGGCATCGGCTACGACAGGCCCTTCCATACGCTGGAGGCCGGCATCGCGGACTACGTGGGGAACTACCTGCTGAAGGACGCGCGGCTCTAGGCGGTCATCGAGGCCAGGGCCGCGGGCACCTCGTCCGCTCCGCCGGCCAGCTCCCGGCGCAGGTCCACCAACCGGGTCCGCACGTCCGACAGGCGCTTCACGGCTTCCTGCAGCCGGTCCTCCGGGCGCGTGCCGGCCCGCAATTGCTCCTTCGCCCCCTGGATGGTGAAGCCGCGCTCCTTGAGCAGGTGCTGGATGTCGCGCACCTTGGCGATGTCGTCCTTGGTATAGAGGCGATCGCCCTTGCTCGTGCGCTTGGGGCGGAGCATGCCGAACTCCTTCTCCCAGTAGCGCAGCAGCGAGGTGTTCACGCCCAGTTGCACGGCCACTTCGCCGATGGTCCAGTAGATGCGCTCGATCGTCTTCTCCTTCAGCGGCATAGCACGAAATTAACGGTCATGCCCATTGGATAAGCTACTCTGCGCGCAAGAGGTGCGCCCGATAGCGCGTGTCGGCGTTCGTGAGCGTGAGCACGTATGCGCCCGTGGCCAAGCCGTCCAGGTCCACGGTGATCGTGCGCGATGCGCCCGCACCGATCGCCTCGCTATGTATGGTGCGGCCAGCTGCATCCTGCAGCAACAAGGTCAGACCCGAGGCCGACCCCGGCACGCGCAGGTTGAAGCTTTCCAGGAACGGGTCCGGCCACACTGCGAGCTGCTGCTCGGGACCTTCCCCGGATCCTGTTGCCGTCGACACGGTCACGGTAATGGTATCCGAGTACAGGTAGCCGCAGGCATCCGATACCCATCCCCGCCAATAATATTCGCCGGCAAGGTCCAATGTGGCCTCGGGGTAATAATGGTCGTTGGCCTCATGCACCACCATGTTCCCGTTCTGGAACCAATCCCCCTGCTGGGGCAATGGGTGGGACAGTTGCACGCTGAGGCTGAAGTCATCCCCCACGTCCACGGTGATGTCCACGGGCTGCACCGTGATGAAGTTGCCGGTGTCCACGGCGAACCAGACGCCGCTCGGCGGTCCTGCACCGCAATCGTCGATGCCTTGGCAGGTGAGATGCACATTGCCGACGTACGTATCGGCCCATACGATCAGGCACGAATCACCCGACGGGAACATCGTTCCGGCACTGGCCGGGCTTATCGTCCACAGATAGTCATAGAGGTCCGCATCGGGGGTCCAGGGTCCCGTGGAATACCATGTGCTTGTCGGTGAACCCCAGGTACAGATGTCATCATCGCTCGGCTGGTAGACATAGGGCATGCGGTTGTCAGCGCTGATGGTGATCGCTTCCGAGAAGTTCCCTAGGCAACCGGAAAGGCTGAAGGGGACCGCCATGTATGAAAAGGGGAAGGGGTCCGCGTATACGGTGAATACTGGCCCGCCGCCGAATTGGAGGATGCTGTCCGTTGCCGTTCGGATGTACCATTTATACCCGAGGACGGGCATGGGGGAGGCCGCTGCGATGTGAACGGTATCCCCCGCCCAGCAAGGCACCTCGGCCAGGCTGAGCTGGGGGGTCACATCGAAGGCCTGGACGAAGAACGGGCGGGTGACGCTCGACGTGCCTTGGTCGCTCGTCCCCGTCAGCGTGATGGTGTGGTCACCTGGATCGAGGACAGGAAGCTGGGGCTGTGCTTCGACGGACACCGATGTGCCATCGATGCTCCAGGTGAAGGAACTGTGACCGATGGAGTTGTTCACTACCAGGGGGGCGTTCCCGGCGCAGACGGTATCGCGGGCCAGTTGGAACCGGAGCCCGGGGGTGGGCGGATGGTTGCGGAACAATGTGGCACCCTCGAAGATCGAGGCGCCGGCTTGGACGAAGGTGACCTCATCAGCCACGCTGGACAGGCAGGTGTTGTATGCGCCCAATCCGGCGTCCATCGACTGCCAGCATGCGCCACCGTTCACCGTTTGCCAGATATCGCCGTGGATCACCGCGAAACCGGAATCGGGTCCTTGGAACGATACGAAGGCGATATTGCCCGTGCCGGGGGCCGTCGCATCCCAATCCACCGTCCACGTGAGGCCCATATCGCCGGACCGCCAGATGCGGCCGTACGATGCCGCATACACGGTACCGTCCGTGGCCACCTCAAGATCCGCTACTTGGCCCATCCCGGCGGGGGGGGCGATGTTCTGCCAGGTCAGGCCGGCATCCGTCGAACGGTAGAGCCGCGGGTCGGTCGAGCCGAAACCACCACCGGCGACCACCACGTTGCCGCCGGGGAACACCACGTCCATCAGGTTGAAGAACGAGTGGTCGATCGCTGCCCATGAATATCCTCCGTCGATCGACCGCATCATGCGGTCCGAACTGGACGTGGTGGAATTGCACGTCAGCAGGACGGTATCGCGGTTCATGCCGAACGGATTGTAGCGGTAGTTCCCGCCGATCAGTTGGAGGGCGATGACGTCGTAGGTCCGCCAGCCGTCATCGGTCCGGTAGAGGGCATATTGCTGGCCCATGTAGCCGTGGAAGGCATCATGCATCCAGAACCGGGTCTCAGGCCATTCGCCGGAGGTGGGGACGCTGTGCGCGGTCCAGGTCATGCCACCATCGGCCGTCGTTCGGATCGTGTTCCCTTCGCCCAGAAATCCATTGAACGCGTCCACGAACGTGTACAGGCCTTGCGTGGAACTGGTGGCGATCGCGGACCAGTCCGTAGGGGGGATCGGTGGGAGTTGTTCCACGACCTGGACATCGCTTGAACTGCAGGGTCCGTTCGTCACGGTGGCCGTGTACGCCTGCGTGGCTGCAAGGCCGGAGACCACGGGGCTGAGCGAAGTGGTGCTGGAGAGGCCGGTGGAAGGTTGCCAAAGCACAGTGGACCCGGGCGGGGCGTCCACCGAAAGCGTCCCGGAGTTGCCCGCGCACAGCAGGATGTCGCTTCCTGCCGTCACCGTGAACGGTTGGAGGACCTCCACGCCACCGTTCCAGGGGATGACGGCCGTGTAGGCGCCATTGTCGACATGGGCCTCGATCCCGGTGACGAAGGTGGATGTGGTGAACGTCACCTGGGCCGTAACGCCTGTTGCGATCGGTTCACCGTCACGGTACCAGCTCACCGCCCAATCGGGGTCGCATCCGTTCAACTGGAGGGTGCATGAACTGGAGCCACAGGACTGGGATGTATTGGAGGCGATCGTCGCGACGGGGATGCCGGGTCCAGGCCCCGTATTCGTAGTGAGGATCATCGAACGATCACCGAGCCTTCCGCCCAGGCATCCGTTGTCCGCGTCGAGGAAATCGACCGATAGAGGGCCCGCGCCCGGCGGCAGCACGGCGATCTCCCAGTAGAGGCCGCCGGAAGAAGTGAGATAGACCTTGCCGGCCTCATCGTCCACCACGATGAACTCGTTCGCGCTGAACGCATGCATGCTCGTGGCCTTGGCGAACGGCGTCGGGCGTGTGGTCCATGTGACCCCGCCATCTTCAGAGATGTGGCAGGTGTTCGGTCCGCAGGCCACCACCGCATTGCCGGCACCGTCCAGGATGTGCCTGCCGTTGACGGACAGCACCGTGGCCCAGGAGGTCCCTGCGGATGTCGTGCGCATCAGCAAGCCATTGCCAGCGATCACGCCTTTCGCACTATCGAAGAAGTGGACCGAAGTGATCTCGCTGCCAATGGATGTCGGCAGGTTGGACCAGTTCGCCCCCGCGTTCGTGGTGCGCACGATACGACCGTTCGTGCCCACCGCATAACCCACCGATGCGGTGGGGAAATGGACGGCATTGAGGCGACGCGGGTAATTGCCCGTATTGCTCTCATACAGCGGCGTCCAGGTCAGGCCCATGTCCTCCGAGCCCATGATCATGTACTCATTATCGAAATTGAGGGCACCCACGACCATGCCTGATTGCGCCGTGGGGAAGTGGGCGTCCACCCAGATCCCGATCATCGGAAGCCCGGAGACGGTGGGCAGGTACGATCCCCAGGTACCGCCGGCATCCTGGCTGGTGAAGAAATACCCGCCCAGCCCGATATAGCCCGATGCTCCGAGATGGGAGATGGCAAGGATCCTCGTATCGGCAACGCTGGAATCGGCAAGGGTCCATTGGCCCGCGGTGTCGCTGGTGCTGAACGCGGCGAGCGTCAGGGCACCCATGAGGCGAAGCGCGGGATGGTCGAAGTGGATGGTCATCCGTGCGAAAGGGTCAGTCCATCGATTGGCCGGCATTGCGCGAGATCTCGATCATCCGCGCGTACTCCTCGGGCGTGAGGCTGTTGAAGAGGTAGTTCACGGGGTCCACCGGCGTGCCGTCCTTGTGCACCTCATAGTGCAGGTGGGGGCCGCTGCTCAGGCCGGTATTGCCCACCAGGCCGATCGCGTCGCCGCGCTTCACGTGCTGGCCCACGCGCACCTTCACCGCCGAAAGGTGGCCGTAGAGCGTCTCGTAGCCGAAGCCGTGGTCGATGATCACGTGGATGCCGAAGCCGTTCGTGCTGTAGTCGGCGAAGACCACCTTCCCATCGCCCGTGCTGTGGGCCACCGTGCCGATGGGCGAGGTGAAGTCCAGCCCGAGATGCTGCTTCTGGATCTTCAGGATCGGGTGCATGCGTTCGCCGAAGCCGGAGCTGACCTGCGCCTTGTCCCTGGGGATCGGCTCCACCGAGGGGATGCTCGCCAGCATGTCCTGCTTGCGCATCACCAGCGAGGCCAGCTCGTCCAGCGAGAGGCTCTGCACGTACAGCTGCTTCGCGATCTTGTCCAGCCGCTTGCGCGTGGCGATCACCAGGTCGCTGCTGGCATAGCCCTGGAGGTCCTTGTAGCGGTTCACGCCGCCCATGCCCGCCTGGCGCACCGATGACGGGATGGGGTCGGCCTCGAAGATCACGCGGTACACGTTGTCGTCGCGGCGCTGCACATCGCCCAGCACGTTCTCGATGTCGGCCAGGCGCTTGTTCATCAGCTCGTACTCCACCATCAGCTGCTGGTTCTCGCGGCGCAGCGTGGCCTCCTTGGGCGAATCGATGAACTGGAAGGCCAGGAAGATGCCCAGCACGCCCAATAGCAGGCCCGGCGTGAGCGCCAGCGCGGTGCGCTTCGCCTTCTGCCAGCCGCTGACCCGGATGCGCTCGAAGTTGAGCGTGTTCTGGTTGAAGCGGTACTTGTGCTCGGCCATGGGGAAGGGCGAAAATACGAGGAGCAGGCGGCAGGAGCAGGGGTAAGGATCACCCGGTGCCGCTATCGGCCCTGCCGCTTGACCCGTCACCGGCTCCTCCAGCGGACCGGTTACTTTCGCAACCCTGATCTTCCAGCGTTCCATGACCTCCCGCGAGACCCGCCAGGCTTTCCTCGACCACTTCGCCCAGCGCGGCCACACCATCGTGCCCAGCGCGCCCATGGTGGTGAAGGACGACCCCACGCTGATGTTCACCAATGCGGGCATGAACCAGTTCAAGGACCTGTTCCTGGGCAACCGGCCGGTGAAGCACAAGCGGGTCGCCGACACGCAGAAATGCCTGCGCGTCTCCGGCAAGCACAACGACCTCGAGGAGGTGGGCATCGACACCTACCACCACACGATGTTCGAGATGCTCGGCAACTGGAGCTTCGGTGATTACTTCAAGAAGGAGGCCATCCAGTGGGCATGGGAGCTGCTGGTGGACACCTACCGGATCGACCCGGCGGACATCTACGTGACCTACTTCGGCGGTGACGCGAACGACAAGCTGCCCGCCGACGAGGAGACGCGCCAGCTCTGGCTGAAGTACCTGCCCGAAGGGAGGGTGCTGCCTTTCGGCCGCAAGGACAACTTCTGGGAGATGGGCGACACCGGCCCCTGCGGCCCGTGCACGGAGATCCACGTGGACGTGCGCACCGCGGAAGAGAAGCGGCAGCGGCCCGGCCACGAGCTGGTGAACAACGACCACCCCCAGGTGATCGAGATCTGGAACAACGTGTTCATGCAGTTCGAGCGCAAGGCCGACGGCTCGCTGGTGACGCTGCCCGCGCAGCACGTGGACACCGGCATGGGCTTCGAGCGCCTCTGCATGGTGCTGCAGGGCAAGCGCAGCAACTACGACACCGATGTGTTCCAGCCGCTGATCCAGGCGCTGGCGAAGCTGTGCGGCAAGCGCTACGGCCAGGAGGAGAAGGGCGACATCGCCATGCGCGTGATCGCCGACCACCTGCGCGCCATCAGCTTCGCCATCGCCGACGGCCAGTTGCCCAGCAACACCGGCGCCGGCTACGTCATCCGCCGCATCCTGCGCCGCGCGGTGCGCTACGGCTACAGCTTCCTGGGGCTCGACCGCCCCTTCATCCACGCGCTGGTGGCCGAGCTCGCCGAGCAGATGGGGGCGCAGTTCCCCGAGCTGCGCAAGCAGCAGCAGCTGATCGAAAGCGTGGTGCTGGAAGAGGAGAAGGCTTTCCTGCGCACGCTGGAGCAAGGCACCAAGCGCCTGGAGCAGCTCCTGAAGGAGGGCCGGGGCGACCTCGCCGGCGACAAGGCCTTCGAGCTGTTCGACACCTACGGCTTCCCCATCGACCTCACGCAGCTGATGGCCCGCGAACAGGGGCGCGACGTGGACATGGAAGGCTTCGATGCCGAACTGCGGAAGCAGAAGGACCGCTCGCGCGCCGCCACCGCCGTCACCACCGGCGATTGGGTGGAGCTGGCGAAGGGCGAGACCCTTTTCGTGGGGTACGACGAGCTGAGCACCACCGCGCACATCCTGCGTTACCGGAAGGTCTCGGGCAAGGGCGGGGACCAGTACCAAGTGGTGCTGGACCGGACGCCGTTCTATGCCGAAGGCGGCGGCCAGGTGGGCGACCAGGGCTGGCTGGTGCATGGCGGCGAGCGCATCGCCGTGACGGACACCAAGAAGGAGAACAACCTCATCGTCCACTTCACCAAGGAGCTCCCGCAGGAGGTGGGCGCCGCGTTCACCGCCGAGGTGGACGCCTCGCGCCGCGCCCTCACCGCGCGCAACCACACCGCCACGCACCTGCTGCACCACGCCCTGCGCAAGCACCTGGGCACGCACGTGGAGCAGAAGGGCTCGCTCGTGGCCCCCGACCGCCTGCGGTTCGACATCAGCCACTTCGCCAAGGTGACGCCCGAGGAGCTGGCGGCCATCGAGCGGGAGGTGAACGACCTGATCGGCGACGACCTCGTGTTCGAGGACCTGCGCAACGTGCCCATCGACGAGGCCAGGGCCATGGGCGCCATGGCGCTCTTCGGCGAGAAGTACGGCGACAAGGTGCGCGTGGTGAAGTTCGGCCCGAGCGTGGAGCTGTGCGGAGGCACCCATGTGCCGCGCACGGGCGTCATCGGCCCCTTCCGCATCGTTGCCGAGAGCGCCCTCGCCGCCGGCATCCGCCGCATCGAGGCCATCACCAGCGTGGAGGCCGAGCGCATGATCGCCGGCAAGCTCGCGAAGCTGGACGCGATCGCCGCCCTGCTCAAGAACCCCGCCGACGTGGTGGCCGCCGTGGAGAAGCTCGTGGAGCAGAACGGGCTGCTCGCGAAGGAGGTGGAGAAGGCCGCGCGGGAGAAGGTCCGCAGCCTCGCCTCGTCCATCCCGGCCAAGGCGAAGGCCAATGCCAAAGGGGTGAAGGTGCTCGTGGAGCGGCTGGACCTGGACGCCCAAGGCCTGAAGGACCTGGGCTTCGCCCTGCGTGAACAGCACAGCGACCTGGCCCTGGTGGCCGGCTCGGTCATCGATGGCAAGCCGCTGCTCGCAGTATCCCTGGGCAAGGCCTTCGCCGAAGCCACGGGCCTGAAGGCGGTGGACATCATCAAGCAGATCAGCCCCGAGATCAAGGGCGGGGGCGGCGGGCAGCCGGATTTCGCCACGGCTGGTGGCAAGGAGCCCGGCGGCATGGCCAACGCCCTGAAGAAGGCCGAGGCCCTGCTGGGCTGACACCGGCCTCGTGATCGGAAAAGAAGAAGGCCGCCCGAGGGCGGCCTTCGTTGGATCGGTACGGGTCGAACGGACAGGACAGCCACGTTCCTCAGCGGGCGCACGTATGCGGCCGCCGGGGTCCGCTCGTCAAGCCAGGCTAGGACGTGGCTTCAAGGGGCGGGCCGGCGTGGGGGCCGGGCGGCCGTAGACGGGGCCCACGTACTTCGTGTCGTAGCTCATCCCCAGGTTGAGGATGTAGAGGCCGTTGAGCAGGACCACCAGCACATAGTCGAGCATGGAGGTCTTCCCGAAGCTCTGCGCGGTCTCGACCCACACCCGCAGGAGCAGGTAGATGTTGTAGCCGGGGATGAGGAAGAGCCACAGGTGGCTGGCCGGACGCCCCACCACTTTCAGGAACACGATCATGTTCCAGATGGGGACGATGGCCGCCACGCCGGGCTGGCCGGCCTTGTCGTACAACCGCCACTGGGCCACCACGGAGACGATCACGAAGAAGCCGAGGATGTAGTACATGCTATCCCCGAAACGGTCGAAGAAGAACGCGTGGATGTTGTTCAACAGTTCCATGGCCTGGTTGTTTGGGGTTGCGGCTTGCTTTCCTTGCAGGTTCCGCTAGGGAAGACGGCGCAAGTTGGGTGAGGTTGCCTACGGTAACGAAGGCCTTTCGCCGCTCAGTATCCACGGATCGATGAACAGTGGACACCGAACGAGGAAAGGCCGGATCAAGGGATCCATGGAGCCCCTCTACGCGATCCATCGGCGAAGGTTACAGCGATGGATGGCGGCTGATGTAGGCTATATATGTCTGAAGATCAGCCGATTGTGCTATTTGCCTGGCCGGGCGTACAGCTTCACCTCCTCGTCGGTGATCTCCTTGCCGCTGAGGATCACCAGGCGCTCGATCACGTTGCGCAGCTCGCGCACGTTGCCGGTCCAGGGCAGCTTCTGCAGCTCCTTGATGGCCTTGTCGGTGATCTTCTTCGGGGCGATGCCCTGCTCGGCGCACACCAGCTGGATGAAGTGCTCGGCCAGGAGGGGGATGTCCTCCAGCCGTTCGCTCAGGCTGGGCACGTGGATGGGGATCACGCTCAGCCGGTGGTAGAGGTCCTCGCGGAACTGGCCCTTCTCGATCTCCTTCCGCAGGTCCTTGTTGGTGGCGGCCACCACGCGCACGTTCACCTTGATGTCCTTGTCGCCGCCCACGCGGGTGATGCGGTTCTCCTGCAAGGCGCGGAGCACCTTGGCCTGGGCGGCCAGGCTCATGTCGCCGATCTCGTCCAGGAAAAGGGTGCCGCCGTCGGCCAGCTCGAACTTGCCCTTGCGCTGGGCCACCGCGCTGGTGAAGGCCCCCTTCTCGTGGCCGAACAGCTCGCTCTCGATCAGCTCGCCGGGGATGGCCGCGCAGTTCACCTCCACGAAGGGGCCCGTGGCGCGCCCGCTCTTTTCGTGGATCATCCGGGCCACGCCTTCCTTGCCGGCGCCGTTGCCGCCGGTGACCAGCACGCGCGCATCGCTGGGCGCCACCTTGGCGATCATCTCGCGGATGTGCTCCAGGGCCTTGCTTTCGCCCACCATGCGGCTGCCGCCGGCCTTCTCCTTCTGCACCTTCTGGCGGAGCGTCCGCGTCTCCTGCACCAGGGAGCCGCGGTCCAGCGCGTTGCGCACGGCCACCAGGATGCGGCTGATGTTCGGCGGCTTCTCGATGAAATCGAACGCCCCCTTCTTCAGGGCCTCCACGGCCGTGTCGATGGTGCCGTGGCCGCTGATCATGATCACCGGCAGCTCCTCATTGTGCGCCATCAGCTTCTGCAGGAACTCCAGGCCGTCCAGCTTGGGCATCTTGATGTCGCTGAGCACCACGTCATAGCCGCCCTTCTTCGCCTTCTCCAGGCCGGCCGCTCCGTCCTCGGCCTCGTCCACGGTGTGCTTCTCGTGCTCAAGGATGTCGCGCAATGCGTTGCGGATCGCTTTCTCGTCGTCGATGATGAGGATCTTGGCCATGCGGAAGGGGCCGCGGCTTGGGCGGCATAGCGCAAAGATGGGAGCGCCGCGTCACTGCCGGGGCGTCCCCTTCAGGCGCTTGCTCTCCGGCCGCTTCGGCCTGCCGATCCATTGCTCGAACTGGTCGTGCGTCATCACCCCCTGCACCTCCTTCTCGCGCGCGGCGGCCAGGCCGCTGAGGGCGCGGTCGCGGTCGGTGGCCGGCATCGCGCGGTCGGCCTGCAGCTTGTGCCGTTCCGTGTTGTAGTGCGCGTCGATCGCGCGGGAACGGGCGACCTGGTCCTCGCTCAGGTGCAGCACGAAGAACACGCTGTCGGTCAGGGGGCGCCAGACCGGCGTGGCCGTTTGGGCCTGGGCGGCCGGGCCCAGGAGGGAAAGGAGCAGGGCGGGCAGGAGGCGTAGGCGTTCCATGGAGCGGGGAGTTTGGTCCCCGGTACCATGACGGATCCATGCCAGCCCGGGTCCAGGCGGCCGGGAGCGGACGGCCGGTGGGCGCTCGGGGCGGATCGCCCCCGAAAGGAGGAAGGATCTACCCGGCCGCCTGCGGGGCGCGGTCGCGGGGGAGGAAGAGGGCGGCCAGGCCGATCAGCGGCAGGTAGGCGCACACGTGGAAGACGTAAGTGATGCTGGTGGCATCGGCGAGCTTGCCCAGCAGCGCCGACCCGATGCCGGCCATGCCGAAGGCGAAGCCGAAGAAGAGGCCCGCCACCATGCCCACCTTGCCCGGTAGCAGCTCCTGCGCGTACACCAGGATGGCCGAGAAGGCCGAGGAAAGGATGAGCCCGATGAGCACCGAGAGCACGCTCACCCAGAACAGGCTGACATAGGGCAGCAACAGGGTGAAGGGGGCGGCCCCGAGGATGGAGGCCCAGATCACGTGCTTGCGGCCGTAGCGGTCGCCGATGGGCCCGCCGATGAGGGTGCCGGCCGCCACGGCGAAGAGGAACAGGAAGAGGTACAGCTGCGCATCCTGCACCGGGAGGTGGAACTTGTCGATGAGGAAGAAGGTGAAGTAGCTGGTGACGCAGGCCAGGTAGACCTGCTTGGAGAAGATGAGGGCGAGCAGCACGGCGATGGTGCCGGCCACCTGGCGGCGGGGAAGGGTGTGGCGCACCACCACGGGCCGGGGCCGCCGCGCCATGATGGCCGAGTGCCGCTTGTACCAGCCGGCCACCTGCCAGAGCACGGCGATGGCGATCAAGGGGAGCAGGGCGAACCACGACACCTTCGCCTGCCCGAGCGGCACGATGATGAGCGCCGCCAGCAGCGGTCCCAGCGCCGATCCGGCGTTCCCCCCCAGTTGGAACACGGCCTGCGCCAGCCCGCGGCGCCCGCCAGCGGCCAGGTGCGCCATGCGCGAGGCCTCGGGATGGAAGATGGACGAGCCCACCCCCACCAGGGCCACGGCGACCAGGATCGCGGGGAAGCTGCCCGCGCGGGCCAGCGCCAGCAGTCCCGCCAGGCTGAAGCACATCCCGGCGATCAGCGAGTACGGCTGCGGCCGCTTGTCCGTGAAATGGCCCACGAAGGGCTGGAGCAGCGAGGCGGTGAGCTGGAAGGTGAGGGTGATGAGGCCGATCTCGGCGAACGAAAGGTGGAACCCGTCCTTCACCACCGGGTAGATGGCCGGGATGAGGGCCTGCACCGTGTCATTGAGCAGGTGCGAGAAGCTGATGGCGAGAAGGACCGGGAACACCGTGCGCTGCGCGAAGGCGGAGCGGGAGGGAGCGTTCATGGGCGGCGCGAAGGTATCACCGTACCCCCGGACGGATGGGAATGCGAACGGCCGGCCCTTGCGGACCGGCCGTCGTGCTGGAGCACGGGGATGTCACTTCTTCGCGGGAGCGGCCGGGGCCGCCTTCGTGGTGCCGGCGGGTTTGGCCTTGTGGGGCTTCATCGCTTTGGCCGTGCGGGCGTGGTGCTCGTGCTTCTTCTTGGTCTGCGCCTGCGCAGCCTGGGCGGTGGTGTGGCGCGCACCGGGAACGGGTGCAGTGGCGGAAGCGAACGTGGCTTGGGAAACGAACAGGCCGGTGCTCAGGGCAGCGGCGATCAACAGGGTTCTCATGTCGGTTGCGGTCATTTGGGTCGTACCGCGATCCAAAGGTTCCGTCGATCGCCAGGCAGGTGGGCGGGATCAGCATGCTTTAACACCGATCGTTAGATCCGTTAACACGCACCGTGGAGCTTCGCGCACCCCGATGGGGGGATCGTCCACACCCGCCGCCCGGCGCGGACGGCCGATCGTCGGCATCAACACCCGCAACACCACGAGGAACGGCCCGGCATGCCCATCCCCGCAGGCGCCAGCGATCATGGCACGATGTCGGCTGCCCCGCCCTCGAACTCCCCGCACCCATGATCACGCGATCACGCACCCGGAAGAAGAAATCCACGTCCGTCCACCGGCGGGTCGTTCGCCAGCAACGGCCGGTGGCCCGGCCGCCCGAACCCGAGGAAGGCGCCGGCAACAACGACGAGCGTGAGCTGCCCGACGCGCTGAAGGAAGAGAGCCCGGCCTCCGGCGGCCACCGCCCGCCGACGAACGCCGTACCGGACCGCCCGCAGGACCCCGCCCGCCCAGGCTACAAGGAGCCGCATCCGAAGGACAAGCTCATCAATACCCTGGGCTATGATCCGAACGACCACCCCTACGAATCGCCGGACATCATCGACGTGAGCCGGTACGACATCGGCCTGGGCCGCTTCCTGGGCGCGCCTTTCGCCTGACCTTCCACGGCGGGTCCCGTCCGCCGTTCGCGATACGCAGGGTCCTCCGCAGCGGTGCGGGGGACCCTGCGGCGTTGGGGGCCCGGGTCGTGTTATGGTCCGTTCGGTTAGTTTAGGCGCAAACCACGGATGCGGATGAGCGGACACAACGTACGCAAGCCTTTGACGGCGCTGATGGCCGAAGCGAACGAGGAGGGGCATGGCACCCTGAAACGCCACCTGGGGCCCATCGCCCTCGTGCTCCTGGGCATCGGCGCCATCATCGGGGCGGGCCTGTTCTCCCTCACGGGCAAGGTGGCGGCGGAGCATGCCGGCCCGGCCGTCACCCTCTCGTTCGTCATCAGCGCCATCGGCTGCGCGTTCGCGGGCCTGTGCTATGCCGAGTTCGCCAGCATGATCCCCATCGCGGGCAGTGCTTACACCTACAGCTTCGCCACCATGGGCCGCTTCTGGGCCTGGGTGATCGGGTGGGACCTCGTGCTGGAGTACGCGGTGGGGGCGGCCATGGTGGCCATCTCGTGGAGCCAGTACCTGAACCGCCTGCTGTTGATGCATGAGATCCACATCCCCCATGCCCTCATGGCGGGGCCGTTCGAGGGGGGCGTGATCAACCTGCCCGCGGTGTTCATCGTGGCGTGCATGTCGTTGCTGCTGGCGCGCGGCACGCGCGAGAGCGCCGGGGTCAATGCCGTCATCGTCACGCTCAAGGTGGCGGTGGTGCTCATCTTCATCCTCCTCGGCTGGACCTACATCGATGGCGCCAACTATGTCCCGTACATCCCCGTGAACACGGGCACCTTCGGCGAGTTCGGGTGGAGCGGCATCCTGCAGGGGGCGGGCATCATCTTCTTCGCCTACATCGGGTTCGATGCGGTGAGCACGGCGGCGCAGGAGGCGAAGAACCCGCAGCGCAGCATGCCCATCGGCATCCTCGGCTCGCTCGCCATCTGCACGGTGCTCTATGTGCTCTTCGCGCATGTGATGACGGGCCTGGCGCCCTATACGGCCTTCGGCGGCGCCACGGACAAGCTCGCGCCGGTGGCCACGGCCATCGCGCACACCCCGTACGTATGGCTGCAGCAGATCGTGATCGTCGCCATCCTGGCCGGCTATTCCTCGGTGATCCTCGTGATGCTGCTCGGCCAGAGCCGCGTGTTCTTCAGCATGAGCCGCGACGGCCTGCTGCCGCCGGTGTTCAGCCAGGTGCATCCGCGGTACCACACGCCGTGGAGGAGCAACATGCTCTTCCTCGTGTTCGTGGGCCTCTTCGCCGGGCTCGTCCCGGGCGACGTGGTGGGCGAGATGACCAGCATCGGCACGCTGCTGGCCTTCGTGCTGGTGTGCATCGGCGTCATCATCATGCGCAACCGGATGCCCGAGGCCCCGCGCGGCTTCCGCACGCCGCTGGTGCCGCTGGTGCCGATCCTCGGGATCATCGTCTGCGGGCTCATGATGGCCGCATTGCCGTGGGACACCTGGCTGCGCCTCGTGGTGTGGCTCGCCATCGGCATGTGGGTGTATTTCAAGTACAGCGTGAAGCACGCGAAGTACTGAGCGCAGCGCTGGCTGCCGGGCACATGGGCGGTAGGTAGCGGTCAGGCCGTCAGGCGCAGCGCGGCGCCTTCCTTCAGCGCGTAGCGGCTCCACTGCAGCTCGCGGATGGCGCCGGCGATCAGCACGCGCTCGATCGCGATCAGGGCGAGCGCGATGGTGTCGACGCGGTATGCGGGCAGGCCCGGCACGTGCAGGCGCGCATCACGGTCCATCGGCATCAGGTGCTCCTTCAGCCGGTCGAGGTCGAGCGCGCTGAACGCGAGCGTGGTCCGGTCGTCGACGATCGCTTCCCCGCGCTCGGCGGCCACCATCGCGGCC
>JAFDZF010000063.1 GCA_018267055.1 Bacteroidota bacterium
CGACGAAAAAACCGTCCACCCGTTCTACATTAACCCCCAGGCGCCGTGAACGTCCGCATCAGCCAGACCGAGAAGGTGAAGATCATGAACAGCGTGGACCTCTACGCCGTGATGCAGAAGATCCTCCTGCGCGACCGCAAGATCGACCGGGGCAAGGAGCATTTCTGGGTCATCGGCCTGGCCAGCAACAACCGCATCCTCTACATCGAGCTGGTGGGGCTGGGCACGGTGAACGCCGTGCTGGTGGATCCCATGGACATCTTCAGCATCGCACTGCAAAAGCGCACTGTGAAGGTGGTGTTGGTGCACAACCACCCCAGCGGCGAGCTGCGCCCCAGCCGCGAGGACAAGGACATCACCGACCGCATGCTGCAGGTGGGCTACTTCCTGGGCATCCCGGTGATCGAGCACCTCATCATCAGCGAAGAGGGCTACTACAGCTTCGTGGACAGCGGCCTGCTGGAAGAGCTCAGCTTCAGCAAGAAGTACGTGCTGGCCTATAAGGAGCAGGAAAAGCTGAAGGCCGAGGCCCAGGCCTTGGGCGAAAAGCTGGGCGAGGCCAAGGGGCTGCAAAAAGGCCGCGAAGCGGAAAAGCTTTCGGTGGCCCTGGCCATGAAGGCGGAAGGCATGGAAGCTGCTGCCATTGCGCGGATCACCGGCCTATCCTTGGCCAAGGTGAAAGGATTGAAGGCGCCGAAACGTTCGTCCAAGGCTTCAGTGTCAAAAGTGAAGTAGTTGCTCTTGGCTCCTTCACAACCCCAGCATTCCCTTCACGACGGCCTTGATCTTTTCCACGTCGAGCGCATGAAGGCGGCCGATGGTGGGTCCCAGACGTTTATCTGAGACCGAGCGCATTTGATGGCAGAGCGCAAAGGAATCTTTTGTGAGTCCGTTGCCATTTGCTTTCAATTCCACGGTAGTGTATAGTTCAACCGGCGGTTTGCTGCCACTGATGGGCACGATCATGAGCAGTTTGAGAGCTGGCCAATGGACGACCACCATGCAGCGCCGGCGTTTCTGCTGTTCGTGTCCTTTAGTGCTGGGCGGTAAGCCCAGATCCACATAGATCACGGTGCCTGTGGGCAGCTGGTGCATCAGAGCCGAAGCCAATCACCTAGGCCCCTATCTGCAAGACGCTGCTGCCCTCTCACCCACGCCGCCGGCAAAGGCTCGGCCGCGAGTTGGGGTGACATATCCGTTGAAGGAATGATACCCAGCAGGCGTGCACTGGCGGCATAGGTCTGTGCTGCGTTCACGAGGTAGCGGTTCAATGCATCGATGCGGAGAGGGGTGATCCTGATCTCCTCATTCAACACGGCATCGCCCATCAATAGTGCCACTTCTGTATCCATGGACGCATGCATCCAACCCAGCAGGATATGAGCGGCTTGTTGATTGGGAACACCAACGAGCAAAGCCGATTCGAATTGGGAGAATTGCAAGCCACTGAGCTGTTCGAGTGGAGCGGTATCCATTTGGGACAACTCCACCCCCGAATTCTCCATTGCTTTCAATACCTCCAATTGTGCGTGTAAGGCGAAGCGAATATTGGCAAGTAGTATATCACGGCCGTCCTTGGCCTCCATTTTTTGGAACCGTTCGTTCAACGCACTACAACGCTCGCCAAGGTCGATGTTCTCGGAAACGACCCATTCAATGGCCCGAATTCGTAGCGCGAATTGCTCATCACGGAGCCCTACGGCATGCTCAGGCAAGTTCTTTCGACCGGACAGCAATTCGTTCACATTCTTCAGGAACGAACACATGGGTTGCTTCAGCGGATTGTCACCCTGGCGAACGATCTCCTTTAGCGGAAGGAAGACATTGTCGATACTTGGGGTACCGTCAAGCATGCCTCAAAGATACGATTGCTTCCCCGCGGCGACTTTGGAGAGGGTAGCGTTCGGCGAGAGATGGGTTGACGGAGAGAGGGTGGGCGAGGAATGGGGGGCTGCAGGTAGGCGAAACCAAAGGCCGCGAAGCAGTGGCCTTAGCCATGAAGGCGGAAGGCATGGAAGCTGCGGTCATTGCGCGGATCACCGGCCTATCCTTGGCCAAGATCAAGGGCCTGCAGGCGGCGGCCAAGGCGCCGAAGGCTTCGGGCTCCAGGGCCAAGGTGCCCAAGGCGAAGGGCCGGTAGGTCGGATGGCGGTGCCGCAGCAGGCGCCTACTTTTACAGCGTGGAGCGCACAGGTACCATAGAGGTCCGCATCGAAGGCCGCAACGGCACGCTGGAGCTGAACCCGGAGTCCTACGACATCCGCGACCTTGGCGCGCTGCTCACGCGCATCGAGGATCTGCTGTTCCCCGGCGAACGCAAGGACCGGCCCACCATCGGCTACCGGGTGGAGCAAGGCTCCGTGCGCCACCTCTTCACCACCAGCATGCAGGCCGTCATCGCCTTCAACGCGGTGCTGGGCCAGGTCAAGCAGCAGAACAGCATCGACTTCCTGGAGGTGCGCACGGCCAAGGCGATCGAGGAGATCCAGGCCGAGGCGGTGGCCAGGGGGTGGATGTTCACCCTTTCGGCGGGGCTTCCAGAGGCGGAACAGCTGGTGATCGACCGCACCACCTCGTTCCAGCGCACGGACGATGTGTGGGTGGACGTGGAGCTCTACCTCTACGGCAAAGTGACCAATGCGGGCGGCAAGGAGCGGGCGAACCTGCACGTGAGCGTGCCGGACAAGGGCACCTTCCTGGTGCAGACGCCGCAGGAGGTGATCGCCAGCTGGGAAAAGAACATCCTGTACCGCACCTATGGCCTGCGGGTGATGGGGCGGCAGAACATGTCCACGGGTGAGGTGGACCGCGCCTCACTGAAGTACGTGGAGCTGATCGACCACCACGACCGGTTCGAAAAGGCCTACCTGAGCGAGCTGCGCCGCAAGGCCGCACCGTGGCTGAAGCGCATCGACCCGGATGCCTGGCTGAACGAACTCCGTGGCGGTGATGCTTAGGCCCGTATTGCTGGATACGAGCTTCCTGCTCCGGTTCCTGAACGAGGACGATCCCCTGTTCAAGAATGCAGATGCGTATTTCCAGCATTTGCTCGGTAAGGACATCGCCATGTACCTATCCACCATTGCGATAGCCGAGTACTGTGCAGGCGGTAAAAAGGACCAGCTACCCTTCCATCATGTAAAGGTGCTTCCGTTCAACATCGACCACGCGGAACGTGCGGGTGCTTTCAGGGCCGCCTTCGTCGGGCAGCGGCTTGAGCCAGGGGAACGGTCGGTCATCACCAATGACGTGAAGCTCTTCGCGCAGGCCGACGTGACCCCGGAGATCGGACACTTCCTGACCGCGGATGAGCGATGCAAAGCGAAGTACGACCGGTTGGTGGAAGCCGGCCTGCAACCGCAGTTCACCATCCTTTCCCTTCGCACGCCGTTGCACGAGGTGTTGGGTCAACTCGACCTATAGGGTCACGAAGACCAGGCCGGTAGGCCGCTACTGCGGCGGCTTGCACCGGCTGCACGGCCCATAGCCGGCGGCCTTCGCCTCGCTCAGCGCCATGGCGATCTTGCTCTTGCTGAGGTAGCCGCACGTGCCTTTGTGGTACTTGCCGCCCGTCTTGGTCACGTACACGGTGGTCTCCACCGGCACGGCAAAGGCACCGGCGGACGGCGCAGGCCGGTGGGCACCCAGCGGCAGGGCCAGGGCCATCCATGCGAGAAAGAGGAGGCGCTTCATGGCAAGTATCACCAAGGTAGCCGGATGCCGCAGGGCCCGGAGGCACCGTAGGAAAATACCGGTTTACCGGTAGGCCCAGGGGAAAGGCATCGGGGGCGAAAGCCGGGGTCTCCAGGCCCCAGCGGCCCGCGTGGCAGGCATACCAGGCGGCGCAGCAGGGCATGGAGGCGGCCCCAGGCGCACGGCATGGGATGGGCACCCGCCCGGGTGGCCCGCCCCACCCGGCCTGGAGAGTGCCGCCATCCGATCGGCATCCCGTCCGCACCGGCCCGGGTGGATGCCGCAGGCAGGCCTGGGGTTGCGCACCACCCGCCCGGGTGTGCCGGACCCGACGCCCGGCAGACGGGAAGCACCCACCCGGGCCGCCCCCTGCACCCGGACGGGTGGCGGCGCAGTGACGGATGGGGTCAAGGGCACACCCGGGCGGATGCACGATCGCAACCCCGCGGGGGCGGGCCGCGTACCAGCCGGGTGAACCCCGGCACCGGGCCGGGAGCCACACACCGGCATACCCCATGAAAGCGAACATCAAGCTGGAACTGAAGACCTTGACGCCCACGCGCCTGGCCACATTGATGGGCAAGGTGAGCGACAGCATGGCGGGCAACGCCCATTTTCCGCACCCGCCGGTGCCCATGGACGTGCTGAAGGCCCGGTGCGCGGCACTGTGGGAAGCCATCACCGAAGCCACGGACGGCAGCCGGGTGGCCAAGTACAAGCGCGATGCGCTGGTGCAGGAGGCCCACGATACGCTGCGCCGGCTGGCGAACTACGTGCGCATGATCGCCCTGGGCGATGCGGCGGTGCTCGCCAGCAGCGGGTTCGAACCGGCCCGTACCCCCCAGCCCATCGGCGTGGTGGGCGCGCCCCTGATCCACGAAGCGCGCATGACGGGCAGGCGGGGCGAAGTGCTGCTGCGCTGGAGCGGTGTGCACGGCCGCCGCGGCTACCACATCTACCTCACCGACCAGGACCCCGCGGGCAGCCAGGCGAACTGGACGCTGATCGGCATCACCGGCAAGATCATGCACCACGTCACCGACCTGGAGCCTTACAAGGCCTATTGGTTCAGCGTAAGCGCCATCGGCCCCCTGGGCGAAAGCCGGAAGAGCGACCCCGCGCTGGGCCGCGCGGCCTAAGGCCGTAGCAGGACCGTTCGGCTCGGCGGGCCGCCCTGCCTGGGGCATGCGGCCACCCGTCCATCACCGGTCCCACCGACCATCTCCCTTCCACGCACCCGCCGCATCGGCGGTCCGGGCCACATCGGCACCCTAGGCGGCCTGTTCCCTCCACCGATGCGTTCGGGCCGTTCGCGCCTGTTCCACCGCACGGCGGTGCGATCAGCGCCCCGCTGCGGTGGGCCGTCCGGAGTGGCCGGGCGAAGAGATGCCCATGGATCGCCCGGGCGGCCCGCGTTACCGCTTCCGAGCATCTCGGCCCAACCGTTCACGTATTCGATTTGCACTCCCCTTCTGATCGCTTTTTACTTTGCGGCACAAAGCACTTTGTAATAATTACAAGCGGAGTGCGATCGGACGAACATCCACGAACAACCCCATGCACATGACAACGGCAGCACACAAGCACACGCGGTCCCACGAGGATCGGATGAACGGGAACGAACGGTTCTGGGGGCGCCTGCGGCTGGTCGGCTGGTCCCTGGCCGCCCTGATCCTCTTGCTCCCCCTCATTGCCCGCTCCTTCACCGACGAGGTACACTGGAGCCCCGGTGACTTTCTGGCCGCGGGCCTCCTCCTGGGCGGCACCGGCCTCCTGTTCGAGCTGGCCCTCCGCCGCTCGCGCGATGACGCCTTCCGCTGGGGCGCATTGGTGGCGCTCGCCGCCGGGTTGCTGCTGGCCTGGAGCAATGCCGCGGTGGGCATCGTAGGCGCCGGGGCCAACACGGCGAACGCGCTGTACTTCGCGGTGCTCGCCATCGGCCTGTCGGGCTGCTGGGTGGCCGGCTTCCAGGCGAAGGGCATGTCGATGGCCCTGTTCGCCACGGCGGTGGCGCAAGCCCTGGTCACCGGCCTCGCCGTCCTGTTCAACTGGGGCCGGAGCGCGGACCCGATCGCCTCGCTCCTGGGCATCAACGCGTTCTTCGTCGCCCTGTGGATCGGCGCGGCGCTGCTGTTCCGCCGGTCGGCCGAGCGCGGAGCGCACTAGCAGCGCAGCTGCGTCAGCCGAGCTGTTCCAGGCCCTTCAGCAAAGGCACCACCTGTGCGCCCCGGGACGTGAGCGTGTATTCCACATGCAGCGGCTTGGGCCGCACCACCGTCCGGTGCAACAGGCCATCGCTCTCCAGCTCGCGCAAGGCATCGGTGATGGACTGCTTGTTGCTTCCTACCAACGCCCGCAGCAGCTGGCCGAAGCGCAGCGGGCCCTGCGTGGCCAGCAGGAGGATGCGCGGCTTCCATTTGCCCGATACGCTTTGCAAAAGCGCTTCGGCCGGACAGTCCGGGGCGGACCCGTCGGTGGTCAACTTTTGCTGACCTATTGATGCGCCTGCCATCGCAAGGGACCTTTGTGCCCGCAAGTTAGCCGCCATGCCGCCCATCCGCCCTTTCGCCTTCCTGCTGCTGACGCTGAACGCATGCGCGCAAACCCCTGAACATACCATGAACACGAATGCGGACCATTCGATGCTGTGCGATCCGGACAGCGGACTGTGCACCATCCCCGGAGCACCGGCGAACGAGGCTACCGATGCCGCCACGGCGGTCCGGCCTGCGCAGGGCATCACCATCCAGTATTTCACCGATCCCATCTGCTCGTCCTGCTGGGGCATCGAGCCGCAGCTGCGCCGCCTGAAAGCCGAGTACGGCCCGGCCGTGCACGTGGAGTACCACATGGGCGGGCTGTTGCCGGGTTGGGACGGCTTCAACGGTGGCGGCATCACCAAGCCGAGCGATGTGGCGTCGCACTGGGACGAGGCGAGCCACCACTACCGCATGCCGATCATCGGCGACGTGTGGTTGGAGGACCCGCTGGCCAGCAGCTACCCGCCCAGCATCGCCTTCAAGGCCGCGGAACTGCAGGACCCCGCCCGGGCGCTGGCCTTCCTGCGGCGCCTGCGCGAAATGGTCTTCCTGGAAAAGCGCAACATCGCCCGTTGGGACGTGATCGCCGAGGCCGCCGCCCAGACCGGCCTGGATACCGCACGGCTGAAGCAGGACGTGGAGGGGGCCGGCAAGGCGCTGTTCCAGGCCGACCTGGCCCTGGCGCGTGCCGCCGGTGTGCGCGGGTTCCCCACCATGATCGTCACCAACAACGAAGGCGAACGACAGGTGCTGTACGGTTCACGACCGTATGCGCAAATGGTGGCCACCATCCAGCAGCTGTCGCCCACGACGACGGGTGCCGCCCTTCCGTCCACGGCCGGTGAACTGTTCAGCCTGTATCCCACGTGGTGCGCGCAGGAGGCCGCCGTGATGCTGGGGGTGGAGCAAGCCGCTGCCGTGGGGGGACTGGATGCGCTGGTCGCGAGCGGCCTGGTGGAGCGGTCCGACACGCGCAACGGCGCCATCTGGCGGAAGCGCTGAGCGTCGGGGCCGCACACCCGAGCGGGCCTATCGACCGTATCCCTCTTCTGTCCACGCTTCTGGCGCATACTGCAAGTCCGCCCGTCGCGCTCCGCCGTTCCTTTGCACTTGCTCCGCGCGCCGTCGCTACGGCGCCTTGCTCCGCCGAAGCGGCTTCGCGAAGGCAATGCAGGCACCCGGAGCGCACCAGCACGAAGGCGATACCCATGATCGACCGCTTCCGCATCCTCAGCACCGTACCCCTTCGGCTGAAGGAACAGCGCATATCCCTGCCCAAGGTCCTGCACGCTGCGGGCCTGCCGCCGGGCTTCTTCCAGCAGGAGAAATACCACGTCACCACCGCACAGCTCTTCGCCTTCTGGCACGCCGTGGGCACCGTCAGCAGCGACCCTGCCATCGGCCTCAAGCTCGGGGCCGATGACCGGCTGGAATGCTTCGAGCCATCGGCCATCGCCGCCATATGCAGCCGCAACTTCCACGATGCCGTGGAGCGCATGGGCCGCTATAAGCAGCTCGTATGCCCCGAGGAGATCAACTTGCACGCCGGAAGCCGCGAGACCGCCGTGGAGTTCGTCTTCCTCGAAGCGCGGGAGCTTGAACCCTTCGTGCTGGTGGACAACTGCCTCGCGTGGATGGTCGCCATGGGCGGGCGCGGCACCGGGGGGCGCATCACGCCGGTGCGCGTGGAACTGCGCCGCGCCGCCAAGCACCGCACCCTGCTGGAAAAGCACTTCGGCTGCCGCGTCACCTTCAAGGCCCGGCGCAACGCCGTGGTGTTCCGCACGGCGGACATGGACATCCCCTTCACCACGTACAACGCTGAACTCCTTGCCGTGCTGGGGGCACAACTCGACAGCCAGCTCGCGGCGCACAAAAGCAGCATCGACGTCGGTGGCCGCGTCAAACAGGTGCTGCTCCGCACCCTCGCGGGCAGCCGCCCCAGCATCCAGCACGTGGCCGCCGAACTGGGCATGAGCGCCCGCACCCTGCAACGCAAACTGGCCGATGCCCGCATCACCTTCCAGCACCTCGTGGAAGGAACGCGCCGCGAACTCGCGCACCACTACCTGCGGCAGCGCACCGTGGAATTGCAGGACACCGCCTACCTCCTCGGCTACGAAGACCCCAACTCCTTCTTCCGCGCCTTCCACACGTGGGAGGGCGTAACGCCGGGCGAATGGCGGACCAGGGTGGGTACGGTGGCGTGAGGTTGAGGCTGGCTAGCGTGCCGCCCTGAGCGGGGCCGAAGAGACCCATCTCTCGCATACCTGTCGTTCTCCGCGAGCGCAATGGCGCGTTCTGCAAGTGAAGAGGCTGCCTGCCCGCCGGATCTTTGCGCCACCATGCAACAGACATCGCCCACCAACCCGCCGGCCTCCACGGAGCACCCCACAGCGCTCCGCGACATCTTCGATCGCATGCGGGCCGGGGAAGCCTTCCGGCCGGATGACCCGCAGTACCACAAGGTACAGGCGGTGGTCGATCGTACGCTGCGGCTTTCGGCCACACTCAACGCATCGGACGGTGTGGAGCGGACGCGCGAGGTGTTGGGCGAGATCATCGGCGCACTGCTGGATCCGAGCACCACGGTGTTCGTGCCCTTCCACACCAACTTCGGCGCGTTCATCCGCATCGGCCGGAACGTGTTCATCAACCACGGATGCACGTTCTTGGACATGGGCGGGATCGTGATCGAGGACGATGTGCTGATCGGCCCCAAGGTGAGCCTGATCACCGAGAACCATCCGCTGGACCCGGCCGACCGCCGGGCGCTGATCGCCAAGCCCATCACCGTGCGCCGGAACGCATGGATCGGTGCCGCCGCGACCATCCTGCCCGGCGTGACGATCGGCGAGAACGCCGTGGTGGCGGCCGGAGCGGTGGTGACCAAGGATGTGCCGCCCGGTACCGTGGTGGGTGGCGTTCCGGCACAAATCATTCGGAAGCTCTGACCCGAACGAGCGAAGAACACAGCACGATGAGAACGAAGGCATCACGCATACGGACCACTTCGGCGGTCATCCCGCTCCTGCTGCTGGCGGGCTGCCAGCCGGGTCCGGAGCGGCAACAAGAACCCATGAACACCGGAAAGACCATGGAACTGACGCAAGAATGGGACAAGACCTTCGCGAAAAGCGATAAGGTGGAACACGAAAAGGTCGCCTTCAAGAACCGCTACGGCATCACCTTGGCGGCGGACCTGTACCAGCCCAAGGGCGCCAGCGGCAAACTGGCGGCCATCGCGATCGGCGGTCCGTTCGGTGCGGTGAAGGAGCAATCCTCAGGCCTGTATGCACAGGCCATGGCCGAGCGCGGGTTCATCACGCTGGCCTTCGATCCGTCCTATACTGGGGAGAGCGGTGGTGAGCCGCGCGACGTTGCCTCACCGGACATCAATACCGAGGACTTCAGCGCAGCGGTGGACTTCCTTGGTCTGCGAGCGAACATTGACCGTGAGCGGATCGGGATCATCGGCATTTGCGGCTGGGGAGGCATGGCCCTGAACGCTGCTGCGGTGGACAAGCGCATCAAAGCCGTCGCCACGAGCACGATGTATGACATGACACGGGTGATGTCGAAGGGCTATAACGATGCCATGACCCTTGAACAGCGCACGCGCACGCTCGAACAGTTGAGCCGTCAACGCTGGCAGGACGCCGAGCAGGGGACCCCGGCCTACCAGCCTCCCTACAACGAACTGAAAGGCGGCGAGGCGCAGTTCGCCATCGATTACCACGACTATTACATGACGCCGCGCGGATATCACCGGCGGTCGGTGAACTCGGGCAACGCTTGGACGATCACCACGCCGCTCTCGTTCATGAACATGCCGATCCTGACCTACATCGCGGAGATCTCGCCGCGTCCGGTCCTGCTCATCCATGGCGAGAACGCACACTCCCGCTACTTCAGCGAGACCGCATACGCCGCCGCAGCCGAGCCGAAGGAACTGTTGATCGTCAAGGGCGCGAACCACGTGGACCTGTACGATCGCGTGGATGTGATCCCGTTCGACAAGCTGGAGGCGTTCTTCACGGCGAACTTGAAGTAGGCTCCGCGGATGCGCATCCATGCCCTGGTGCCCCGGCCGATCGTGCTCGCCTGCATCGCAGCCCTCGGCACCGTTCCGTCCAACGGCACGAGTGATCGGATCACGCCACCCGCCAAGGGGATCACCGAAGCAGGTCATCGGCTTCACAAAGAGCAACAGGCAATGATCAAGATCACCATTGGACCCCGTGTATTCACGGCCACACTGGACAAAGGGCCTGCGGCGGATGCGCTGCGCGGGATGCTGCCGCTGGTCCTTGACATGCAGGAACTGAACGGCAACGAGAAGTACCAGGACCTTCCCGACGATCTTCCGACGCATGCTTCCAACCCCGGCACCATACGGAACGGGGACCTGATGCTGTATGGGTCACGAACGTTGGTGCTGTTCTACAAAACGTTCCCGACATCATACAGCTACACGCGACTAGGAAAGGTGGATGACGTGACGGGTCTGGAAGCTGCTTTGGGATCGGGGAACGTAACGGTCACGTTCGAGATGGAATAGCTATGGACGGTGGGGGGCTCCATCCCCGGTCGGTGGATGGTGATGCAGGCACCGATCAAGTGACAGGCCTCGCGTGAGCGGGCGCAGCGGTAGCCCGGCGCAGGAAGGGCCAAGCGGATGCGTGGAACGAGGAGGTGACCGGAGGAAGCCCTCGCAGTGCCGCAGCCGCTGGCCCTGACAAGTCCGGCTAAAGCGTAGCACGCGGCCCGTGTGTCGGCCTTGCGCGTGAGCGAGGGGACACGCCCTCCCGCTCCCTCACGCCGCTCTATTCCTCAGTGCTTTCCGCACCGCCTCGGTCCCGCGATCGCTGAGGCCGGGGATCGGCCCTCGCCTGCTTCGCACCGGTAGCACGGGATCCGCCGTTCAACCTCCGCACATACCTGCCCACTTCCGACCTTCGCGTGGTGGATCCCTCAGCCCCGACCGCGGACGCGCACGTGGAGACCGAAATGGCCGCCCTGGCCGCACGGTTCATCAACAGCACCGACCGCCACGTGTTCCTCACGGGCAAGGCCGGTACGGGCAAGACCACCTTTCTGCACAAGCTGGCCGCCAGCACGCACAAGCGCTTCGTGATCCTGGCGCCCACGGGCATCGCGGCGCTCAATGCGAAGGGCGTCACCATCCACAGCCAGTTCCTGCTGCCCTTCGGCAGCTTCGTGCCGGAGAAGCAACTGCCGGCCGA
>JAFDZF010000064.1 GCA_018267055.1 Bacteroidota bacterium
GTTCAGAACGTCGTGAGACAGTTCGGTCCCTATCTGTTGCGGGCGTTAGAAGTTTGAGGGGAGCTACCATTAGTACGAGAGGACCGTGGTGGACGAACCGCTAGTGTACCAGTTGTCTCGCCAGAGGCACCGCTGGGTAGCTATGTTCGGACGGGATAAGCGCTGAAAGCATCTAAGCACGAAGCCCACCTCAAGATGAGACTTCTTCTAAGGGTCGTCGAAGATGACGACGTTGATAGGCTACAGGTGTAAAGTCAGCGATGGCAAAGCCGAGTAGTACTAATTACCCGTAGACTTTGACCTTCATAGGTCGCTCAGTGGACGATCATCGTCTGTTTTGGTACGGTCTAACAGCACTTCAAATCGTATTTACGATTTCAGGTGACTATTGCGGTGAGGTCCACCTCTTCCCATTCCGAACAGAGAAGTTAAGCTCACCAGCGCAGATGGTACTAGGCTGATGGCCTGGGAGAGTATGTCGTCGCCGATCTGAACCCCGACCAGCAATGGTCGGGGTTCTTTTTTTCCGGCCATCGCCATCGGGCCTGGCCTTTTCTTTGCCCATCCGTTCCCCATGTCCCGCCTGCTCGCGCTCCTCGTCCTGCTCGGCTCCGCCACCGGCCTGTCCGCGCAGCGGCTCCAGGGCACCTTCGATCCGCCCGCCCTCGCCGGCCAGCGTATCGTGCTGCTCGCCACCCGCGGCAGTCACCATGTGCCCCTCGATTCCACGGCCATCGGCCGGGACGGGACCTTCGCCTTCCATGCTCCGCTGAACGCCGCCGGTTTCTACCAGCTCGCCGTGCACGACTCGGACCGGGTGGACCTTATCCTGGACCCGCGGGAGCCGCTGGTCGATGTGGCCTTCTCCGGCCTGCCCCTGCAGCGGAACATCCGCATCGTCACTTCCGACGAGAACAAGCGGCTCTGGGAGTACAAGCTCGTTTCCCGCGAATCCCAGGCCATCGAGGCCGCAGCCGCCCAGGAGAAACACCAGCTGCAGCCCACCGATGTGCAGCGGCTGGCCGAGCTGGACAGCACCGTGGCCCGTGCCCAGCGCATGCGCACCGGCCACTTCGCCCGCCTGCTCCAAGGGGCGCCCGACAGTTACTTCGCCCGGGTGGTGCGGGCGGACCTTGCCGTGGAAGCCGCGCAAGAGCAAGGGCCCATGGCCGTGGCCCGGGCCTTCGACTTCAGTGCGCCCCCGTTGCTCCGCACATCGGTCTACGACAAGGCGGTGATGACCTTCCTGCGCAACGTGAACGTGGTCAGCCCCGACCAGTTCATGGTGGCCAGCGACACCCTGATGGCCCTGGCCGCGCCCGACCCCGAGTGCCGGGCCTACATGCTCGACCACCTCATCGAGCTCTTCTCCACCTACGGTCCCGACATGGCGCTGCAATACCTGATCGACCGCTACGTGGCCCCGGCGGGCTCGAGCGCCGGCATCGACCCTGCCCTGCGGAGCCGGGTGGATGCCTTGCTGAAGGTGGCCGTGGGCGCCACCGCACCGGACATCATCTTGAACGACGGGGGCCGGCAGCAGCCGCTGAGCTCCATCGTCCGGCAGGGCCGCTATACCGCGCTCTTCTTCTACTCCAGCACCTGCGACCACTGCCACGCGCAGATGCCCGGGGTCAAGCAGGACTATGCCACGTTCCATGCACAGGGCTTCGAGGTGGTGGGCATCGCGCTCGACGCGGACAGCACCGAGTTCAGCACGAGCATCCGCGAGAACGCGATCCCCTGGCGCTGCTACAGCGAGTTCAACGGCTGGGGATCGACGGCGGCGAAGGCCTTCCAGGTGAAGGCGACACCGACCTTCTTCCTGCTCGACGACCGCATGCGCATCGTGGCGAAGCCCTACGACGCGGAGGAGCTCGCGGTGGAGCTGCGTGCGCGGTTCAAATAGCCGGCAAGGGGAACGTCCACACGGCATGGCCGGCGGGGAAGGCCGGTAGCGCTGGCTTCGCGGTGAACACCCCGAACACGCTGGAGCCGGAGCCGCTCATCGCCGCATAGGACGCGCCGGCTTCCACCAGCAGGTCCTTGATGGCCCCCACTTCCGGGTGGGAGCGGAACACCGGTCCTTCCATCGCGTTCACCACCGTATCCATCCAGGTGTCCAGCGGGCCTTGCAGCGCGCGGGCCAGGTCCACGGAGCGGCCGGTGGGCGTGGTGGCGCGGTACACGTCCGCTGTGGACACGTGCAGGCCGGGGTTCACCAGCACGAGCCAGCGGCCGCGGAGGTCAATGTCCACCGGGCGCAGCCGCTCGCCGCGGCCCTCGGCCAGCTGCGGCACCGGCCGCAGGAAAAAGGGGCAATCGCTCCCGAGCGTGGCGGTAAGGGCGTGCAATTCCTCGGGCCGCAGGTGCAGTCCCAGCAGGTCGTTCAGCAACAGCAGCAGGTGCGCCGCATCGCTGGAGCCACCGCCGAGGCCGGCGCCGATGGGGATGGCCTTGTGCAGGTGGATGCGCAGGCCGGGCAATGGCCGCAGCCGGCCCAGTATCCGCACGGCCTTCAGGCAGAGGTCGTCCGCCACGGGACCGGGCACCGGCAGGCCGGTGCGCATGAGCACCGGTCCGTCCGGCGCGAGCGAGGGATCGACCACGGCCTCCAGCGCATCATGCAGGGGAACGGGCACCAGCACGCTCTCGATGGCGTGGTAGCCGTCGGGCAGGCGCCCCATCACGTTGAGCCCGAGGTTGATCTTGGCGGAGGGGAAACGGATCATCGTGCAGCCGATCGCGAAAGTGGACAACAGCGCGCGTTCGGCAATGAACCGGCCTCTTTCCGGCTGAGCTTCAGGGGGCTCCATGCGTTCCGGCCACGGGTCTAACTTCGCCCTCCGCCCAAGACCGCACCATGCAAACGTTCCTCGAGTTCGAGAAGCCGATCCAGAACATCATCGAGCAGATCGAGAAACTGAACGAAGTGGCCGCCCAAGGCCAGGTGGACGTGGGGGCCACCCTCAAGGACCTGCAGAAGAAGCTGACCGAGACGCGCAAGGAGATCTACGCCAAGCTGACCCCCTGGGAGCGCGTGCAGGTGAGCCGCCATCCCGATCGGCCGTACACGTTGAAGTACATCGATCACCTCACCGACGGCAGCTTCATCGAGCTCCACGGCGATCGCACGGTGAAGGACGACAAGGCCATGGTGGGCGGCTTCGGCCTGGTGGATGGGCGCTCGGTGATGTTCATCGGCCAGCAGAAGGGCGTCAACACCAAGATGCGCCAGTTCCGCAACTTCGGCATGGCCAATCCCGAGGGCTACCGCAAGGCGCTGCGCCTGATGAAGATGGCGGAGAAGTTCAACAAGCCCGTGGTCACGCTGATCGATACGCCGGGCGCCTATCCAGGCCTGGAGGCGGAAGAGCGCGGCCAGGGCGAGGCCATTGCGCGGAACCTGCTGGAGATGTGCCAGCTGAAGGTGCCCATCATCTGCATCATCATCGGTGAGGGTGCCTCGGGCGGCGCGCTCGGCATCGGCATCGGCGACAAGGTGCTGATGCTGGAGAACAGCTGGTACTCGGTGATCTCGCCGGAGAACTGCTCCACCATCCTGTGGCGTACCTGGGATTTCAAGGAGCAGGCGGCCAAGGCGCTGAAGCTCACCGCCGGCGACATGCTGGAGAACGGGCTGATCGACGGCATCATCCCCGAGCCCATCGGCGGCGCGCATGCCGACATCCCCGAGGCCTGCCGCCTGGTGAAGGCCGAGGTGGTGAAGCACCTGAACAAGCTGGTGAAGACCGACACCGAGAAGCTGGTGGAGCGCCGCGTGGACAAGTTCTGCAAGATGGGCGTGGTGCTCAAGGCGAAGTGAGCCCGGCCCCGGACGGCCCCGCCGTTCCTTCGTTCACTCCGCGCCGCGATTGAAGAGCGGCAGCACGTAGCGCACGTCACCGGGCACTGCGAAGGCCTGGACGACGGTGCCGCTTTGCGGATCGATGGCCGCCACTTGTCCGTCCCGGGCGGCCAGCACCGTTCCGTTCGCGGCGTCGAAGGCCAGGTCGTTGATCACCGGGCCCGACCCGATGGACAGCGAACCGGCGTCGGTGTAGGTGAAGCGCTCCAGGCCGCCATCGGCCAGGGCCACGATCCAGGCATCGGTGCCGATGCGGGTCACGGCGGTGATCTCCGCCGGCCAGACGTATGGCTCCCAGGTCCCGCCGAGGGGGAGGTAGCGGTCCTCCACCACGCCCTGCCCGGACCGGTTGCCGAAGAGCAGCACATGGTCCGCATCGCGCCGGAAGAGGGCGATGGGGGCCTTGTCCAACGCCTGCTGCCCTTGGGCGGCGCCGGATGCCTGCTGGTACAGGGCCAGGCGGCGCTGTTGCGTCACCAGGTGGCGCTCGGCGGAGACCACCAGGCCGTTCACCACCACGGTGCGCTCGGTGCGGTAGCCGCTCGGGAGGTCGGCCACGAAGGCCCCGGTGCCGCTACCCTCCTCGAAGCCGCGGAGCCGCCCGTCGTCGGTGCCCACGTACAGGCGCGCGTCGTCGGTGCGCGTGAGGCCATAGAAGTACGGCGCTCCCAGGGTGCCTTGGTTCGCCCGTTGCCAGCGCATGGCATAGCCGTCGGGCGCGATGGCCTGCAGCGGGCCGGTGACGCTGCCGCCGATGTAGAGCAGCTGGGCGCCGGACGACACGGCCGCGCCCCCGAGGTCGCTCGCCAGGGTGGTGGCCAGGCCCACCTGGCCCACGCTGTCGATCTTGTAGAGCGCGACGGACCCGGTGGCGGGGGCCGTCACCGCGAACACCGCGCGCAGCCGGAAGGGCGCCGCGATCACCGTGATGGGCCGCGAATCGCGGGCGGTCGCTTCGCCGTCGCTGGCGGTGGCCACCAGGGTGTACGCACCGCTTCGGATCAGCTCCGAGGTCACCGGCAGGCCGAGGGTCACCGTGGCAGGGTTGGCGAGGGGGGAGGAGCCCACGCCCGTGACCACCGGCACCCCGTTGGCGTCCACGATCGTCGCTGTGATGCGTTCCACGCGCGCATCGTCGCTCGCAGTGACCGTCACCGCCAGCGTTTCCGGCACCGCCACCGTGGAACCGGCGGCCGGCGCGGAGATGGACACCGAGGGCGGCGTGCCCTCCTTGTCCTTCTTGCAGGCGGCCAGGCCGGTGAGCAGCCAGGCCGCCAGCAGCGCCGGATGTTGATAACGCATCACCGCAAAGTAACGCCCGGTGTGGGGCGCGCTGTTCATGAACACGTGTTCAAAAGGCGGCTGTTGATGCACGGCTGATAGCCGTTGGGGCAACGTACTTTCAGACATCCGCGCCGCGTCTACTTTTGGCCCCCTTTCCGCGCCGCGTGCCTTCCAATGAGGTCCGGCACCGAATCCCATGAACGACCCCTCTTCCGCGCGTGCGAGCGAACGTTCCCGTAACACGGGCCGTCGTCCGTCCGCGTCCTTGATCGATACGGCCCTGGAGGCCGGCAAGCTCCCCCCGCAGGCCCCCGAGCTGGAACAGGCCGTGCTGGGCGCCATGATGCTCGAGCGCAACGCCGTCAACGAGGCCATCGACATCCTGCGCCCCGAGAGCTTCTACGTGGACGCCCACAAGCGCATCTTCGACGCCGTCCAGGAGCTGTTCCGCACCGATCAGCCCATCGACATCCTCACGGTCACCCAGCAGCTGAAGAAGAAGGGCGAGCTCGACGTGGTGGGCGGCCCCTTCTACATCAGCCAGCTCACCAACAAGGTGGCCAGCAGCGCCAACGTGCAGTACCACGCGCGCATCATCAGCCAGAAGCACATCCTCCGCGAGCTGATCCGCATCAGTGCGGAGACCATGCGCGATGCCTACGACGACACCACGGACGTGTTCGAGCTGCTGGACAAGAGCGAGCAGGAGATGTACGCGGTGACCAGCGGCAACCTCAAGCGCAACTACGAGCCGATGAGCGACCTGATCCAGGACGCCATCGCGCAGATCGAGAGCGCCAAAGGCAAGACCGGCGGGGTGAGCGGCGTGCCCACGGGCTTCACCCAGCTGGACAAGCTCACGGCCGGTTGGCAGCGCAGCGACATGATCATCGTGGCGGCCCGCCCCGCCATGGGGAAAACGGCCTTCGTGCTCAGCATGGCCCGCAACATCGCCGTGGAGCACAAGAAGGCGGTGGCCGTGTTCAGCCTGGAGATGAGCAGCACCCAGCTGGTCACCCGCTTGATCGCGAGCGAATCGGGCATCAGCTCCGAGAAGCTGCGCAAGGGCGAGCTGAACGACGCCGAGTTCAACATCCTGCACCAGCACATCTCGCGCCTCACCAACGCGCCGATCTACATCGACGACACGCCGGCGCTGAACATCTTCGAGCTGCGCGCCAAGTGCCGCCGCCTGAAGAGCCAGCACAACGTGGAGCTCATCATCATCGACTACCTGCAGCTGATGACCGCCGGCGGCGAAGGCAAGAACGGCGGCAACCGCGAACAGGAGATCAGCCAGATCAGCCGCTCCATCAAGAGCATCGCCAAGGAACTGGACGTGCCCATCATCGCCCTCAGCCAGCTGAGCCGCGCCGTGGAGACCCGCGGCGGCGACAAGCGCCCCATGCTGAGCGACCTGCGGGAATCCGGTGCCATCGAGCAGGATGCCGACCTGGTGTGCTTCCTCTACCGCCCGGAGTACTACAAGATCTACGAGGACGAGCACGGCAGCACCCTCGGCGTGGGCGAGGTCATCGTGGCCAAGCACCGGAACGGCGCCATCGACAATGTGCGCCTGCGGTTCATCCCCGACCTGGCGAAGTTCACGGACCTGGAGACCGGTGGGCTTAATTTCGCAGGTGGCATGGGATCGGATGGGATGCACACCATCACCCGTCCCAGCCGGATGAACGATGACGCTGAAAGCGACGATATCGCGCCGTTCTGAGCAGGCGGAAGCTGTTCCCGGGCTGTCCTTTGTCCATTGTCCGGCGGTGGGCGCGGGACCTTCGAGCTGCGAACGACGCACGACGGGGCGCTGGCACTGGCTCCTGTCCCTGTTCCTCCTGCTGCCGCTGGGCGCTTCGGCCAGCAAGCTGCTGATCCCCATGGACAAGAGCCAGAAGGACCACCTGAAGGCCTACGGCATCGCCTATTGGACGCTGCAGCGCGACGTGCCGGTGGAATGGCTGCTGAACTACCGCGGGGGCAGCTTCCTCATCGACCACTTCCAGGCCATCGAGCAGGAATGCACCATCCGGGGCGTCACTTTCAACGTGATCGCCGATGGGCAGGCCAATGCCATCCTGGCCGAGATCGCCGACCCGGAGGTGAACATGGAAGTGGTGAAGCTGGAGAAGGCGCCGAAGATCGCGGTGTACGCACCGGCCAGCTTCCAGCCGTGGGACGATGCCGTGGCGCTGGTGATGACCTACGCGGAGATCCCCTACGAACGCATCTACGACAAGGAAGTGATCAGCGGGGCGCTGCCGCAGTACGATTGGCTGCACCTGCACCACGAGGATTTCACCGGCCAGTACGGCAAGTTCTACCGCCAGTTCCGCAATGCCGCCTGGTACCAGGACCAGGTGCGCGAGAGCGAGGCGATGGCCGCCGAGCTGGGCTTCGCCAAGGTGAGCCAGATGAAGGGTGCCGTGGCGGGACGCATCCGCGATTACGTGGCCGGCGGCGGCTACCTCTTCACCATGTGCAGCGGCACGGACAGCTACGACATCGCGCTGGCCGCCGAGGGTGTGGACATCTGCGCGCCCGAGTTCGACCACGACCCGGTGGACCCGCAGGCCCAGCAGAAGCTCGACTTCAGCAAGAGCTTCGCCTTCCGCGATTTCCGCCTGATCACCGACCCGATGGTCTATGAGTTCAGCGACATCGACGCCACCGACATCCACAACACCATCGGCGAGACGCGGGACTTCTTCACGCTTTTCGACTTCAGCGCCAAGTGGGACGTGGTGCCCAGCATGCTCTGCCAGGACCACGAGCAGGTGATCCACGGCTTCATGGGCCAGACCACAGCCTTTCGCAAGCAGTTGGTGAAGCCGGGCGTGCTGGTGATGGGGGAGAACAAGCCCCAGGGCACCGTGAAGTACGTCCACGGCGAGTTCGGGCTGGGCCAGTGGACCTTCTACGGCGGCCACGACCCCGAGGACTACCAGCACATGGTGGGCGATCCCCCCACGGACCTCAGCCTCTTCCCCAATTCACCGGGCTACCGGCTGATCCTGAACAACATCCTCTTCCCCGCGGCGCGGAAGCGGAAGCAGAAGACCTGATCACCCCAGGAGCCGTGCCAGGCGCGGCCACCGGCGGAACAGCCCGGAGCGGTCGCCCAGCCACACGGCCGTGGAGGAGGCATAGATCAGGTAGTACGGTTCCAGCGTGATGGTGCGGAAGCGGTTCTGCACATAGAACCCCACGCTGAAGACGACCATCGACAGGAGGAGGCCCAGGATCCAGAAGTGGGTGCGGGGATCGGCGCGTAGCGCGCGGATGATGCCAATAGAGGCCAGCCCGTACACCGGCAGCGAAAGGAGGAACAAGGCCAGCCAGCCCCCGAAGCCGTAGTGGTGGTAGTTCACCCCGGGGAGCAGGAAGTAGTAGAGGTCGTACAGGGAGAGCTTCACCAGCTTGCCGGGGTTGGCGCGGCACCAGTCCAGGCCTTTTTGCTGGTAGAGGTGCTGCTTGCACCGGTGGTCCAGCGTGGCCAGCGAGTTCTGCAGCTCGCGCAGCACGAGGTAGTCCATCTTGAGGATGCGCGTGTGCTCGGGCGAGCCCAGCGGCGGCGGGTCCACGATGAAGCGGTACACGTCGTCGTTGTGCCCGGTGAGGAAATGCCCGCCCTGCCCCGTGCTGCTGAGCACATAGAGGCCATGGCGGTGCAGGTTGTACAGGCCGTAGGGGAGGGTGAAGGCGAAGCAGGTGGCGGCGAACACCGCGGTGTGCGCCAGCTTGCGCCCGGCCTTCGGCCCGCGCCCCAGCCACCAGATGAGGGGGATGAAGGGGGCGAAGAGCAACAGGTGCGATTTGGTGAGGAAGGCGACGGCGAAGAGCGCCGCCGCCGCCATGGTCCACCGCAGGTCATCGCGCTGCATCGTGCGCAGGATGGCGTACAGGGCGAAGATGAGCGCGATCTGGAACGGCATGTCCTGCGCCCGGGCGTTCACCCACACCAGGGTGAGCGGGAACACCACGTACGCCGCCGCCGACAGCCGGGCCACACGCCGGTCGAAGAGGAGCTTCGCGATGCGGTAGAGGTACACTCCTGACAGGCAGCAGAGCAGGAGCTGCGCGATGCCGATGCCCCATTTCCAGGCGGATCCGAACGCCCACTTGAACGCGGCCTGCGCGAACGAATAGAACGGCGCGGTGATGAACAGGGGGGTCTCCAGGTCGACATCCCCCCGCAGGATGGCGTCGCTCTGCTCCTCGTAGCGGGCCGTGTCGCGGTCCAGGTCGAGGTCCATGGACGCCGTGGCCGCCAGGTACAGCAGGCGCACCGCCAGCATGGCGATGAAGATCCAGCGTTCGGTCCGGCGCTCGCTGCGGTCCGGTGAAAGGGCGGTCGGCATGGGCGGTGGGTGGGGAAAAGTAGTCCGCCGGCGGCGCATCGTTCCCCCCGTGCCGGCCTGTTCGCTGGTAGGCGGCTTGTCCGGGTGCTTTATGTTTGTCCCCCTGCAAGCATCCGAATGGACCTCTCGAAGATCATCTCGGTGACCGGCAAGCCCGGTCTATTCCGCGTCGTGGCCCAAGGCCGCCAAGCCCTCATCGCCGAATCCCTGGAGGACGGCAAGCGCATGGCCGTGCACGCCAGCGTGCGCGTGAGCTCGCTCGATGAGATCAGCATGTTCACCAAGGGCGAGGACGTGCCCCTGAGCCAGGTGCTGCAAAAGCTCCACGAGGTGGAGAAGGGCAAGGCCAGTGTGGATCCCAAGGGTGACGTGGAAGCGCTGTACGCCAAGCTCGGCGAGGCCCTGCCCGATCACGACCGCGAGCGCATCTATGCCAGCGACGTCCGCAAGCTCTTCTCCTGGTACGGCCTGCTGCTGAAGTCGGGCGTGTTCAAGGAGAAGGAGGAGAAGAAGGCCGCCGGCGAGGAGAAGAAGGCGAAGGCCGAGAAGCCCGCGGAAGGCAAGGCGGCGCCCAAGAAGGCGGCCAAGGCCGTGTCGGGCGCGGCCAAGGCGGCGGCCCCCAAGCCGGGCGGCGGTTCCAAGACGAAGGCCACCCCCATGCGCAAGGGTTCCCAGCGCGGCAGTTGAGATCGGGGTCAAGACCCCAAGAAGCGGCGATTTCTTAACGGCCCACCGGGTATAGGTCGGCCGTGGAGGCCTGTCCAAGGGGGACGTGTCCGTCTATCTTGCGGTACTTCGAACATCCATGAAGCAGTCCTCGACCCTGATCATCCGTATCGGCGTACTGACGGTCCTCCTGGGCACCGTGATGGTGTTCGTGGGGTGGCGCCGGGGCACGCTCCCCGTGGCCCATGCCTACCATACCGAGCAGGAGCTGGCCGCTTTCCGGGGCGGAGCGGGGCAGCTGCCGCAGGAGCAGAACCACTACTTCATGGGCAGCGGCCGCTGCGAGGGCTGCCACGGGCACGACCCGGCCGCCCATGCCATGATCACGCAGGACGGCGTGGACGTGAACGTGGTGGACGACTGGCGTAGCAGCATGATGGCCAACAGCGCGCACGACCCCTTCTGGCGCGCCAAGGTGAGCCATGAGGTGCAGGTGAACCCCGGGCACCGCGGCGCGCTCGAGGACAAGTGCACCAGCTGCCATGCCCCGGCGGGCCGCTATGACTTCCACCTGAGCGGCCAGGGGGCGTACGGCATCTCCGACCTGGAGCAGGACCCCATCGGGCGCGATGGCGTCACCTGCGTGCCCTGCCACATCCAAAGCGCCGACAGCATCGGCCTGCACTTCTCGGGCAAGCTGAAGCTCGACACCCTGGGCCGGCCGCTCTACGGGCCGTTCGACGACATCTTCGGCTCGCCCATGACCAGCTTCGTGGGCTATGAGCCGCAGTACGGGGCGCACATCCTGGACGCGGGGCTTTGCGCGGGCTGCCACACCCTGCTCACGGAGACCGCCGACCTGGCCGGCAACCTCACCGGCGGCCACTTCGTGGAACAGGCCACCTACCACGAGTGGCTCAACTCGGACTTCAATACCGATGAACATCCCGAGGCGGGCATCACCTGCCAGGGCTGCCACATGCCGCTGCTGAACGACGATGTGGGCGTGGTGCTCTCGGCCAACTACATCTTCCTGCAGCCCAAGTCGCCGTTCGGGCAGCACCACTTCGCCGGGGCGAACACCTTCATGCTGCGGATGCTGAAGGACAACATCGCTTCCCTGGGCCTTACCGCCGAGCCCCAGCACTTCGACAGCACCATCGCCCGCACGGACCGCATGCTGCAGCAGCACTCGCTGCTGGTGGAGGCCTCCGTGCCCGACCGCAGCGCCGACACGGCCTTCATCGATGTGAAACTGACCGACCTGGCCGGCCACAAGTTCCCCAGCGGCTACCCCAGCCGCCGTGCCTGGGTGCAGCTGGTGGTGACCAACGCCTCCGATGAGATCCTCTACAACAACGGGGACTGGGACGGCAACTACGAGGTGATCGGCCACGACGCCGAATGGGAGCCCCACCACGACGTGATCACCAGCGCCGACCAGGTGCAGATCTACGAGATGGTGATGGGCGATGTGAACGGCAACAAGACCACCGTGTTGGAGCGCGCCGCTGCGCCCCTGAAGGACAACCGCCTGGCACCGGCCGGCTTCACCTCCACGCACTACACCTACGACACCACGGTGGTGGCCGGGGTGCCCGTCTCCGACATCGATTTCAACCGCGACGGCGACGGGGTGGAGGGGAGCGGCACCGACATCGTGCACTACCACGTGCCCATGAACGGGTACACGGGGCTCATCCACGTCCGCGCCAAGGTGTGGTACCAGAGCGCCCCGGCCCGCTGGATGCAGGAGATGTTCACGCACAGCACGGACGAGATCGACCTGTTCCGCGACCTGTTCGCCGCGGCGGACCATACGCCCGTGCTGGTGCAGCAGGACAGCCTGAACGACCTCAGCACGGCCGTGGACGACCTGCGTGAGCTCGGCGTGCGCGTGTTCCCCAACCCCGTCCAGAACGGCGTGCTCACCGTGGTGGGCCTGGACGAGCGGGTGCTGGAGGTGCAGGTGTACGATGCGGCGGGCCGCTCGGTCGCCTCGCACGGGCCGTTCCGCCAGCCGCAATGGACCGTGGCCCTGCCCCGGACCGGCGCCACCTATATCGTTTCGATCCGCACGGCCCACCGCACCTTCGTGGAGCGGGTGGTCGCTTTACGATAGTGCTCCATGTCATGACCATGTCGAACGGTCTCGTCCCACCCACCCAGGACCATGAAAGCTTTCGTAGCCCGCAACCCCGTATTGACGTTCGTACTGCTGACCCTCGGCCTGCAGTTCACCATCGTCGGCATCGTCTACGTCCTCCTGCCTCCCGGTGAGCACCTGGGGATGCATCCCCAGCTCAAGATGCTCTTCCGCCTGCGGGTGTTCGGCCCGCTGCTCTTCAGCGTGGGCATCACGGCCTGGCTGGAAGGAAAGGCCGGCCTGCGCAACCTCTTCGGCTCCTTCCTGCATTGGCGGGTGCCCGTAGGCTGGTACGGCGTCGCCTTCATCTGGAAGTTCCTCTTCGCCTACCTGGGCATCGGCGCGGTGATCGTGCTGCTGGGCCACTGGCCGGCCGTGGGCTTCGTGGTGCCGGGCTTCCTGGAAGGCTGGGTGCTGAACTTCCCCTTCATCGTGGGCATCGCCTTCGTGGAGGAGACCTCGTGGATGAAGTTCTGCCTCACCCGCCTGCAGATGAAGTACACCGCCTTCGTCAGCGTGCTAATCCTCGGCAACTGTTGGGGCATGTGGTACCTGCCCATGGTGATCATCCACGAGGGCGTGCCCCCGGGCTACCCCATCCCGGTGTTCCATGGCTGCATGCTGGCGCTGACCATCCTGCTCGCCTGGGCCTACAACAGCACCCGCAGCGGCACCGTGCTGCTGACGATGCAGATCGTGAGCAACACCGCCTTCTTCATCGTGCCCGTGCTGCCGGAGGTCACCAAGGACCCCAGCTACGTCACCGGCTTCAGCCTCGTGTTCATGGCCATGGCCGTCCTCATCGTGCTGGTGTACGGCACGAAGGACCTGGCCCGCCGGCCGCGTGCCCGCTGGGACGAGGACCTGGAGGCCGACACGCCCGAGGAAGGGGGAGGACCGGCCGTGGTGCCGGATCCCGTGCCGGTGCGATCCTGAGGAAAGCCTGCGTTCCGGCCTGCCGGGGCGCCCGGACCCGTGCCCGTGGCGCACTACCTTGTCCACATGAGGCTTCCCTTGCGCGCCCTCGTGGGCCTTGCGTTCGCGGTCACCGCCCGCGTGCAGGCCCAGCATCCCGTGGTCCAGGCCCTGGTGGACGCGGTGGACATCGATTCGCTCGTGTGGGACCTGGAGCGTTTGTCGGGCCAGGAGCCCGTGGACGTGGGGGCCGGTGACCAGCTGATCCTCTCGCGGCACAAGTCCAACCCCGGCAATGCCCTGGCGGCGGACTGGCTGCAGCAGCGGTTGGCGGCCTACGGCTACACGCCCGTGGTGCAGCCTTTCGGGGGGACGGGCGAGAACATCCTGGCCGTGAAGCCGGGCGCCGTGCATCCCGAGCGGAAGGTGGTGGTGTGCGGGCACTACGACGCCATGCCCGGCGGGCCCGTGAACGCGCCGGCCGCGGACGACGACGGCAGCGGCAGCTGCGCCGTGCTGGAGGCCGCCCGCCTGATGGCCCCCTACACCTTCGAGAACACCATCGTGTTCGCGCTCTGGGATGAAGAGGAACAGGGCCTGGTGGGGAGCCACTATTACGCAGGAGCGGCCGCTGCCAGCGACGAGCCTATCGTGGGGGCCGTGAACATGGACGCCATCGCCTACGATGGGGATGGGGACGGCCTGCTGCGGATCCACGCCCGGAACACCGGCAACAGCCTGGCGATCAAGGATACCGCCCTCCTGGTGAACAGCGTTTACGGCCTGGACCTCAACATCGCCGTCAACAACCCCGGTGCCACCTACAGCGACCACGCGTCCTTCTGGACCGAAGGCTATGGCGCCATCCTCATCATCGAGGACTTCGACAACGACGGCAACCCGCACTACCACACGCCCACCGACCTGCTGGAGCACCTGGACCTGGCCTACTGGCGCAGTCTGACCCAGCTGGGCGTGGGCACCACGGCGGCGCTGGCCATCCCGTACGATAATGCCACGGCGGTGGCGCATCCCGCACGGCCGCGATCGGAGGGGCTGGAGGTGCATCCCAACCCGGTGGCCGGCACATCGCAGGTGCGCTGCACCCTGGAAAGCACCGCTCCGGTGCGGCTTTCGGTGGTGGATGCGGTGGGACGGGAGGTCCTGCTGCTGCACGAAGGCCTGCTTGCGCGGGGCAGGCAGGCCTTCGATCTGGATGCCCGCGGGCTGGTGCCCGGGGCCTATGTGGTGCGGTGGGCCAGCGGCGACGAGCTGCGCACGGTCCGTATCGTCCGCGCGCCCTAGTTCTTCAGGAAGGTGCGCACCAGGGCATGGCCCCGGGCGTCGGTGAGCCGCAGCAGGTAGCGGCCCGCGGCCAGGCCGCCCAGCCCGATGACGTTGCGGTCCACGGGGCTCAGGTCGGCTGCGAGCAGCACGCGGCCGTCCACGGCGATCACTTCGGCCTGGCGCAGCAGGTTGCCGTTCATCTCCACGGTGAGCTGGCCGTCGGCCGGCACCGGGAACATCACCAGGCGGCCCAGGTCGGTCACTTCCTCCACCTGCTGGGTCGAGGTCACGATGATCATGCCGTGCTGCGTGGCGGCGTGCCCGTTCTGCGTGCAATGGTACATGTACACGCCGGGGATGGTGAAGGTGTGCGAGTAGTTGAGGTTCGACACGGGGTCGCCGGAATGGAAGCCCTCGGGGTTGTCGGGGAAGACGTCCTGCTCGGCGTACACGTTATGGCTGCCGCTCACGCCCGTCCAGTGCACGATGTCGCCCACCTCGATCGTGAGCTCCATCGGGTCGTAATAGGGCTGGGTCGATGAGCCGGGTGCGGTGCTGCCGCCGGCCTCCACCTGCCAGGTGGTCTGTGCGGCGAGGGCGAGCGGAAGCAGGGCGGACAGGGTAGCGATGGATCTCATGCGGCGGTCGTTTGACACAAATGAAGCGGATCACCGGACCGGCCCATGGCCATAGATGGCGGTGAGCGAGGGATCCATCAGCGGCCCGTGCCGAGCTGCGCATCGATATAGTCCAACACCTTCGTGTACAAGTGCAACCGGTCTTTGCCGCGCACGTTGTGCGGATGGCCGGGATAGACGAAGAAGTCGGGCTGCACGCCCTTGTCCACGCAGGCCTTGAGGAACGTCATCGCGTGTTCGGGCAGCACGGTGTCGTCCATGGTGTCGTGGATGAGGAGCAGGTGGTCCTTCAGCGCGTCGGCCTTGCCCGGCAGCTCGGTCAGGGTGTACCCATCGGGGTTCTCCTGCGGGGTGTCCATGTAGCGTTCGGTGTACATCACCTCGTACATCCGCCAGTCCATCACCGCGCCGCCGGCCACCCCCGCCTTGAAGGTGCCGGGCGCGCGCAGCAGCAGGGCGGTGGTCATGTGCCCGCCGAAGCTCCATCCATGGACGGCCATGCGGTCGCCGTCCACGTAGGGGAGGCCCTTCAGGTAGGCCACGCCGTCGAGCTGGTCCTTCACTTCGGTGACGCCCAGCTGGCGGTGGATCGCCTGCTCGAACGCCCGGCCGCGGTCCTCGCTGCCGTGGCCGTCCACCGTGAACACGAGGTAGCCGCGCTGCGCGGCGTGCAGCATCCACAGCGAGGCCCCGCCGAGGAACGAGTTGGTGACGAGCTGCGCGTGCGGGCCGCCATAGACGTAGACCAGCACCGGGTATTTCCGCCGGCTGTCGAAGCCGCGCGGCTTGATCAGGCGGGCGTTGAGCAGGTCGCCGTTCTCGCCGGGGACCTGCAGGAATTCGATGGTGCCCACGGCCGTTCCCGCGAGCGGGTCCTTGGCGGCCACCAGGGTCTTCATCACCTTGCCGCTCACGGCGTCGATCACCTCGGTGCGGCCGGGCACGGTGAGGCTGCTCCAGGTATCGATCAGGTGGGTGCCGCCCGTGTTCAGCTGGCCGTGGTGCGTGCCCGGCTCTTTCGTGAGCTGGGTCACGCGGCCGGTGCCGAGGTCCACACGGTAGAGGTGCGTGTCCATCGCGCCCTTCGGGTCCTTCGCATCGATGCGGCCGGTGCCCTCCACGAACACCGTGGTGCCTTTCTCATCGAGGCCGATGATCTCCTTCACGATCCATTCGCCCGGCGTGAGCGCGCGCACGAAGCCTTTGCCGGGGAGGCGGTCCGCTGTGGGGGAGCCCCCGTTGCGGTCGTACAGGTACAAGTGGCGGTAGCCGTCGCGTTCGCTCCAGTAGAGGAACTGCGTGGAATTCTCCAGGCTGGTGACCGGATGCAGGGGCTCCAGCCACTTCTTGTCCTCCTCTTCGATCAGCGTCTTCACCGGCTCGCCGGTGGCGGCGTCGTACTGCACCAGCCGCTGGTGGTCCGTGGCCCTGTTGAGGTGGATGATGAACACGTACTTCCCGTCCGCGCTCCAGCTCACGTTGGTGAGGTAGTCGTCCGCCGCTCCGGCGGTCTTCAGGAACACGGTCTTCTTCGCGGCCAGGTCGAACACGCCGAGGGTCACGTGGTGGCTCGCCTGTCCCGCCATCGGGTAGCGGATCTTCTTGAAGGTGCTCGGCTTGGTGCTGATGTCCTCCAGGAAGTAGGGCGTCACCATGCCCTCGTCCATGCGGTAGAAGGCGAGCCTGTCGCCCTGCGGGCTCCAGAAGGTGCCCTTGGTGATGCCGTATTCCTCGCGGTGCACGCTGCGGCCGTTCACCACGCCGTCGGTGCCATCGGTGGTCACACGGACGGGCACCCCACCGGCCACAGCGATGTAGAGGTCCTCGCCCAGCGTATAGGCCACGTTGTGCGTGCGCGGGTGCTCATCGAGCCGCTCGCCCTTCGGATCGATGTCCACGATCCGGGTCAGGATGCCGTTGCCCAGGTCGTAGGCGTGGAGCTGGTCGTTCGAGCTGAAGTGGAAACGGGTGGCGCTGTCCCAGGTGATGTCGGGGAAGCTCTTCAGGACCGCTTCCTTCGGCAGGCCCGCGTTCAGCTTGTCCAGCGTCAATATGGACCGGTCGGTCATCTTGCCCAGGCTGCCGCGCATCAGCACATCGTCCTTGATGTAGCTGTATTCCTTGGTGCCGGGGATCCACTGGAGGCCGTCGAGGCGTTCGGGCAGATAGTCCCAGACCCGGGTGATGGCGTCCTTGAGGGTGAGCTCTTTCAGCTTCTCCTGTGCCGTGGCGGTGGACAGCACGGCGGCCAGGGGGAGCAGCAGGGATAGGCGGCGCAGCATGGGGTGGGGGTTGGGCGGCCCGGTGGGCGGGCCGCCGCGAAGGTCAAGGCTGGGCGCGAACCGGCCAAACGCCCGGGCCCCGCCTCACCGGGCCGAGGGGCCGAACGTTGGGCGTGGCCATGCGGCCGGAAGCGGCCGGGCCGTCAGATGATGTTGACCTCGCGCTCCAGCTCCACGCCGAACTTCTCCTGCACGCTGGCCAGCACGCGCGACGAAAGCCCATAGATGTCCGCGCCCGTGGCGCCACCGTGGTTCACCAGCACCAGCGCCTGGTCCTTGTGCACGCCGAAGCCGCCGGCCGGCAGGACCTCATGGAAGCCTTTCCAGCCGGCCTGTTCGATGAGCCAGCCCGCCGCCAGCTTCACCAGCCCGGGGCCGCCGGGGTAGGCCACCACGCCGGGGTGTTCGGCCTTGATGCGCGCGGCTTCGGCCTCGGATACCACGGGGTTCTTGAAGAAGCTGCCCGCATTGCCGATCACGGCCGGGTCGGGCAGCTTGCTGCGGCGGATGTGCACCACCGCATCGCTCACGTCCTGGATCGTGGGGGCGGTGATGCCCCGCTTGTCCAGCTCGGCCTGGATGGTGCCGTAATGCGTGTGCAGAGTGGGCCGCTTGCTCAGGCGGAAGGCCACGTCGAGGATGATGAAGCGGTCGCGGCCCTCGCGCTTGAAGAAGCTCTCGCGATAACCGAACCGGCATTCGGCCGCGGTGAAGCGCACCACCTCGCCGTCGCTCACGCGCAGGGCGCGCAGGTGGTCGAAGGTGTCCTTGATCTCCACGCCGTACGCGCCGATGTTCTGCATCGGGGCGGCGCCCACCTTGCCGGGGATCAGGCTCAGGTTCTCCAGGCCGCCCCAGCCGTGGCCCACGCAGTGCATCGCCAGCTCGTGCCACACCACGCCGGCGCCCGCGCGCACCACCACCTCCTCCGCGGTCTCCTCCAGCACCGCGATGCCGCCCACCTCGTTCCGCAGCACCACCCCCGGCCAATCGCGCGTGAAGAGCACATTGCTGCCCCCGCCGAGCACCAGCCGCGGCAGGTCCTTCAGGGCGGGATCGGCCAGCAGCGCACGCAGCTCCTCCACGGAGGAGAAGGCGGCCATGCGGAACGTCCGCGCGGGCACGTGGAACGTGTTGAACGGCTGCAGGTCGGCGTCGCGCTGGATGTCCATGGGTGGGGCGCACGCCCTCCCGGGCGGACCGGGGATGCCGTGCGCCGCAAGTTTACTCGCGTGCCCCGCGTTTACTTTGACCGCATGGCCCCGTCCCGCCAACGTGCGCTTGTTAGTGTCACCAACGACCTCGCCACGGACAACCGGGTGCACCGCACCTGCACGGTGCTGACGGAGCTGGGGTACGACGTGCTGCTCATCGGGCGGAGGCTGCCGCACAGCCCGCCGCTGGAGCGCCCCTACCGCACCCGGCGGATGCGCCTGCTCTTCAACAAGGGGCCATTGTTCTACGCGGAGTTCAACGTCCGGCTCTTCTTCGCCCTGTTTTTCCGGCGCGCCGCATTGCTCGTGGCGAACGACCTGGACACGCTCTGGCCCAACCACCTGGTGGCCCGGCTCACCGGCCGCCGCCTGGTCTATGACACGCACGAGTTCTACACCGAGGTGCCCGAGCTGGTGGGCCGGCCCCGCGTGCGGGCCGTCTGGCTGGCCATCGAGCGGCGGATCTTCCCGCGGCTGCGCACCGTGATCACGGTGAACGACAGCATCGCCCAGGCCTACCAGGAGCGTTACGGAACGAAGGTCCACGTGGTGCGCAACATCCCCATGCGGCGCGACCTCGGGCCCGCACCCTCCCGCGCTGAGCTGGGCCTGCCCGCCGACCGGCGGGTCCTCATCCTCCAGGGGGCGGGCATCAACATCGAGCGGGGCGCGGAGGAGGCCGTGCTCGCCATGCGCGAGCTGCCGGAATGCCTGCTGCTGATCATCGGCAGCGGCGACGCATGGCCAGTGCTGGAGCGGCTGGTGCGGGACAACCGCCTGGCCGACCGGGTGCGTCTCCTCGGCCGCATGCCGTACGAGCGGATGATGGGCTACACGCGCAACGCCGACCTGGGCCTCACCCTGGACAAGGACACCAACCTGAACTACCGGTTCAGCCTGCCCAACAAGCTGTTCGACTACCTGCACGCGGGCCTGCCGGTGCTGGCCACCGACCTGCCGGAGGTGGCGGGCATCATGCGGCGGTACGATGCCGGTATCGTGCTGCCCCAGGCCGATCCGGGCGCGATCCGCGATGCCGTCCGTGCGCTCTTCCAGGATCCCCCGCGGGAGAAGGCCTTGCGCGAGAACGCTACTTTCGCGGCCCGCGCGCTGGACGGCGAGGCCGAGACGGCCGTCCTCCGTGCATTGCTGAAGGACCTTGGCTGAGCGGCACCTGCATATCGTCAGCTTCGATGTACCGGCCCCGCCGAACTACGGCGGCGTGATCGACGTCCATTACAAGGTGAAGGCCCTGCACGACCTGGGCGTGAAGGTGCACCTGCATTGCTTCGAGTACGGCCGTGGCGAGGCCAGGGAGCTGGAGGCGATCTGTGCCAGCGTGCACTACTACCCGCGGCACACCGGCAAGCACCAGCTGCTGAACAGCCTGCCCTATGTGGTGGTGAGCCGCCGCAGCGACGAGCTGGTGGAGCGTTTGCGGGCCGACGACCATCCCATCCTCTTCGAGGGGCTGCATTCGTGCTACCACCTGGGTGAGCATGCCTTCCTGGGCCGCAAGCGCCTGGTGCGCACCCACAACGTGGAGCACGACTACTACGCGGCCCTGGCGGAGGCCGAGCGCGGCGCGTTCAAGCGCACCTACTTCGCGCAGGAGGCCCGCAAACTGAAGAAGTTCGAGCCGGTGCTCAGCGAGGCCGACGTCCTCTTGGCCATCTCGCCCTCCGACCAGCGCTACTTCGCGTCGCACTTCCCCCGCGTGCTGCACGTGCCCGCCTTCCACCCCAGCGCGCAGGTGGAGGTGCCCCACGGTGTGGGCGACTTCTGCCTGTACCACGGCGCCCTGGGCGTGCCGGAGAACGACCAGGCCGCGCTCTGGCTCGTGCGCGAGGTGTTCCGGGGGCTGCCCATCCCCCTGGTGATCGCAGGCAGCGGCGCCAGCAGCGAGCTGAAGGCCGCGGTGGCCAGGGCCAACAACGTGAAGCTCCGGGAGAACATCCCCACCGAGGCCATCGCCGAACTGGTGCGCACCGCCCAGGTGAACGTGCTGCCCACCTTCCAGGCCACCGGCATCAAGCTGAAGCTGCTGCTCTGCCTCTTCACCGGCCGTCATGTGGTGTGCAATTCCCCCATGGTGCAGGGCACGGGCCTGGAGGAGCTCTGCCACGTGCATGACGATGCCGAGCACATGCGCCTCAGCATCCAGGCCTGCATGGGCAAGCCCGCCAATGGGAGCACCCTCGAGAAACGGATCGCCGTGCTGGAGGAGCGCTTCTGCAACCGCCGCAATGCGGAGCGGATCGTGGAGCTCCTGGATCAGCCCGCCACGGAGCGGCGGCCGTGATGTCCAAGGTGCGGCAGGGGACCTGCACCGTTCGCGTTGCGTAGTGCCTAGACCGCCTTCGCCGCGCTCAGCTCCAGCAGCTTCCCGTCCTCGCAGCGCACCACCCGGGCGTTCACCTTCTTCATGTGCGTGTAGTCGTGCGTGGCCATGATCACGCTGCGGCCGCCCTGGCTGATGGTGTACAGCAGGTCCACGATCTCCTCGGTGGTCTCGGGGTCGAGGTTGCCGGTGGGCTCATCGGCCAGCACCAGCTCGGGGTCGTTCACCAATGCCCGCGCGATGCTCACGCGCTGCTGCTCGCCACCGCTCAGTTCGTGCGGCATCTTGTAGCCCTTGTTGCCAAGGCCCACCTTCTCCAGCACCTCCTGCACCTTGCGGTCCATCGCCTTCGCATCCTTCCAGCCCGTGCTGCGCATCACGAACAGCAGGTTCGCGTTCACGTTGCGGTCGCCCAGCAGCTGGAAGTCCTGGAACACGATGCCGATCTTCCGGCGGAGGTAGGGCACCTGCTTGCGCTTCAGCGTGGGCAGGTCGAAGCCGGCCACGTGGCCTTCGCCTTCCACCAGGGGCAGGTCGCCGTAGAGCGTGCGCATGAGGCTGCTCTTGCCACTGCCCGTGCGGCCGATGAGGTAGAGGAACTCGCCGGTGTACACCGTGAGGTCCACGTTGTTCAGCACGAGGTTCTCGCGCTGGAAGATCCGCACGTTGTGCAGTTCGATGATCGGCCCGGTCGTTGCCATCAGGTGCGTGCCAAAGGAAGAAAATTCCGCACCGCGTTCCGCCGTTGTCCCTCCACGACCACGTGAACAGACCGGCGTGGATAAGTCCGACCGCTCCCCGGACCCCTCCGAAGGAGGCCCCGGAACTTTGACCCTCTGATGAAGACCCTTCCCAGCACCGCATCCCGGCGCCTGGCGCTGCTTGGCGCAGCGGCCTTCTGCTCCGCCCTGGCCACGGCCCAGCGTCCCGCCCACTATGAGCACCCCGATGCCGACCTGGTGCACGCCCAGGAGCTTTTCGACAAGGCCAAGTACGGCGCCGCCCAGTACGAGCTGGAGCGCGTGGTGGACCGCATCCGCGATCCCTACAACGGCACCCGCACCGAGGCCGAGTTCCTCAGCGCCATCTGCGCCGTGCGCCTCTTCCACGATGACGCCGCGCACCGCCTGCTCGCCTTCATCGACCGCCACCCGGAGAACTTCCACGTGCAGGCCGTCCAGCTCGAGCTCTTCCGCCATTTCTTCAACCAGAAGCGCTGGAGCGATGCCCTCGCCTACGCCGCCAAGGTGGACGCCACCGCCCTGGGGGCGAGCGACCGGGAGGAGTTCGCCTTCAAGAAAGGCTACGCCCTCTTCCAGAGCGGTGACCTCGACAAGGCCCTCATCGAGTTCTCCAAGGTGAAGGACGGCACCAGCCTCTTCGCCGCGCCGGCCACCTACTATGCCGCGCACATCAACTACACCAAGCGCAACTACGAGAGCGCCCTCCAGGGCTTCGAGAAGCTGAAGGCCGACGAGAACTTCGGGCGGATCGTGCCCTACTACATCGCGCAGATCCAGTTCCTGCAAGGGCATTACGATGCGCTGCTCGCCTACACCAAGCCATTGCTGGCCGAGGGTGACGGCGGGCGCCGCTCCGGTGACATCAACCGCCTGGCGGGCGAGGCCTACTTCCGCACCGGCCAGTACAAGGAGGCGCTGCCCTACCTGGAGAAGAGCCTGCAGCGCACGGGCGTGGAGCGCGGCGACCGCTACATCGCCGGCTATGCCTACTACAGGAACGGCGACCACAAGAAGGCCATCGACCAGTTCATGCAGGTGGTGAACAACGCCACCGACAGCCTCGCCCAGCTGGCCGCCTACCACATGGCCGACTGCTATCTGCAGCTGAACGAGAAGAACTACGCGCGCAATGCCTTCAAGAAGGCCTACGACCTGCACCAGGACCCGAACGTGACCGAGGACGCGCTCTTCAACTACGCCAAGCTGGCCTACGAGCTCTCGTTCGACCCCTACAACGAGGCCATCATCGCCCTGCGCGAGTACATGGCCGCCTACCCCGGCTCGGCACGGCACGATGAGGCGCAGGAGTTCCTGCTGAACGTCTTCCTGAAGACGAAGAACTACGAGGAGGCGCTGAAGGCGCTGGACGCCATCCGCACCAAGGACATCCGCCTGCAGGAGGCCTACCAGAAGCTGGCCTACGACCGCGGCGTGGAGCTGTACGAAGGCCACAAGTACGAGGAGGCCGTGCCCTTCTTCGCGAAGGCGCTGAAGTTCCCGGTGGACAAGGAGGCCAATGCGCGCGCCCACTTCTGGATGGGCGAGAGCTACTACGAGCAGGGCGACTACGCTGCGGCCCTGGGCAAGTACGACGACCTGCGCAACAGCACGGGGGCCTATGCCACCGCCCTCTATGAGCAGGCCAGCTACAGCATGGGCTACTGCTGGTTCAAGCAGAAGAACTACCCCGAGGCCGCCACGGCCTTCCGCCGCTTCGTGGACGTGCCCGGCATCCCCCGCGACCAGAAGGCCGACGCCCTGGTGCGCATCGGCGACTGCTACTTCGTGGCCAAGGACGAGCCCACCGCGACGGCCTGGTACGACAAGGCCATCGCCGCCGGCACCGAGGCGCGCGACTACGCGATGTACCAGAAGGGCGTGTGCCAGGGCCTGGCCAAGCAGCCCGAGGCCAAGATCGCCACGCTGAAGAAGCTGCTGGAGGAGAAGCCCGGCACGCAGTACGCCGCCGATGCCAAGTTCCAGCTGGGCGAGACCTACATCGGCCTGGAGAAGGACGCCGACGCGCTGAAGTACTACCAGCAGGTGGTGACCCAGCACCCCAACTCGCCGCAGGTGCGCCAGAGCATGCTGCAGACCGCCCTCATCCACCGCCGCCAGGGCAAGACCGACCAGGCCTTGCAGGAGTTCAAGGATGTGGTGAGCAAGTACGCCGACATGGAGAGCGCCCGCGACGCCCTGGCCGGCATCGAGAGCATCTACGTGGAGCAGGGCAAGGTGGGCGAGTACGAGGCCTACGTGAAAGGGCTGACCTTCTTCGACGCCTCCACGCTCGATCTGGACGAGAAATACTACCAGAGCGCGGAAGCCGCTTACAACGCCGGGGATTGCGACCGTGCCATCGGCGGGTTCCAGGACTACATCAGCAAATACCCGAAGGGCGGTTATGTGGTGAACGCCCAGTTCAACAGCGCCGACTGCCTCTACCGCGCGAAGAAGTACGCCGCGGCCCTTCCGGGCTTCGAGCACGTGATCAAGCAGGGGGCCGCCCAGTTCATGGAGCCCGCCCTGTTCGCCGCCAGCGACATCCTCTACCGCGATCGGCGGTGGGAGGGGGCGCTGGACTACTTCGTCCAGCTGGAAGCGAAGGCCAGCCGCCCCGAGAACGTGCTGGCCGCGCAGGTGGGCCAGTTGCGCACGCTGAAGGAGCTGGGCCGCAGCACGGAGGCGGCCACGGTGGCCGACCGCATCCTGAAGAACACCACGGCCGATGCCGACCTGAAGGCCGAGGCCGGCCTGGCCGCCGCGCAGGGCGCGCTGGAGAAGAACGACCTCGATGCGGCCTACGCCAAGTTCAAGACGGTGGCCACCGCCTCGCGCAACGCCAACGGCGCCGAAGCGAAGTACCACATGGCCTACGTACGCTACCTGCAGAAGAAGTACCGCGACGCCGAGAAGGAGGTCTTCGACCTGGTGCAGAAGTTCCCCAGCTACGATCATTGGAAGGCCCGGGGCTTCATCCTGCTCGGCGACGTGTACGTGCAGCTCGATGACCGTTTCCAGGCGAAGACCACCCTGCAGAGCGTGGTGGACCATTGCGCCGAGCCCGACCTGGTGGCCGAGGCCAAGGCCCGCCTGGCCACCATCCAGGCCGGCGAAGCGCCGCAGCCCAAGGCCCCGGCCACCGAGGAACTCACCGTGCCGATGCCCGGCAACAACTGATCACCGATGACCATGACCCTTCCGTACCGCTTCACCGGGCTGGCCATCGCGGCATTGGCCGCCGCACCGCTCCTCGCCCAGGGGGGAGAGGAGTACTACATCCAGGGCATCTACACGCCCACCATCGCCAACGCACAGAAGATCGACCTGCGGCCGCAGCCCTTCGACACCATCCTGCCCGACAAGCGCATCACGTACGAGATGCTCAACGTGAAGGGGGAGGTGCCCGCCCGGGTGGACAGCATCGAGGCCGCCAAGTTGAAGGTGGAGATCGCCCAGCAGAAGCTCTATAAGGGCTTCGTGAAGGCCGGCTTCGGTCTGTACACCACGCCCCTGGCCGAGATCTACTACGACCAGACGCGCGCCCGCCGGAACGGTTACGGGCTGCACTACAAGCACATGAGCAGCAACGGGGGCATCGACGACGTGGGCCCCAGTGACTACAGCTTCAATGCCGCGGACGCGTTCTACAACGCCTACCTGGGCCACCATGAGGTGAGCGGTCGCTTCCTGTACGACCGCCGGCGGGTGAGCTACTACGGCTACAACGCCACGGACAGCCTGGAGAACCTGCTCCTGGTGGCGCCCGAACCGCCCAAGGACGCACGCAAGCAGGTCTACAACGACATCGGCTTCGCCGTGCGCCTCAAAAGCCTGTACAAGGACAGCACGAAGCTGGCGCACGACGTGGGCCTGGAGGTGCACAACTACGCCAACCTCAGCAAGAGCCGCGAGCTGAACCTGAAGCTGGACGCCCGGCTGGGCTTCGAGCAGGGTCTGGAGACCTACGGCGGTGACATCCTCATCGACAACGAGGCCTACCGGGGCGAGCTGGGCGAAGGCCTGGGCGATTTCCGCCAGAGCGGGACCCTCATCGGGATCTCCCCCTTCGTAAGCACCACCAACGACAAATACCTGGTGAAGGTGGGCGCGGGCATCTACATCGACGCCTTCGGCGAGACCACCTTCCATTTCTACCCCCAGGCCTACGCGCAGTACAACCTCTTCGACGTGGTGATGCCCTACGCCGGCGTGGACGGGCAGCGTGTGCGCAACAGCTTCCGCAGCCTCACCCGCGAGAACCCCTGGCTCACCGGGGCGCCCCTGCTGGCCAATTCGAGCAAGGCCTACGACATCTATGCGGGCGTGCGGGGCAGCTTCAGCCGCGACATCGGCTTCGACGTCCGCATCAGCAAGAGCCGGACGAAGGACCGCCCCCTGTTCGTGAGCACCCCTTACACGTTCGCGGGCGTCGGCTACGGCGATCGGTTCCTCATCGCCTACGACGACGTGGACCAGCTGGACATCAGCGGCGAGCTCCGCTACAGCCATGATGAGCACATCAACGTGTTCGGCCGCATCGACGTGTTCAGCTACGACACCGACCAGCAGGCCGAGGCCTGGAACCTGCCGTCGTACCGGATCGGCCTGGGGGCCGTCTACGACTTCCAGGACAAGCTGCTGCTCAAGGTGGAGGCCGACTTCCTCGGGGCCCGCAAGGCGGCCGCTCCGGTGGCCACCGTGGACGACCTGGTGGAGCATGTCCCCGTCACCGTGGACCTGGACGGCTATGTGGACCTCCACCTGGGCCTGGAATACCGCTACACCAAGCGCCTGAGCGTCTTCCTGGACGCCAGCAACCTGAGCGCCAGCAAGTACGAGCGCTGGTACCGCTACCCGGTCCAGCGCGGCCTCATCCTGGGCGGGGCCACATACGCGTTCTGAGGCGCCCCGTGGGCCTCCGGCACCCTTCCGGCCTTCCCGGACGCATGGGTACGTCCGCCTGACGCTCTTTCAGGAGGCTGGGCTGGACCAGGGCCGTACGGGGTGGGGGGACCCCGTTATGAACACCCTGGGCTCCCGTGTTGGTAAAATAAGGCGCTCCGCCCCGTCGTTCTTGGGTTTTCGGCCGGGAGGAACGCGCCCGAAGCGGTAACTTCGCAGGCCCTCCCGTTGACGGGTGGGATCCCAAGGAAAAAATGGCAGAGACCGTTGAAATGAGCGAAACGAAGAAGAAGGCGGCGGCCAGCTATTCGGCCGATAGCATCCAGGTGCTGGAAGGCCTCGAAGCGGTGCGGAAACGCCCCGCGATGTACATCGGTGACATCGGTGTCAAAGGCCTGCACCACTTGGTGTACGAGGTGGTGGACAACTCCATCGACGAGGCCCTGGCGGGCTATTGCGACACCGTGGAGGTGAGCATCCTGCCCGGCAACAGCATCCGCGTGAAGGACAATGGCCGCGGCATCCCCGTGGACTACCACGCGAAGGAGGGCAAGAGCGCGCTGGAAGTGGTGATGACCGTGCTGCACGCCGGCGGCAAGTTCGACAAGGACAGCTACAAGGTCTCCGGCGGCCTGCACGGGGTGGGCGTGAGCTGCGTGAACGCGCTCAGCGACCACCTCACCACCGAGGTCTTCCGCGACGGCAAGAGCTACATGCAGGAGTACAGCGAGGGCAAGCCGCTGTATCCCGTAAAGGAGACCGGCACCACGGACTACCGCGGTACCATCCAGACGTTCCACCCGGACGGCACCATCTTCCAGGTCACCGAATACAACTTCGATACGCTCAGCGCCCGCCTGCGCGAGCTGGCGTACCTGAACAAAGGCATCAAGCTCACCCTCACCGATGAGCGCACGCCCCAGGAGGACGGCACGTTCCGCTCGGAGACCTACTTCAGCGAAAGGGGCCTGGTGGAGTTCGTCCAGTACCTGGACAGCACCCGCCTGCCGCTGATCGAGGACGTGATCTACATGGAAGGAGAGAAGCAGGGCATCCCCGTGGAGATCGCGATGGTCTATAACGACAGCTTCAGCGAGAACATCCACTCGTACGTCAACAACATCAACACCCACGAGGGCGGCACGCACCTGGCCGGTTTCCGCCGGGGCCTCACCCGCACGCTGAAGAAGTACGCCGACAACAGCGGCGCCACCAGCAAGCTCAAGTTCGAGATCAGCGGTGACGACTTCCGCGAGGGCCTCACCTGCGTCATCAGCGTGAAGGTGGCCGAGCCCCAGTTCGAGGGCCAGACCAAGACCAAGCTGGGCAACAACGAGGTGATGGGCGCGGTGGACATCGCCGTGAGCGAGATGCTGGAGAACTACCTGGAGGAGCACCCCCGGGACGCCAAGCAGATCGTGGACAAGGTGATCCTGGCCGCCACGGCCCGCCATGCCGCCCGCAAGGCCCGCGAGATGGTGCAGCGCAAGGGCGCCCTCACCGGCGGCGGCCTCCCCGGCAAGCTGGCCGACTGCCAGAGCAAGGACCCCAGCGAGAGCGAGCTTTTCCTGGTGGAGGGCGACTCCGCCGGCGGCACCGCCAAACAGGGCCGCAACCGCGAGTACCAGGCCATCCTTCCGCTCCGAGGCAAGATCCTCAACGTGGAGAAGGCCATGCAGCACAAGATCTACGACAACGAGGAGATCCGGAACATGTACACGGCCCTCGGCGTGCACGTGGGCACCGAGGAGGACAGCAAGGCGCTCAACACGGAGAAGCTGCGCTACCACAAGATCATCATCATGTGCGACGCCGACGTGGACGGCAGCCATATCCAGACGCTGATCATGACCTTCTACTACCGGCACATGAAGGAGCTGATCGAGAACGGCCACCTCTTCATCGCCACGCCCCCGCTCTACTTGGTGAAGAAGGGCAACCAGCAGCAGTACTGCTGGAGCGACGCCGAGCGCGACGCCGCCATCGAGAAGTTCAGGGGCGCCAGCAAGGACGCCACGGTGAACGTGCAGCGGTACAAGGGCCTCGGTGAGATGAACGCCGAGCAGCTGTGGGAGACCACGATGAACCCCGAGAGCCGCACCCTGCGCCAGGTCACCATCGAGAACGGCGCCGAGGCCGACCGCATCTTCAGCATGCTGATGGGCGACGATGTGCCGCCCCGCCGCGACTTCATCGAGAAGAACGCGATCTACGCGAAGCTGGACGTGTGATCGTCCCCCTCCAGAAACGAGAAAGCCCCCGAGCGATCGGGGGCTTTCCATTTCCGTCCGCTGAAAGGATCAATGCTGGATGATGATCGGGCGCGCAAGGCGGCGTCCTTCATGGGAAAGCTCGAGCAAGTATCCTCCATCCGGCAGCATTCCCGTCCCAATGGTGAAAGCCCTGCTCGTGCCAGGGGTAAGAACACCCCCTCCCATGGCCCGGCCCACCATATCGGTGATACGCCATGAACATATGGTGGGCCAGCCGTCCGGTGGAATGGCGGTCAATCGGTCATCGGCAGGGATGGGATGGACAGCCCAAACGGAGGAAGCCAGCTCGGTTACCCCTACATCGGAGTGCATTTCAAGCAACAGGGTATCGATACACTCGTCGCTGGTGTGCACAAGCTTGATCGAGCCGTTGGCGGGCAATGACCAGAGAACGGTGACCTCGGGAGTTCCTTGACCATTCGAGATGCTACCACCTTCCACGCTCCAGATAAAGACGCCGTCCGTCCAAGGGATGGAGTAGCTCTCCAGGGCTCCCACGATCGGATGGATGTTCCCTTCGATAATAGGTGGAATGGTGACATCGATCGCCATATCCGAGGAGAACGAACAGCCGAATTCATCAATGACGGTGAGCACGTAAATGGAAGGGTCATGCAACGGGCCTGAACAGATCGAAGTGCACAGCTCGTTCGTGCTCAGGATGGAAGGGCCGCTCCATGAAATGGAGTCACAACCGCTCCCAAGAGAAGGTGCGATGGAGATCGGGAGCGAACTCGGGGCCGCTGGCCCATCGATGAAGTTCAGCTGCCAAGCGCAGAGGAAGCCGTTATCCGCTCCCCAGAGATCCGAAAATGCGATCGTCCACGTGCCATTGAGGGGGCACCCGAGTAGATTCGAGAACGCCCTGTCACTCTGATAGGTCCCGCTGGGCAAGGTGCCTCCTGTTGCATTGTCCACCCATGTGCCGTTCATGGTTGTCGGGCTCCAGCAATAGTGCCAGCATATTCCCGGAACAGGAGCCCCTTCGTCCCAGTCGTTCGGTGAACCGAGATACGTGCTTCCACCACCTTGCTCATGAAGCATCATGGATTGACCGTTCGGGCATTGCATCGTGACCACGAAATCCCCTAGATAGGAGTGTTCCATGTCCACGCATATCGAGGCGATCCGACCGGTATCAGCCAGAAGCTCGCCCTCTTCGAACTGATTGATCTCCAATGCGAAGGATGAGACATGTGGGAAATCCTCCAGCGGCCCAGCCAGCATACTGTTCGTCCAAAGGGTGTCCGCCAATGCGGACTGCGACAGACAAACGGATCCTCCCTGGCAGATGCTTGTATCGGTCGCCACGAGTGTGATCCGGGGTGGGGCAGCTACTTGTACCATGACCGTCAGGGAGTCGGCACAACCCATATCGGTCGTTACGACGAGCATAAGAAGGTGCCCCCCGGGCGCATCCCACACATGTTGCATTATGCTGCCGTTCGCGAGAGTGACCGGTCCGCTCTTCCACGTGTATGACACTATCGATGCGCCGTCCGCTGTGGTCGAACTGCTTCCATCATAAGTGCTTATCACTCCAGGGCAGGCGTATAGAAAGCCGTTCGAGACGCCTCCAATGGATGCAGTAGGCAGGGGACATTCACCTTGCGCTCTCGCATTGCTCGTGATGAGTTGGAGCGACAATAGGACAAGCGGAACGGCGTGGTCGAAAAGGCGCATTTGGAATGCTTGAAGCGCCGAAAGTAGGCGTCCCTGTCGCCTTGCTCTTGTGTGGGAGGCGACGTTCTCGACCGTACACAGAAGCTCCATGCCTGGGGCTTCTGCCGTTCCGTCCGGATATCCCGCTCAGCGCACAAGCGTCACGTGCCCGAGGTATTCCTTCTCTTCCGCGGTGAGCGAGCTGCGGCAGCGCATGCGCATGGCATAGGTGCCGATGGGCAGGGGTTTGCCGCCCTGGTTGCGGTAGGTGCCGTTCCAGCCGATCGTGGGGTCGTTGGTCTCGAACACCACCTCGCCCCAGCGGTCGAAGATCTGCCACTCCACGTCGGTGATCTCCGAGGTGTTGTGCACCAGGTACAGCACGTCGTTGGTGCCGTTGCCGTCGGGCGTGAAGGCGTTCGGGATGTAGGTGGTCAACGCGTCGTGCACCACCAGGTCCTGGCACAGCGTGTCGGCGCACAGGTTCTCGTCATAGGCGATCAGGCAGATGGGGTAGGTGCCGCCGTACTTGTACGGGAACCCGAACCCCGGTGTCACCTCGTCCGAGGCCCCCAGCTCCCCGAAGGTCCAGAAGTAGCGGGTGGCGTTGGCCGAGGTGTTGTAGAAGGTCACGAACGGCGCGTCCGTCATCACCGGGTCCGGCTGCCAGCCGAAGCCGGCCACCACCTGCGGCGGCTCCTGCACCACGATGTACGAGCGGCCCACGCAGCCGTCGATGTTCTTGATGGCCACGCTGTAGCCGCCTGCGCACGCGCTGTCCAGCATGCTTTCCGGCCCGTAGTGCGCCCCGCCGTCGAAGCTGTACGCGATGGCCTCCGCATCCCGGAGGTAGGCCGCCCCGTCGCAATAGCCGTAGCAGGTGGTCGTCACGGACCACACCGAATCGATGGTCAGCAGTGGCGGCTCACCGATCGTGAACGCGGCCGAGTCCGCGCAGCCATTGGCGTCCGTCACCACGAGCGTGTAGGCGCCCGCGCAGATGGCGGGGGCCACCGCATCGCCGGTACCGGCGATGCCGCCGGACCAGGTGTACACGAAGCCGGACGGCGCGATGCCCCCGGTCACCGTGGCCTGGGCCGTGCCGTCGCAGGCCTCGAAGCAGATCGCATCCGTCAGCGCCAGGTCGACGGCCACCGGCTGCGTCAATGTCACCTGCACGCTGTCCCAGAGGTCGCAGGCCACGCCGTCGTTCTCATGCCAGTAGAACAGGTACGTGCCCGTCTGCGGAACCGTCACGGTGGCCTGCGGGTCGGCGGTATTGCTGAACACCGCGCCGGCGGGCCCCACCCATTCGCCCATGCCGGGATAGGCCGTCATGGCGCGCAGGGGATAGCTCAGCGTGCACACCAGCGTGTCCGGCCCGGCATCGATCAGGCCGCAGCAGCTCGGGTCGGTCAGGGGCAGGATCGCGATCGCCAGCTCCGCGGCGCCCACGCATCCGTTGGGGCTGGTGATGGTGTAGGTGAAGGTGTCAGGCGAGGCCGTGAGCGGGTGGAACGAGCCGTCCACCACGTTTCCGGCGCCGTCGGTCCATACGCCACCGGGCGCCGGGTCACCGCCCAGCATATCGATGAGCTGGAAGGCCGGCGCGCTGGCGCATACCACGATGGACGTATCCTGGCCCGGCTGCACCGCGGGGTCCAGGTGGACGGTCACGCTGTCGGTCGTGGCGCATTCCGGGAAGCCGCTCGGGAAGGCATGCACGGTGTACAGCGTGGTGTTGTCCACCTGCGCCGTGGGGTTGGGGATGTTCGGGTTCGACAGCCCCTCGGCCGGTGTCCATTGGTAGGTGATGCCGCCGACCCCCGTGCTGGCGTTCAGCTGCACCGCGTTGTTGCAGATCGTCTGGTCGGGGCCCGCTTGCACCGGGATGGGCGGGTCCACCGTCACGGTGATGGTGGTGTCGTAGGCGCAGCCGAAGTTGTCCAGCACCGAGAGGGTGTAGCTATAGTCGCCCGGGGCGCTTGGCGTGGCATGGGCGATGAGCGGGTTGTTCGGGTCGCTCTGCACCGCGGGTCCCGACCAGCTGACGGAATCGCTGTACGCCGTCCCGATGCTCGGTGTGAATTGTGTGATGTCGGGGATGATGGACGGGTCGAAATCGATCTCCCACGAACAGAGGAAACCGTCATCCGCCCCCCAGAAATCGCAGACCTGGAAGGTCCAGCTGCCGTTCAACGGGCAGCCCACCAGCGCGCTCATCGGGTTGAGGCTCGCATAGTCGCCCGGTGGAAGCACTGCGCCGCCCGCGTTCTGTACCCAGGTCCCGTTCGTCGCGGTCGGTGTCCAGCAATAGTTCAGGCATTCGCCCGGCGTCGGCGGGTCGGTCTCGCCGTCCAGCGCATTGCCGATGAAGGTGCCACCGCCGCCCTGTTGGTGGAAGATGACGGATTGGTTGTTGGGGCAGCTCAGGGAGATCACCAGGTCGCCCATGAACGAATGTTCCATGCTCACGCACACGCCCAGCAGGTCATTGACGTTGGTCAGCGTCTGGCCGGGGTCGAACTGGGTGAAGTCGAGCGAGCTGGTGAAGCAGGCCCCCACGTCATCGGGCAGGTACACGCCGTCGCCGTAGTTGGCTTCCGGTATGCCGGTCCAGGTCACCGGGGTCACCACCCCGGTGAGGTCCACCTCCGCGCCATAGCAGACATGGGAGATGTTCGCGGTACCGGCGAAGGACGGCGTGGTGCTCACCAGCACCTGCAGGTCCACCACGTTGATGCTGTGGCAGTCGTTGTCGTCCGTGAGGTAGAGCTGCACCAGGTATTCGCCGGCCGCAGCGAACGTGTGGCTCGTGAGCGGGCCGCTGGTGCTGTCCATGGAGCCGTCGTCGAAGTCCCACTTGTACTGCGCGATGTTGAAGCCCGCTGCCGCATGCGAGAGCGAGCCGTCGAAGTACACGGTCTCGCCCACGCAGATCCGCGCGGGCACCGGCTCGGACATGGTGGCCACCGCCGTGGGCGGCTCGCAGGGCGTGAAGCAGCTGATGGAGGCGGCGAAGATGCCCGTGCCGTTCGCGTTCGAGGTGAACTGCACCGTGAGGCAGCCCGAGGTGTTGAAGGCCGTGGCCGTGGCCACCAGCCCCTGCAGCTCCGTGCCCGTGTAGAAGCCCAGCGAGGGCGATGCGGTGCTGGGGCCATCGAAGATCGCCAGGCGGTCGATCGGGTTGGGACCCTGCGTGGACAGGTTGAACGTGATGAAATTCAGCGAGATGGCGTCCCCCGGCACGTCCGGGCAGATGGTCGCCGTGATGTTCTCATTGTTGCTGTAACCGCCGCCGCCCTGGCCGCCGCTGTCCAGCAAGGCGCCCGAACAGGCGGTGATGGTGCCCTCGGTGATCGGATGGGCCTGGCCGGCCGCCGTGCCGATGCCGGCCGTGGCGATCGCCAGGAGGCACGCCGATCGCAGGAGGCTCAGGGAACGCGTGGGAATAGCGGAGTAGTTAGGGGCCAAGGGGATCGTGGGGATAGGGGAGGATATGGAGGACTAGCGGACCACGCTGACATGCCCGAGCATCTCGTGGTCGTTCTGCGTATAGGCGGAGCGGGCTTTCAGTTTCCAGACATAGACGCCGTTCTTGACCACCGAGCCGCCCAGGCGGCCGTCCCAGGGTTTGGTGGGGTCGTTCGTGGCGAAGATCTCCTTGCCCCACCGGTCGAAGATGCGCAGGTCGAACCCGGCCTTCATGTCGATGTCGTTGCCTTGGACGAAGAAGAAGTCGTTCAATCCGTCACCGTCCGGCGTGAACGCATTGGGTGTGAACACCAGGAACTGGTCGTGGATCTCCACCAGCCGCATCACGCTGTCCGCGCAGCCCAGGTAGTTCTCCACGCGCAGGGTCACCGGGTACACGCCGCCCACGTCCTCCGGGAAGGTGTGGACGGCGGTGGGACCGCTCGCAGTATCCGCTCCGGCGAACTGCCATTGGTAGTCCACCGCCCAGGGCCCGGCCTGCTCGGTGAAGGTCAGCGTGGGGGCCAGCACCGAGGCCGGGTTCGGGCTCCAGGTGAACTCCGCCTTCGGGATCGGCACCACGCGGATCATGTTGTCCGCCACCGTGGTGTCGTTGCAGCCATTGGGCCAATGCACGATGGCCGTCACGTCGTAGTAGCCGCTCAGCGAATAGATGAAGTCGCGGATCGGCCCGGCCAGCACCGAGGCGTCCGTGCCGAAGTTCCAGTCCACCGTGGCGCCGCCCGTGGTGTCCTTCACCGTGAAGGTCACGTGGAAGGGCGCGCAGCCCAGGACCGTGTCGGCGCTCAGCTCCAGCACCGGGATCGGCAGCACATCGAAGTAGGTGCACAGCGGCAAGGCGGGCGTTTCGCAACCGTCCGTCAGCGTCACGCAGATGTTCTGCGAGGCCGTGAGGTTCACCGTCCGCACCGTGTCCGGCGAAGGGCCGGACCCCCAGTCGAACGCGTAGGCCCCGTCACCGCCGGAAGCCAGGTTGGCGAACAGCTGGGTGTCCACTTCGGGGCATACCACCAGTGTGTCCGGCAGGATGAAGGCCAGCGGTCCGCGCACGTTCACGGTGGCCTCCAGCGTGTCGGAGGGGCAGTTGTTCGCGTCCGATACGCTCACTACGTACACGGTGGTGTCCAGCGGGGAGACCATCTGGAAGCCGCCCGGCGGAAGGGCGTTGTTCCAGTTCAACTGCAGGGGCTCCGTCCCTCCGATGGCCGATGCCGTCAGCGTGGCCAGGCCGGTCAGGCAGATCGTGGTGTCGTTGCTCAGCGAGACCATCTGGAGCAGGTCCGGCTGGATGATCTCGGCCATTAGGCTGTCCTTGCAGTTGTTGCCGTTCGGGCCTTCCTTGATGATCGCCTTGTAGAGGCCGGCCGGGCCCGTGAAGCTGTCGCCCAGGGCCCCGAGCGTGGTCTGCACCACGTTGCCGTACGCATCCTTCCACGTGTAGTCCCAGGGCCCGCCGGTGCCGGTGGTGATCACCTGCACCGTGCCATCGATACCGTAGCACAGCGGGTGGACGATCAGGCTGTCGTCCGCCAGGGTGGTCAAAGGGTTCACCCGCACGCTGTCCACCATCCCGCATTCCGGATGCCCGGCGGGGAACGCATGCAGCCTGTACCACGTGGGCACGGGCGGGTTGGCGATGGGGAAGGCGCTGTTCGGGTTCGAGAGGCCGGCGGCCGGGCTCCAGTTGTAGGTGATGGCGCCCTGGGGCATGGGCGGCGTGAAGTGGATGCCGAGCTGGATGGGGTTGCCGCACACCGCCGGAGGCGCCGCGGTGGCCTCGAAGACCGCCCCGGGCGTCACGGTGAGATGGAAGGTGGTATCATAAGTGCAGCCGAAATTGTCGGTCACGGTATACACATAATCATAGGTGCCATATGTGTCCGGCGTAGCGGTCACCACGTTGCAGGCCGGTCCGGGGTTCGAGATGAAGGGACCGCTCCAGTGGCTGCTATCGCAATCCGATCCTACCGTAGGCGTGAACTCGATCACATCCGGGTAAAGTGCCGGATTGATATCCATCGATACGTTGAACACAACGCCATCGTCGATGCAGAGTTGGTCCAGAACGCTCACGGTCCATGTGCCGTTCAGGTTGCACCCGTCCCACACACTAAAAGGATCCTGGGGGGTATAGGTGCCCGGGGCCATGCTGTTGCCCGGGGGATCGCCAGCAGTTACCCAGTTGCCGTTCTGGTTCTCATCGGTGATGGTGCCCCATGTGGCCGAAGGCGTGAAGCAATACTGGAACCCGGTCCCGGGAATACCGGTGGAATTATCCAAGGGAGACCCGAGGTATGTACCTCCTCCTCCATTGTTGTAGCCATCGAACAATACGGCACTCGCTCCGTCCGGACACTGGAGCGAGACCGTGAGGTCACCGAGGTAGGAATGCTCCATTGTGATGCAGACCTGCAGGATATCCGTGTTGCCATTGACGGTCGTGCCTGCCGGGAAGCCGGATACATTGAGCGCCGATGTGTACAAGGCATCATCGGGACAGGCATCCGGGAGCACAAAAACCCCGGAGATCAAAGGCTCGGGGACGCTCGACCAAAGGGAGCCCTCGACCGAGCCGGTGAGCGTGACAGTGCTTCCGTCGCAGATCGTGTTCGCGCTGAAGCCTGTGCCCGTGTAGTCGGGATAGGTACCCACGCGCACCAGTTCAGCGCTGCTGTTCGTGCTCATACACCCGATATCGTCGGTCACCACCAGCAATATCGGGAACTGCCCCGGGGTCGGCACGGGCAGCAGTACGGTCGGATCGGTCGCGAACGTGGTGACCCCAGCTATCGTCCAGGCATAGCTGATCAGCGTGCGTCCTGGTGCAGGATAGGAGCCCCCCCCGTTGATCAGGAGCGTATCGTAGGGACATACCTTGTAGGGGCTTTCCGGAAATGGCGGGAAGTAGGCGGTCGGCTGAGGACAGGGGTTCGTGCATTGGATCAGGGCGGTCCAGCCGCTGGCCACTCCTGAGCCGTTGGAGATGAATTGTATGGTGATGCATCCACCGCTGTTCTGGGCGGTCCATAGGGTCCCGGATAGCGCGGTAGCCGAAGTGGTCAATACCGGCGAACTGGTGTTCGGGCCATCATAGATCGTCAGCAGGTCGCCATTGACGATCGTCACATCATTGAACCCGATCTGGATACTGTCCCCGAGGTTGCCGGGACAAAAGGTGATGGTGTGGCTCTCGTTGTTCGAATAGGTGCCGTTAGGTCCACCGCTGTCGTAGAACAAGGCGTTGCAGTATACCTGTGTTCCCCCTTCGGAGATGAGCACCTCCGGGGTTTGGGCCTGGAGGTGAAGGGTCGGCACGGCGACCAGGAGCAGTACCCGTGCGGAAGCGAAGATTGGCGTTGTGCGATCCGCGAACATTGCTTGGGAGACGTATCGGAAGAGGCATCCGGTGCCCCGAATTTCCGAAGCGGTCCACGTCTTTCCAGCCCTCCCTTCACGGATCCTTGGAACGCTTGGGCCTCAAGCAAAAGACCCCGGCCGAAGGCCGGGGTCCAAGGAGTTCGCGGAACGGTCGTCCTAACGGGTCAATTTCACCTTGCCGGTGTAGGTCTCGGCCAGGTGCAGGCTCTCGCTCACATCGGCCACCCAGACGTACTCGCCGGCGGGGCACAGTTCGCCCTCGTTGCGGGGGCGTCCGGTCCAGGGCTTGGTGGCGTCGCTGGTCTCGTACACGAGGCTGCCGTTCGGGTCGTAGATGGCCAGGTGGAACTTCACCCCCAGGGTGCGCAGCGCCTCGGGCATGAAGGTCTCCTGTGAGCCATCGCCGTTCGGGGAGAGCACGGTGGGGGCGTCCAGGTTGTAGTCCCGGTCGATCCGCACTTCCTTCAGGCTCTTGTCCACGCAGCCCAGCTCGCTCGTCACCGTCAGCTCCACCTGGTAGATGCCCTTCTTCTTGTAGATGTGGTCGGGGTGGGCGATGGCGCTGGTGGCCCCGTCGCCGAAGTCCCAGTGGTAGGTCTTCGCGCCCAGCGTGCGGTTCTCGAAGTGCACCGACGGGATGTGGCCCTCGAACTCCTGTTTCATGGGGTTGAAGGCGGCCCGCGGGGCCTCGTGGATCACGATCATGTCGCTGCTGGGCTTGTTGTGGATGGTGCCCACGCCCGTGGACGACATGGAGAGCATCACCTGGTAGTTGCCCGGCTTGCTGTAGGTGTGTTCGGGGTTCGGCTTGTTGCTGAAGCTGCCGTCGCCGAAGTTCCAGAGGTAGATGCCGTCTTCGGGCATGCGCTCCACCTTGAACTCCACAGGGGTACCGGGGCAGCCTTCGCTCACGCTGGAGCGGAAGGCGGCGTCGGAGCTGACCGAGGGGCCGGGGGAGGCCGGGGTCGGTTCGGCCGGCCGGGTCGGGGCGGTGACGCGGGCCTTCACCTCGGCCGGGGCCTTGCGGGTCTCCTGCACGGGGGACGCCTCGGCGGGCGTGGCGGCGTAGATGCCGCCCGTGCTCGGACGGTCCACTGCCGTGCCGGGCGTGCCGCCCACCGGTGCCACAGCGGCCACGGTCCGGTCGGTATCGGTATCGGCCGGTACGGCGGCCGGTGTGCCGTTGCTCAGGTCGGTCTCGGGGGTCTTGTCGCGCACCAGGAGGTAGGCCGTGGTGCCGACCAGCAGCGCACCGCCCACCAAGGCGGCCAGGAGCCCGATGCGGACACCTCCCCAACTGCGCACGCCGCCGGCCAGTGTGCGCTCCATCTGGGCCCAATCGGCCGAGTTGTAAGGCACCTCGAACTGCTCGAGGCTCTCTTTCACCCGCCGCTCGAAGAGGTCCAGGTCGTTCTTGCTTTCTGCCATCGCTCAGGGAAGCTTGTGCTCCTTTTTAAGCAGTTTCCTCAGATTATGTTTCGCCTTGGCCAAGTTGCTCTTCGAGGTCCCGATGTTGATGCCCAGCGAATCGGCGATCTCCTTGTGCGTCATCTCCTCGAAGACGTACAGGTTGAAGACCGTCCGGTAGGCCGGGGTCAGTTTCTGCATGGCATTGATCACGTCGGCGGGCTTCAGGTCCAGCTCCTCCATGCTCTCCTCGTCCTGGAGGGTGTCCTCCTCGTCCTGGTCGCCGAAATCCTCGATGCTCCGCTCTTCGCCAAGAAGCAGGTAGGCGTTCTTGGCGCGCCGGAAATAGTCGATGGCCGTGTTCACCATGATCCGGCGGATCCAGCCCTCGAAGCTGCCCGCGCGGTTGAACTTGTCCATGCTGCGGAACACCTTGATGAACCCGTCCTGCAGGATGTCCTTGGCTTGGTCGTGGTTCTTGGTGTAGCGCAGGCATACGGCCATCATCTTCCCATAGAAGAGCTCATAGACGCGCTGTTGGCTCCGGCGTTCCCCCGCGATGCATCCATCGATCAATCGCGCGAACGCCTGCTCCACCGCCTCCATGCCCTGCCATGTAGGGTCCAGACGTAGGTTCTCGGCCAAGGTTGCCAATTCCATGCCCAGGGATGTGCCCGTATGGCGGTAAGATAAGGATTCCTACCGCCGCCCGCCCCTTGTTGGCAATTCCTGCCCCCTTCCGGGCCCCGGCATCCTGGAGGGGGCTAATTTCGCGCCCGGATCGAACGATCCGGACCAAAATCCAAGCATCATCCACATGAAGATCACCGTCGTAGGGGCAGGCAATGTGGGCGCCACTTGCGCCGACGCTTGCGCCCGTTGGGAGCTGGGCAACGAGGTCGTCCTGCTCGACATCAAGGAAGGGTTCGCCGAGGGCAAGTCCCTGGACATCTGGCAGACCGCGCCCATCAGCCTGTTCGACACCCGCCTCACCGGCAGCACCAACGATTACACGAAGACCGCCGGCAGCGACGTGGTGGTGATCACCAGCGGCCTGCCCCGCAAGCCGGGCATGAGCCGGGACGACCTTATCGCCACCAACGCGGCCATCGTGAAGAGCGTGACCGAGAACGTGGTGAAACACTCGCCCAACGCCATCATCATCGTGGTGAGCAACCCGCTCGACGTGATGACCTACTGCGCGTTCCTCAACAGCAAGTTCCCCGCGCAGCGCGTGTTCGGCATGGCCGGCATCCTCGATACCGCCCGCTACCGCGCCTTCCTGGCCACCGAGCTGGGCGTGAGCCCCAAGGACATCCAGGCCGTGCTGATGGGCGGCCATGGCGACACCATGGTGCCCCTGCCGCGCTACACCACCGTGGGCGGCATCCCCGTCACCGAGCTCATCGCGGCCGACAAGCTGGAGGCCATCGTGGAGCGCACCAAGAAGGGCGGCGGCGAGATCGTGAACCTGCTCGGCACCTCGGCTTGGTACGCCCCCGGCACGGCGGCCGCCCAGATGGTGGAGGCCATCGTCCGCGACCAGAAGCGCGTGTTCCCCGTGTGCGCCTGGCTGCAAGGCGAGTACGGCCTGAAGGACGTCTACCTCGGCGTGCCCGTGGTCCTCGGCCGCAAGGGCATCGAGCGCATCATCGAGCTCAAGCTCACCAAGGAGGAGCTCGCCCTCACCCACGCCAGCGCCAAGGCGGTGAAGGAGGTGATGGACGTGCTGGACAAGATGAACGTACCGGCCTGACATCGGGCCCGGCTCAACGAAAAAGGCGCCTGCGGGCGCCTTTTTCGTTCCCCGATCGGCCGATCTACGCGCAGCTTCAGCTTCCAATGCACTGGCCGTGCACCAGGCCCATCGGGTCGTGCCCGTGGCGGCGTACGGCCCGGTAGGCGAAGAGCGCCGGCGGATAGGTGGGCCGGAACCGTGCCTGGTCCGCGGTGATGGGGGAGAAGAGGTCGTTCTTCAAGGCAGCTCGCAGTGCTCGGCCTTCCCCAGCCGGTGCCGGTTCCGGGCGACCAGGTCGTAGCCCCGGTCGCGCAGGAAGCGGGGTACCAGGCGCAGCGCGCCGCCCGCGAGCTTCCAGCCCGGCAAGGCGGCCAGCACCCGCCAGGCCGCATCGGAGCGCAGGTAGGCCCGGCCGTCCCGCACCAGCACGATGGAATCCACCGTGTCGGGGATGCGGTGGCGGGCCCGCAGCGCCCGGCCTTCGTCGGCCAGCAAGGGAACATACCGGAACCGCTTGCCCCGGTCGCGGGCCGAGATCCACCGGACCCAGCCGTTGCAATACACGCAGTCGCCGTCGAAAAGGAGGAGGTCCTGCGTGGCGGACATGGCCTAATGCATCACCACCAGCCGCTGGGTCCAGCGCGTGGTGCCGTCGGTGACGCGCACGAGGTACACGCCGTTGCGGAACCCATCGGTCGCCAGGCGGGAGCGCTTGTCGCGCAGGGGCATGGTGTGCAGCACCTGGCCCAGGTCGTTCAGGACGTCCAGGCGCGTGGTGCGGCCCACGGGCACGTCCAGCACCACGTCGGTGCCGCCATTGGCCGGGTTGGGCAGCAGGGCGAAGGCCTCGGTGGCGGTGCGTGTGGCGCCGGTCACACCGGAGGGCGTGTCGTTGCGCCAGAAGCTGAGGCCGCCGCGGTAGTTGCCGATCACCGCGTCCTCGTGACCGTCACCGGTGAAGTCGTACAGCGCAAGCCCCGTGCGGATGCCTTCGTACAGGTCCTGCCAGGTGCTGTCGATCAGCTCCCAGGTGCCGTTCAGGTTGCCCTCGATGTCGCCGAACTGGTGGATCCAGCCGCTCTCGCTGCCCACCAGCAGCTCCAGGGTGCCGTCCTCGGTGCGGTGCATGAAGGGCACGCTGTAGCCGGTGACGTTCCACCATTCGTTCACCGTCACCCCGCCCACACTGTCGTTATCCAGGTGCCAGACGGGCGCGTTGACCGTACCGGTGTTGCGGTAGTAGTTGATGTTGCCGTTGCGCTCACCGATGAGCAGGTCGAGCAGGCCGTCCTCGTTCAGGTCCCAGAACTGCGGCGTGGCGTGCTGCCCCACGTCGATGGGCTGGCCCGCATCGTTGTTCACCGTGGGCTCGGTGAGCACGAACTGGGCGACGGGTCCCGTGGCCGTGTTCTCGTAGTAGTGGAGCTGTCCCTGCAGGTCACCGATGTACAGGTCCTTGTCGCCATCGCCGTCCAGGTCGCCGAAGGCCGGGTACATCGCATTGCCGATGCCGCTCGTGCTCAGCCCCATGTAGTCGCTGTCCACCAGGTCGAAGGCGGGCGCGGTGGCCGTGCCCGTGTTCTTCAGCACCGCCAGCTTGCAGGGATAGGTGCCGCCATGGGCGTAGTAGCCGTAGTTGGCGACGATCAGGTCCATGCGGCCGTCGCCGTTGTAGTCGAAGGGCACCGGGTAGGCCCCGTCGCCGAACTCCAGCATGCGGTCCTGGAACAGGTCGTTCTGCCGGAAGTGGAACACCGGCGCGGCATCGGTGCCGGTGTTGGTGTAGTACAGGATGCCGTGCGCGTTCTCGGAGAGCGAGGGGTAGTTCGGCGCCACGATCAGGTCGCGCTTGCCGTCGTTGTCCACGTCCTCATAGAACGCGGCCGGGAAGATGTCCAGGTGCACGGGCGTGTCGTACAGGGGGAAGAGCGTGTCCTGCGACACCATGTAGGCACTATCCACCGTGCCGCCGTTGATCAGGGCGGTCAGGTTGTCGTAGAGCACGTCGCCCAGCAGGAGGTCCTTGTCGCCGTCGCCGTCCAGGTCGATGGGGGTCAGCGTGCTGCCCACGTGGGCGGCGCGCGCCTCCTCCGCCAGGGCGTCGCCACCGTCGAGCGCGGCCTGCAGCAGGTGGCGGCGGTGCTCCACCTGCACCGGCAGCTCGGGGTCCGTCACGTTGAACATGCAGGGGTTGTGCAGGGTCACCGAGTTGTTGTTCAGGTTCTCGGAGAAGTAGCCCCAGCAGCGGTTGCGGACCATGTACCGCAGGCTGTCGCAGGTGCCGTAGAGCTCCATGCTCAGGTTCTTGTGGTACTCCACATAGTTGCCGAAGATGCTGAAGGTGACCACGTCCAGGTCGCCGTCGCCATCGATGTCCTCGATGCCCGGGATGTCCACCTGCGATATGTAGAGGTTGGGGCTTTCCGTGGGCACGTAGTTGCTGCCCACCAGGTCGTCCACCAGCTGGAAGGAGAGGCCGTTGGCGTCGCTCGTGTTCTTGTACACCCCGAAGCCGGCGCTGGTATAGGTGAAGATGTCCTCCTTGCCGTCGCAGTTGTAGTCGCGCAGCAGGGCCCATTCCTGCAGGATGGGGAAGGGCTGGACGTGGTCGTAGGCGCGCGTGAACACATAGCTCGTCTGCCCGGCCACCCCTTGGTTGAGCAGCGTGATCACCTTGTTCCCCGTGCGGTCGAAGAGGAAGAGGTCCTTGTCGCCGTCGCCGTCCAGGTCGATGTCGCTCACCTGCGGGAAGTTGAGCCCGCCCGCCCAGGCCATCGCCAGGGGGACGCCGTTCCGGGTCACCGGCACGGTCGGGTCGTAGACCAGCGCGTTCTGCGCACGGAGGGAGGGGAGCAGGGGCAGCAGCCCGGCAAGGAGGAGTACGCGATGCTTCATCTGTGCGGGTATTGCGGACAAGGACAGGCCTTGCGTGCCTCGACGACAGAGGACCGCGCGAGGGCGAAACTACACCGCCACCCAAGGCCGCGGCGCGGCCCGAACGGGCGCTTTTATGCACCATCCGTGGTGGGCCGCCTACAGTGGGGGTTCCTTCTATATTTGCCGCCCCATCATCCGACCGGAGCGCTCGCGAAGGCGGACCTATACAGGTAACCAACCCGTTCCCATCATGCAGAATCGAGGCGCGCTTTGGGTGTTCACCATCCTGCTGGCGCTCGCGTGTTTGTGGCAGCTGTCCTTCTCCCTGTTCACCGGCCGGTTGGAATCGAAGGCGGCAGCGGAAGCGGTCTTCCAGGTGGACTCGGTGCTGGCCGTGCCCGGCAATGCCGCGCTGGACCCCGACTCGGTGAAGCTGGTCTACGAGAACAAGTACATCCGCGAGCATTACGAGGACGTGGTCTACCCCGGCTTCGGCTACACCTACAAGGAGTGCAAGGAGAAGGAGGTCAACCTCGGCCTCGACCTGAAGGGCGGTATGGCGGTGACCCTGGAGGTGAGCATCCCCGAGCTGGTGCAGAACCTCAGCGGCGACAGCCAGGACCCTGCCTTCCAGCAGGCCATGGCGGAGGCGCGCAAGCGGAAGACCGCCAGTTCCGCGGACTTCATCACCCTGTTCGACCAGGAGTTCAAGAAGGCCGCGCCCAGCGGCAGCCTCGCTGCCATCTTCAGCACGCAGGACAACGCTTCGATGTTCCCGCGTGAGAGCACCAACGACCAGGTGATCAAGGCCCTGCGCGACCAGGCGCAGATCGCGCTGAACAACACCGAGAAGATCCTCCGCACGCGTATCGACAAGTTCGGTGTGGCCCAGCCCAGCATCCAGAAGCAGTCGCTCAGCGGCCGCATCCAGATCGAGCTGCCCGGCGTGAAGGACAAGGCCCGCGTGCGCAATGTGCTCCAGAGCACCGCCAACCTCGAGTTCTGGGAGACCTTCGACAACCAGGACGTGTACATGAAGCTGGCCGACAGCAACACCAAGCTGAGCGCCATGCTGCACCCTGACCTGGCCAAGGCCGACAGCAGCAAGGCCGCCGCGGTGAAGGCCAAGGCCGTGACCGACAGCCTGCGCACGGCCCTGATCGCCTCCCTGCGCCGCGACACCACCGACCGCGTGGCCCTGGCCAAGGCCGACAGCCTGGCCAACGACACCAGCGCCGTGGCCCTGGCCGACTCCACCGAGACCGATGCCCAGAGCCTGGCGAAGAGCCCCCTGCTGAACAAGGGGCGCCTGCAGCTCAACATCATGAACAACCAGGTGGTGCGCGGCGACGTGGTGGGCTACTGCGCCGTGTCCGACACCGCCGAGGTGGGCCGCCTGCTGCGCATGGCCCCGCCGGTGAGCCCCGACCCCAGCCAGGCCCTGCGCCTCGCCTGGGGCAGCAAGCCCACCCGGATGGCCGCGGCGGACGGCACTTCGAAGGAGTTCCTCTCCCTCCATGCCCTCCGCGCCCCGCGCGGCGGCAAGCCGAAGATCGACGGCTCCTACATCACCGACGCCCGCCAGGACTTCGACATGAAGGGCGATGCCGAGGTGACCATGCAGATGAACCCCGAAGGCGCCCAGAAGTGGAAGCTGATGACCGGGGAGAACGTGGGCAAGCAGGTGGCCATCGTGCTCGACGGCTACGTGGCCTCGGCCCCCACCGTGATGGGCGAGATCCCCGGCGGCCGCAGCAGCATCAGCATGGGCGGCGGCGGCGACCGCAACAAGCAGCTCGAGGAAGCGACCGACCTGGCCAACATCCTGAAGGCCGGTGCGCTGCCCGCACCCGCCCGCATCATCGATGAGACGGTGGTGGGCCCCTCGCTGGGCGCGGAGAACATCAAGCAGGGCCTGGTCTCCTTCGCGGTGGCCATGCTGCTGGTGATGCTCTTCATGATCCTCTACTACAACGGTTCGGGCTGGATCGCCAACGTGGCCCTGCTCGCGAACATCTTCATCCTGATGGGCGTGCTGGCCTCCCTCCAGGCCTCGCTCACCCTGCCCGGGATCGCCGGCATCGTGCTCACCGTGGGCATGGCCGTGGACGCCAACGTGCTGATCAACGAACGCATCCGCGAGGAACTGCGCCACGGCAAGGCCCTCAAGAGCGCGGTGGACCTGGGCTACAAGCACGCCATGTCCGCCATCATCGATGCCAACGTGACCCACTTCGTGGTGGCCGTCATCCTCGTGTACTTCGGCGGTGGCCCCATCAAGAGCTTCGGTGTGACCCTCGCCTGGGGTATCCTCACCTCGCTCTTCACGGCCATCTTCATCAGCCGCCTCATCATCGACCGCCGCCTGGAGAAGGGCAAGGGCCTGACGTTCTGGAGCAGCTGGAACAAGAACATCTTCGTGGACGCCAAGTACAAGTTCATGGCGAAGCGGAAGTACTTCTACTTCGTCTCCGGCGCCCTCATCATCGCGGGCCTCATCTCCATGTTCACCCAGGGCTTCAACTACGGGGTGGACTTCTCCGGCGGCCGCCAGTACGTGGTGAAGTTCGACCACGCGGTGGAAGTGGAGCACGTGCGCCAGGCGCTCGAGCCCGTGTTCGTGGGCGAGGCCGGCGTGGAGAGCAGCGTGAACGTGAAGAGCTACGGCGGTGGCAACCAGGTGAAGGTGACCACCAACTACCTGGTGAACAGCCAGGAGGCCGATGCCGACCGCCAGGTCGAGGCCAAGCTTGAGGAAGGATTGTCGAAACTGGAAGGCAAGTTCCGCGTGGAGGAATCCCGCAAGGTGGACCCCACCATCAGCGATGACATCCGGACCCACGCCTGGTATGCGGTGGGCGCGGCGCTGCTGTTCATCTTCCTCTACATCGCCGTCCGCTTCCGCACCTGGCAGTTCGGTCTGGGCGCCCTGCTCTCGCTGGCCCACGATGCGCTCGTCGTCGTCGCCCTCTACTCGCTGCTCTACAAGATCATGCCCTTCTCCCTGGAGATCGACGAGCACTTCATCGCCGCCATTCTCACGGTGATCGGCTACTCCATCAACGATACGGTGGTGGTGTACGACCGGATCCGCGAGTACCTGCACGACCACAAGCGCGACCCCTGGGCGGCGGTGTTCGACAAGGCCATCAACTCCACGCTGGGGCGTACCATCAACACCTCGGTGACGGTGCTGCTCGTGCTGCTGGTGATCTTCCTCTTCGGTGCCGACTCCATCAAGGGCTTCGTGTTCGCCATGCTGATCGGCATCGCGGTGGGCACCTACTCCTCCATCTTCATCGCCTCGGCGGTGGTGGTGGACCTGCACAAGGACGGCATCCCCGAGAAGGTGCCCGCCCAGGCCATCCCCGCCTGATCGGCCCCGATCCCTCACTTCAGGAAGCCCCGCCATGCGGGGCTTCCTACTTTTGTGCCCTTCGCGTGGCGGACCGGCCCATGTTCCTTCCCCTCTTCTTCGACATCAGCGGTGGCGAGCTCCTCGTCATCCTCCTCTTCGCCCTGCTCTTCTTCGGCAGCAAAGGCATCCCCGGCGTGGCCCGCACGCTGGGCCGTACCATGCGCCAGCTCCGCGATGCCACCGCCGAGGTGCAGCGCGAGATCCAGCGCGGCGCCGATGAGGTGAAGAAGGGCTACGAAGAGCAGAAGCAGGCCTTCCGCATCGAGCCGCCCGCGAACGCCGTGCCCCAGCAGCCCACGCCCCCCGCTGCGGCCGCTCCCCCTGTGCCGGAGCCTCCCGCTCCCCCGGCCGATGCGCCCGCACCGGCGCCGGAGCAGGCCTGACCCGGCTTCTTCCGCACTCCCCTTCGAGGCATCCAAGGACCTCGGCCTCCGGGCCGGTGGGGTGTCCCATGGCCATATCCCACGTCCGAACGGCCCGCTGTTCTTGGTCATGACCCTCTTTCGAACAGGGGTTGATAACCGGATCTTGCTCTTTTTTGTGGAGCACCCCCTCTTTCAGATACCTTTGCGGCCAGAAAAACACCCTTTTCCCATGCCGACCCCCCATTTGCGCGCGAAGGCCCTGGAGAACGTGCTGGGCCGGGAGCCCCGCCATACCGAGGCCCCGAGCCACCGCATCAGCGATTATTTCGGCAGCAACGTGTTCAATGAGGAGTCCATGCGGATGTTCCTCACCGAGGACGCTTACTACGCGGTGCGCCAGGCCATCGACCAGGGGACCCGCATCGAGCGCAAGCTCGCCGACCAGGTGGCCAGCGGCATGAAGGAATGGGCCGCCAGCAAGGGCGCCACGCACTACACCCATTGGTTCCAGCCCCTTACCGGCACCAGCGCCGAGAAGCACGACGCCTTCTTCGAGCCCATCGGCCATGGCCGCAGCATCGAGCGTTTCGACGGCAGCATGCTGGTGCAGCAGGAGCCCGACGCCAGCAGCTTCCCCAACGGCGGCATCCGCAACACCTTCGAGGCGCGCGGCTACACCGCCTGGGACCCCAGCAGCCCGGCCTTCCTCATGGGCCGCACGCTGTGCGTCCCCACCATCTTCATCAGCTACACCGGCGAGGCGCTCGACTACAAGATGCCGCTGCTGCGCGCCATCCGCGCCGTGGACGAGGCCGCCACGGCGGTGTGCCAGTACTTCGACAAGGACGTCACCAAGGTGATCGCCACCCTGGGCTGGGAGCAGGAGTACTTCCTCATCGATGAGGCCCTCTACAACGCCCGCCCCGACATCATGATGGCCGGCCGCGCCCTCTTCGGCCACAGCCCCGCCAAGGGCCAGCAGCTGGAGGACCACTACTTCGGCAGCATCCCCGAGCGCGCCCAGGCCTTCATGCGCGACTTCGAGACCGAGTCCCTCAAGCTCGGCATCCCCGTGAAGACCCGCCACAACGAGGTGGCCCCCAACCAGTTCGAGTGCGCCCCGGTGTTCGAGGAGCTCAACCTGGCCGTGGACCACAACATGCTGCTGATGGACGTGATGGAGAAGACCGCGCGCAAGCACCACTTCCGCGTGCTCTTCCATGAGAAGCCCTACGCCGGCGTGAACGGCAGCGGCAAACACAACAACTGGAGCCTGGCCACCAGCACCGGCAAGAACCTGCTGCGCCCGGCGAAGACGCCGAAGGAGAACATCCAGTTCCTCACCTTCTTCGTCAACACCATCAAGGCCATCCACTCACACGCCGACGTGCTGCGCGCGAGCATCGCCTCGGCCAACAACGACCACCGCCTCGGGGCCAACGAGGCGCCGCCCGCGATCATCAGCGTGTTCATCGGTGATTACCTCACCAACCTGCTCGACGAGCTGGAGAAGAACATCAAGGTGACGATGAGCCCGGCGAGCAAGACCGAGCTGAAGCTCGACATCGGCCGCATCCCGCCGGTGATGCTGGACAACACCGACCGCAACCGCACCAGCCCCTTCGCCTTCACCGGCAACAAGTTCGAGTTCCGGGCCGTGGGCAGCAGCGCCAACTGCGCCGCCGCCATGACCGTGCTCAACACCATCGTGGCCAATCAGCTGCGCGCCTTCAAGAAGGACGTGGACGCCCTGATCAAGAAGGGGGTGAAGAAGGACGAGGCCATCCTCCGCGTCATCCGCGACCTCATCGTGCAGAGCAAGGCCATCCGCTTCGAGGGCAACGGCTATGGCGATGAGTGGAAGCGCGAGGCCGCCAAGCGGGGCCTGAGCAACATCGCCGACACGCCCCGCGCGCTGGACGTGTGGGCCCGCAAGGAGACCAAGAAGCTCTTCGCCGACATGGGCGTGCTCTCCGAGGTGGAGCTGGAGGCCCGGCACGAGATCGAGCTGCACAGCTACACGCTGAAGATCCAGATCGAGAGCCGCGTGTGCGGCGACCTGGCGGTGAACCACCTGATCCCCGCGGCCATCACCTATCAGAACCGCCTGATCGAGAACGTGCGCGGCCTGCGGGAGGTGCTCGGTGCCGACAAGGCGAAGAAGGCCGCCGCCACACAGGTGGAGCTCATCGAGGAGATCAGCCTCCACGTGGGCAAGCTGAAGTCGCTCACCGACGCCATGATCGAGGCGCGTAAGAAGGCCAACACCATCGAGGACCACCGCGAGCGGGCGGTGGCCTATTGCGATACTGTGCGGCCCTTCCTGGAGGAGATCCGCTACCACAGCGACAAGCTCGAGCTCACCGTGGACGACGAGCTCTGGCCGCTGCCCAAGCTGCGCGAGCTGCTCTTCACCCGCTGAGGGGCCGGGCTCCGGCTCCCCGTCCCCAGCCCCAGGTCCGATCACGCGATCGGGCTTGGGGCTGACAGCTAGCGGCTTGCGTTGGCGCATGGAGGGTAGCCTTTCAAGCCTTGGCGCCAGCCTGGAGCCGCGGACCGCTGCGGGCCGCCGTCCATAAGCGACTTTGTTTATTTTCGCCCGGCACTCTCTGAACCACACCAAGTTCCGCTACCGATGATGAGCATGAGGAAGTTCCTGGCCGGCCTGACCTTGAGCATGTTGTGCACGACCGTGGCGATGGCGCAAGGAAAGGACGCCAAAGAGGCGGACGACGCGTTCAACAAAGGCCTGTACTTCAACGCCATCGAGCTCTACAAGAAGGCGTACACCACCGAGAAGAAGGCCAGCGAGAAGGCGGTGCTCATCTTCAAGGTGGGCGAGGCCTACCGGGCCTTGGGCGACGCCCAGAACGCCCAGGTGTGGTACGAGAAGGCGAACAAGGCCCAGTACCCCGATCCCATCACCTACTACTACATCGGCGAAGCGCTCAAGGAGCAAGGCAAGTACGCCGAAGCCATCGCCGCCTACAACAAGTACAAGGAGAAGAACCCCGGTGACGCCCGCGCCGACGCCAGCCTGGCCGCCTGCCAGCTCGCCCAGACCTGGAAGGACGCCCCCGCCCGCTACAAGGTGGACCCCGAGGTGCTGCTGAACTCGCCCCAGTACGACTTCAGCCCCGCTTTCTCGGACAAGAAGAACACCGACCTGGTCTTCGCCAGCAGCCGCACGGCCAGCACCGGCACCGAGACCGACGGCATCGCCGGGGAAAGCTTCACCGACCTCTTCGCCAGCAGCCGCGACAAGCTCGGCAAGTGGAGCGAGCCCGTGAAGCTGCCGCCCAGCATCGACTCGCCCGGCCATGAGGGCGGCCCCACCTTCAACGCCAAGCGCACGGTGATGTACTTCACCCGCTGCCCGCACGAGAAGAAGAAGGCCTTCGGCTGCGACATCTGGATGACCAAGAAGGTCGGCAACAACTACAGCGAGCCCGAGATGCTGAACCTGCGCCCGCAGCAGGAGAAGAACGACACGAACGTGATCACCATCGGCCAGCCCACGCTGAGCAAGGACGACGGCTTCATGCTCTTCAGCAGCAACATGAAGGGCGGCCGCGGCGGCAAGGACATCTGGATGGTGAAGCTGGACAAGGACGGCAAGCCCACCGGCACGGCCACCAACCTCGGCAACGAGGTGAACACGCCGAAGGACGACATGTTCCCCTTCCTGCGCGCCAACGGCAACCTGTACTTCGCCAGCGACGGCCACCCCGGCATGGGCGGCCTGGACATCTTCCTGGCCGAGAAGACCGGCGATGCCAGCTGGGGCCATGTGGAGAACCTGAAGTCCCCCCTCAACAGCAGCGGCGACGACTTCAGCATCATCTTCGACGGTGACGAGGAGCGCGGCTACTTCACCAGCAACCGCCCCGGCGGCAAGGGCCAGGACGACATCTGGCGCTTCTACATGCCGGCGCTGGAGTTCGCGCTGCAGGGCGTGGCCTACGACAAGGAGACCGGCGCGCCCCTGCCCGACACCAAGATCGAAGTGGTGGGCACCGACGGTTCCAACTTCTCCGCCCTCACCGATGGCAATGGGGGCTTCAACTTCGCGGAGAACAACAAGGACCGGTACATCAAGGAGAACACCAGCTACACCATCCGCGCCAGCAAGGAGAAATACCTCGTGGTGAACGACCAGATCACCACCGTGGGCCTCAACGAGAGCACCACCTTCGTGAAGGAATACTTCCTGCAGCCCATCAAGGACAAGGGCATCCCCCTGCCGCAGGTGCTGTACGAGGTGGACAAGTTCGAGCTGACCCAGGCCGGCAAGGACTCGCTGGAGACCCTGTACAACACGCTGGTGGAGAACCCGACCATCGTGATCGAACTGCGCTCGCACACCGATTCCCGCAAGACCACGCGTTACAAGGGCGGGAACCTGGAGCTGTCGCAGAAGCGCGCCCAGAGCTGCGTGAACTACCTGGTGAGCAAGGGCATCGACCCTGTGCGGATGATCCCGGTGGGCCGTGGGGCGGAAGAGCCCCTGATCACCGACGCGGAGATCGCCAAGATGGCCACCAAGGAAGAGAAGGAGGCCGCCCACCAGAAGAACCGCCGCACGGACTTCAAGGTGATCCGTTTCGACTACGTGCCGAAGGACACCAACGCTCCGACGCCGAACAACTAGCACCCTCTCCAGGAAAAAGGCATCCCGGCATCCGGGATGCCTTTTTCTTTGCCGCATGAAGCAGCCCTCCCGCTACGAGCAACGCGGCGTCTCCAGTGCCAAGGAGGACGTCCACAAGGCCATCGCCGGCCTGGACAAAGGGCTCTTTCCCAAGGCCTTCTGCAAGATCGTCCCCGATGACCTCACCGGCAGCCCCGACCACTGCCTGGTGATGCACGCCGACGGCGCCGGCACCAAGAGCGCGCTGGCCTATGCCTACTGGAAGGCCACGGGCGACCTCAGCGTGTGGCACGGCATCGCGCAGGACGCGGTGGTGATGAACCTGGACGACCTGCTGTGCGTGGGGGCCACGGACGACATCCTGCTCAGCAGCACCATCGGGCGCAACAAGCGGCTGATCCCCGGCGAGGTGGTGCGCGCCATCATCGAGGGCACCGAGGCCTTCCTGCAGCGCATGCGCGACCTCGGGGTCGGCATCCGCAGCACCGGCGGCGAGACCGCCGACGTGGGCGACCTCGTGCGCACGGTGATCGTGGACAGCACCGTGGTGTGCCGCTTGGAGCGCGGGGCAGTGATCGACAACGCGCGCATCCGGCCCGGCGACGTGATCGTGGGCCTCGCCAGCTTCGGGCAGGCCACCTACGAGGACGCCTACAACGCCGGCATGGGCAGCAACGGCCTCACCAGCGCACGCCACGACGTGTTCGGCAAAGCGGTGGGAGAGGCCTTCCCCGAGACCTACGATCCCGGCACGCCGGCCGAGCTGGTCTACAGCGGGCAGGCCCGCCTCACCGACCCGCTCGACGGCACGCCGCTCGATATGGGCCGCGCCGTGCTCTCGCCCACGCGCACCTATGCGCCCGTGGTGCGTGCGGTGCTCGCCGCTATGCGGGCCGATGTGCACGGCATGGTGCACTGCAGCGGCGGCGCCCAGGCCAAGGTGCTGCATTTCGTGGACCGGGTCCGCGTGGTGAAGGACGACCTGTTCCCGGTGCCTCCGCTGTTCCAGGCGATCCAGCGCATGAGCGGCACGGACTGGCGGGAGATGTACACCGTGTTCAACATGGGCCACCGCCTGGAATTCTATGTGCCCGAGGCCCGCGCGGCGGAGGTCATCGCCATCGCCGCCTCGTTCGGCATCGCGGGCCGCGTCATCGGCCGTGTGGAGCCCCTGGACGGTCCGGCCGAGGTGGTGGTGAAAGGCCCGCAGGGCGAATTCCGTTATCCATGAGCGAACTGCTGGAGAAGTTGAGCGCCATCCACGACCGGCGCGCCGAAGTGAGCAAGAGCCTGGCCGATCCCAGCGTGATCGCCGACCAGAAGCGCTTCGTGGAGCTCAACCGCGAATACCGCGACCTGGAGCCCATCGACGAGGCCTTCCAGCGCTACCGCCGCGCCACCGAGCAGCTGCAGGGGGCCGAGGACATGCTGCGCAGCGAGAAGGACCCCGGGATGCTGGAGATGGCCCGGGCCGAACAGGAGGAGCTGCGCACGGCCATCGCCGCGATGGAGGAGGAGATCCGCATGCTCCTGGTGCCCAAGGACCCCAATGACGAGCGCAACTGCACCGTGGAGGTGCGCGCCGGCACGGGCGGCGACGAGGCCAGCCTGTTCGCGGGCGACCTCTTCCGCATGTACACCCGCTACTGCGAGGGCCGTGGCTGGAAAGTGGAGGTGGCCGATACCAGTGAAGGCACGGCCGGCGGCTACAAGGAGGTCATCTTCAACGTCACCGGCGAAGGCGCCTACGGGGTGCTGAAGTACGAGGCGGGCGTGCACCGGGTGCAGCGCGTGCCGGCCACCGAGGCCAGCGGGCGCATCCACACCAGCGCCGCCACCGTCACCGTGCTGCCCGAGGCCGAGGAGTTCGACGTGGAGGTGAAGGAGAGCGATGTGAAGATGGAGACCGCCCGCAGCGGCGGGGCCGGCGGCCAGAACGTGAACAAGGTGGAGACCAAGGTGCGCCTCACCCACATCCCCACCGGCACCGTGGTGATGTGCCAGACCGAGCGCAGCCAGCTGGGCAACCGCATGAAGGCGATGCAGATGCTGCGCAACAAGCTCTACGAGGAGAAGGTCCACGCGGAGCAGGTGGCCATGAGCGCGCACCGCAAGAGCCAGGTGAGCAGCGGCGACCGCAGCGCCAAGATCCGCACCTACAACTTCCCGCAGAGCCGCGTCACCGACCACCGCATCGAGCTCACCGTGCACAACCTGGGCGAGGTCCTCAACGGCGACCTGCAGGACATCATCGACGCGCTGCAGCTGGCCGACCGCACCGAGAAGCTGAAGGAGGGGATGGGGGCCTGAACCGGCCTCAGGAGGCCTTCAGCCCGCGCAGCAGCTCCGCCAGCAGGGTGATCGTCTCCACATCGTCGCGATGCACCTCGATGGTGAACCGCACCGGTTGCCGGTCCGGCCGCTGGATGA
>JAFDZF010000065.1 GCA_018267055.1 Bacteroidota bacterium
GCCGGCACCTTCGGTCCGTCCAACACGGTGTTCAGTCCGACCTACGCGCCGACGGCGGCCGAGCTCGCCGCGGGCAGCCTTACGCTGACCCTGACCTCCACGGGCAACGGCAATTGCCTGGCGACGCAGGATGCCCTGACGATCACCTTCACCCCGGCGCCCACGGCGAACGCCGGCCCCGACATCAGCATCTGCGCGAACAACCCCGTGGTGCCGCTGAACGGTGCGGTGACCATCGCCAACGGCGGCCTCTGGTCGGGTGGCGCGGGCACCTATGCGCCGGGTGCATCGGCCTTGAACGCGAGCTATGCGCCGACCTCCTTCGAGCTGCAGGCGGGCACCTTCACGCTGACGCTGACCACCACCGGCCAGGGGAACTGTGCAGCGGTGGCGGATGACGTGAACGTCACCGTGCTGCCCGCGCCCGTGGTGGATGCCGGCCCGGACATCACCACTTGCGCGAGCGACCTGGACGTGGTGCTTTCGGGCGCCGTCCAAGGGATGACCACCACCGGCCTGTGGAGCACGAGCGGCACGGGGACCTTCCTCCCGAGCGCCGCGACGCTCCAGGCCACTTACCGCGCCAGCACGCTCGATTCGCTGGCGGGCAGCGTGACGCTCACGCTCACCTCCACCGGCAATGGCCTGTGCAACGCGGTGGCCGATGCCCTGACGCTCACCATCCTCCCGAGCGCGGTGGCGAACGCGGGCCCGGACCTGACCCTGTGCGCGACGCAGGCGACCATCGCCCTGCATGGCACGATCGCCGGCAACGCCACGCAGGGCACCTGGAGCAGCACCGGCGCGGGCGTCTTCAGCCCAAGCGCGTCGGCACCCGATGCGGTCTACACGCTGGCCCCTTCAGACGCGCTGCTGACGGCCATCACCTTCACCTGGAGCGTGAACAGCTGCGACCACGCCACGGACCAGCTGGTGGCCACGATCGTGCCGGCCTCCCACGTGTTCGCCGGCCCGGACCGCGTGACCTGCGTGGACGACCTCGACGTGCTGATCAACGGCGTGGTGAACGGCGCCTCTTCCACCGGCGTGTGGAGCACCACGGGTACCGGCACGTTCATGAACCCGGCGAGCGCCTTGTCCAACTTCTACCAGGCCAGCGCTGCGGACTCCGTGGCGCAGGGCGTGGACCTCCTGCTCACCGCCACCAGCACGGGCGTTTGCCCGGCGGACGTGGATACGATGCACGTATCGATCCGCCCGCACGGCACCGTGAACGCCGGCGCGGACCGCACCTTCTGCGCGAACAATGTGGCCGCGGTGCTGGACGGCTCGGTGATCGGCGATGCTACGCAGGTGCACTGGAGCACCTCGGGCACGGGCACCTTCCTCCCGAACGCGGCGGTGCTGGACCCCACCTATCTCCCCAGCGCGGTGGACACGGCGATCGGCAGCCTCACCCTTACGCTGACCGCGGTGAACAGCTGCAACAGCGCCAGCGACGCCCTCACGCTCACCCTCACGCCGCCGCCCTATGTGAACGCCGGTCCCGACCAGACCTACTGCAGCCTGGTGACACAGTTCGCCCTGAGCGGAACGGTGTCCGGCGTGACGAACGTGGGCCATTGGACCACCACGGGCACGGGCGTGATCGCCAATGCCGGTGCCCTGAACACCACGTACACGGCCAGTCCGGCGGACATCGCCGCGGGGCGGATCGACCTGTTCCTGACCTCGCTGAACAACGGCGATTGCGCGCCGGTGACCGACCGGATGACGATCTGGTCGACCAGCGCCATCGTGGCCGACGCGGGCCCGGACCAGAGCGTGTGCCTGCTCGCCGACCACGCGCAACTGATGGGCACGGTGATGAACGGGCCGCCTTCCGGCGTGTGGACCACCAGCGGCACGGGCACCTTCAGCCCGGCGCCCGACGTGCTGAACCCGCAATACCTGTTCACCCCGGCCGACGTGGCCAACGGGTCCGTGGTGCTCACCTTCACCGCGACGAACACGGGCAATTGCGTGGCCGTGCACGATGCGCTGACGCTGACGTTCGGGCACGCGAGCCATGCCTATGCGGGCGAGGACCGGCGCGTATGCGCGAACGACCCGATCGCCACGCTGAACGGCAATACCAGCGGCGCGCTCGGCAGCGTGTGGTCGTCCTCGGGCACGGGCTTCTTCAGCAACACCACCGACCCGCACGCCACCTATACCCTGAGCCCCGCGGACATCGCGGCCGGCACGGTGGAGCTGATGTTGACCACGATCACCAACGGCACGTGCACGGCCGCGTCCGACGCGGTGACGATCGCCGTGCAGGCCCTGCCGGTGGTCCACGCGGGCGCGGACCGCACGCTGTGCACCGCCGCCCCCGTGCAGCTGATGGCGAGCGCGACGAACGCGGCGGGCAGCCAGTGGACCACCACGGGTACCGGCACCTTCCTGGACCCCGCGGCCCTGATCACCCTGTACTACCCGAGCCCGGCCGACAGCGCGGCGGGGAGCGTGACGCTGACCGTGATGACGACCGGCACGGCTCCCTGCACGGCGGTGTCCGATGCGCTGGTGCTCCACTTCGGTGGCGGGCTTTCCGCGGACGCGGGCCCGGACGTGACGGCCTGCAGCACCGATCCGCAGGTGCCCCTGCACGCCACGCTCACGGGCACCCAAACTGGCGTATGGACGACCAGCGGGACCGGCTCGTTCAGCCCCTCGGCCACAGTATTGGACGCCACGTACGTGCCCGGCCTGGCCGACTTCGTGATCGGCGACATCCGCCTGATCGTGACCACCACGAACAACCAGGGCTGTCCGGCCGGTGCGGACACGCTGATCGTGCGCTACCAGGTGCCGCCCACGGTGAACGCGGGCCCGAGCGTGGTGCTTTGTGACGGCCTGGCCCCCGTGCACCTGGATGCCGTGGTGCAGCACCAGGCCTCGCTCCAATGGACCACCATGGGCTCCGGCACGTTCGCGCCCGGTGCCGGCGTGCCGAACGCGGTGTACACGCCCTCGATCAACGACAGCCTGGTGGGTGGTGTGCACCTGATCCTGACGGCCTTCGGCCAGGGCGTCTGCGGCAACGGCATGGATTCCCTGTTCGTGGGGATCGGTCCTACGCGCATCGCGGAGGCGGGCGCGGACGTGCAGAGCTGCGCGACGGGTGCTCCGGTCCAGCTGGCGGGCCACATCACGGGCGTGAGCGGCGGGGTGTGGAGCACGAACGGCACGGGGACCTTCCTGCCGGACGCGCAGGACCCGGATGCCGCCTACCTGCCGAGCGCCACCGACCTGGTGTTCCCGCAGCTGCGGTTCATCCTGACCACCACGGGCAACCAAGGCTGTCCGGCCGGCACCGACACGATGACGCTCTTCCTGCACCGCCCGCCCACGGCCGGTGCGGGCGCGGACGTGAGCACCTGCGATGCCTCGGCCCCCATCGCCCTGAACGGCACGTCCACGAACGCCACCGGTGCGCACTGGACCACCACGGGCACAGGCAGCTTCGCGCCGGACGCGAACACGCTCGCCGCCACCTACCAGCCGGGCGCCACCGACTCGCTCACCCAGCACGTGCAGCTGGTCCTGACCACGACAGGAGCAAGTGTCTGTCCGGCCGCCACGGACACCGTGCTGATCTCCTTCGTGAACCCCTTGCATCCGGCGTTCTCGGCCACGAACGCCTGTGTGGGAACGCCCACCACGTTCACGGACGAAAGCACGGTGGACAATGGGTCCATCATCGCCTGGAACTGGCACCTGGGCACGGGTGCCACCGCCTCGGGTGATGCCGTGAGCACGACCTATCCCGCGGCCGGCCCGTACACGGTGACGCTGACGGTGATCGCCCAGAACGGCTGCAGCGCGACGGTGACGCACACGGTGAACGTGCTCGAAAGGCCTACCGCGGGCTTCCGCATCAGCGGCGACCCCTTGAGCGGCGAGCCCATCGCGTTCACGGACACCTCGTCGGGCGCCACGGCCTGGCACTACGATTTCGGGGACGACCTCGGCGCTTCGATCGACCGGAACCCCACTTATGACTTCCCGGCGACCGGCCAGTTCATCGTGGTGCAGACGGTGACGAACGCGGCCGGCTGCACGGACCAGGATTCGCTGCTGATCGTGATCGGCACCGACGTGATCCTGCCGCCGAAACTGCCGAACGCCTTCACCCCCAACGGCGACGGCGTGAACGACGTGTTCTACGTGCGGGGCGGGCCCTTCCGCACGATGGACCTGACGATCTACAACGGCTGGGGCGAGGCCATCTTCCACAGCACCGACCCGCTCTTCGGGTGGGACGGCACCTACAAGGGCGTGCCCGAGATCAATGGGGTGTACACCTACACCGTGAAGGCCACCACGATGGACGGCATGGAGCACGACCGCCCCGGCAAAGTGAACCTGATCCGCTAGCGACCCCACCCGCACCGCCATGGACATGAAGCCTTTCCTCCTCCTGGCCCTCGCCGGCGCGGCGGGCATGGCCCGTGCGCAGGATGCGCACCTGTCGCAGTTCGACCAGGCGCCGGTGCTGCTGAACCCCGCGCTCACCGGCATGTTCGAGCGCTCCGATTTCCGGATCAGCACCAACGTGCGCAGCCAGTGGAGCCGCCTGTCGAGCAATTTCCTCACCACCGCCTTCTCCTATGACCTGGCCTTGCAGGAGCGCTACGGCGCGGGGGTGTACCTGAGCAACTACGACATGGCGGGCATGCTGAACACCTTCGAGGTGGGGGCTGCGGGCGCCTACAACGTGTCGGGCAAGGAGGCGCACCATACGCTCTCGGTGGGACTGCGGGCGGGCATCATCTACAAGAAGGTGAACGACGCCGACCTGCTCTACGATGCGCAGTACAGCGACGGCTATTTCGACCCGGACCTGCCCACCGGGGAGCTGGTGCAGCGCAAGGCGCGCCTGCTGCCGGAGCTCGCCCTGGGCATGGCCTACCGCTCGGTGGACATCAACAAGCGGTTCAACCCCTTCGTGAACATGGCGGTGTTCCACGTGACCACGCCGGACGAATCCATCTGGCGCTCCACGCGGAGCGACCTGCCCATGCGCTGGTCGTTCATGGGCGGGGTGCAGGCGGAGGTGAACGACGGCCTCCTGCTTTCGCCCACCGCGCTGGTGATGTTCCAGGGCAAGGACCGGGAGATCAACGCGGGGATCCTGGGCGAATGCGCGGTCGGCAACTCGGCCTACAGCGTGCTGTTCGGCGGCTCGTACCGCATCGGCGATGCCGCCATCGCGCAGGCGGGCCTGAAGCACAAGAGCAACCTGTTCCGGGTGAGCTACGACATGAGCACCTCGGCCCTGCGCACGTACAACGGCCGCATGGGGGCCTTCGAGTTCTCCTTCACGTACTGCGGCACGCACAGCGGCCGCGACCGGCGCTCGCCGCGCACGCGCTCGTTCGCGATGTAAGGCTCAGCCCTTCAGCGCCTCGGCGCCGCCCACGATCTCCAGGATCTCACCGGTGATGGCGGCCTGGCGGGCCTTGTTGTAGGACAGCTTCAGGCCTTTCAGCAGGCTGTCGGCATTGTCCGTGGCCTTGTGCATGGCGGTCATCCGGGCGCCGTGCTCGGCGGCGAAGCTGTCCAGCAGCGCCTTGTAGAGCTGGATCTTCAGGCTCTTGGGGATGATCCCCTCCACGATGGTCTCACGGGAGGGCTCCATGATGTAGTCCACCTTCGTGGCCGGGGCGCTCTCCTGCTTCTGCGGCGGCCGCACGGGCAGGTAGGGCTCCTCGGTAACGACCTGGGAGGCGGCGTTCTTGAACTTGTTGTAGAAGAGCGTCACCTGGTCGTAGGTGCCGTCGGCGAACTTCGCCATGAGCAGCTCGGCCACGGGGGCGACCTTGTCGAAGCTCAGGCCGTCGAACAGCCGGGCGAGGTCGGCCGGGAGGGCCTCATCGTTCCACTTGGTGCGGCGGTACTGGTCGATGGCCTTCTTTCCGATGGAGAGCACGGTGACCTTCTGCCCGCGCGCCTCGGCTTCCGCGGCGGCCTTGCGCACCAGGCGGAACACCTGCGTGTTGAAGGCGCCGGCGAGGCCGCGGTTGCTCACGATGGCCACGAAGAGCACGTTCTTCACCTCGCGCTGCTGGCTGTACCTGCCTTCGCTGCTGTCCAGCGAGGCGCTCACGTTGCTGAGGATGGCCTGCAGCTGCTCGGCATAGGGCCGCATGCGCACGATGGCGTCCTGGGCACGGCGCAGCTTGGCGGCGCTCACCATCTTCATGGCGGCCGTGATCTGCTTGGTGCTGTTGACCGAGACGATCCGGTTGCGGACTTCCTTCAGGCTGGGCATCGGGCGCGGCGGGTCGGCTTAGTTCGCGTAGCTCTTCACCAGGTCGGCGCCCACCTTCTCGAGCGTGCCGGTGATGGCGTCGTTGTAGTCGCCTTTCTTCAGCGCGGCGAGGGTGTCGCTGTGCTTGTTGCGCAGGATGGCGAGGAACTCGGCCTCGAAGGCCTTCACCTTGTGCACCGGCACCTTGCCGAGCAGGCCCTTGGTGCCGAGGTAGATGATGGCGATCTGCTCCTCCACGCGCATGGGGCTGTTCTGGCCCTGCTTCAGGATCTCCACGTTGCGGGCGCCTTTGTCGAGCACAGCCTTGGTGGCGGCGTCGAGGTCGGAGCCGAACTTGGAGAAGGCCTCCAGCTCGCGGTAGGCGGCCTGGTCGAGCTTCAGGGTGCCGGCCACTTTCTTCATGGACTTGATCTGCGCGTTGCCGCCCACGCGGCTCACGCTGATGCCCACGTTGATGGCGGGGCGTACGCCGGAGAGGAACAGGTTGCTCTCCAGGAAGATCTGCCCGTCGGTGATCGAGATCACGTTCGTCGGGATGTAGGCTGATACGTCACCGGCCTGCGTCTCGATGATCGGCAGTGCGGTCAGCGAACCACCGCCTTTCACCTTGCCTTTCAGCGAGGCGGGCAGGTCGTTCATCTGCTCGGCCACGCTCTGGTCGCCGGTGATCTTGGCGGCACGCTCCAGCAGGCGGCTGTGGAGGTAGAACACGTCGCCGGGGTAGGCTTCGCGGCCCGGGGGGCGGCGCAGCAGCAGCGACACCTCGCGGTAGGCCACGGCCTGCTTGGAAAGGTCATCGTACACGATCAGCGCGGGACGGCCGGTGTCGCGGAAATACTCGCCGATGGCGGCCCCGGTGAAGGGGGCATAGAACTGCATCGGCGCGGGGTCGCTGGCGTTGGCGGCCACCACCACGGTGTAGGGCATGGCGCCGTTCTCCTCCAGCGTCTTCACGGTGCCGGCCACGGTGCTGCCCTTCTGGCCCACGGCCACGTAGATGCAGAACACGGGCTTGCCGGCTTCGTAGAACTCGCGCTGGTTGATGATGGTGTCGATGGCCACCGTGCTCTTGCCGGTCTGGCGGTCGCCGATGATCAGCTCGCGCTGGCCGCGGCCCACGGGGATCATGGCGTCGATGGCCTTGATGCCGGTCTGCAGCGGCTCCTTCACCGGCTCGCGGTAGATCACACCGGGCGCCTTGCGCTCGATGGGCATCTCGAAGGTCTCGCCCGCGATGGGGCCCTTGCCGTCGATGGGCTGGCCCAGGGTGTCCACCACGCGGCCCACCATGCCTTCGCCCACGTTGATGCTGGCGATGCGCTTGGTACGCTTCACGGTGTCGCCTTCCTTGATGCCCACGGAGGAGCCCAGGAGCACGGCGCCCACGTTGTCCTCCTCGAGGTTGAGCACGATGCCGCGCAGGCCGCTGGTGAACTCGATGAGCTCACCGCTCTGCACGCCCTTCAGGCCGTAGATACGGGCGATGCCATCGCCCACCTGGAGCACGGTACCGACCTCCTCCAGTTCGGCCTCCGTGCGGAAGCCGGCGAGTTCTTGTTTGAGGATCGCCGATACTTCGGCGGGTTTCACTTCAGCCATGGTTCATCGCGCCGTAGCCCGGCGTAAGCATTGCGGTCAGATCTCGGGGATGTACGGGTTCTCGGAGAATTTGCGGCGCAGGTCGTGCAGGCGGCGGCTCACGCTGCCGTCGAACTGCTCGTCACCGATGCGGATGACGAGGCCGCCGATGAGGGCCGGGTCCACCTTCTCCGAGAGCTGGATGGACTTGCCCGGATGCTTCTTCGCGGCGAGGTCGCGCACCTGCTGGCGCGCGCTGTCGCCCAGGGGAACGGCGCTGGTGACCTCGGCGGTGAGGATGCCCTGGTCCTCCTTGTACAGCTCGTTGAACGCCACGGCGATCTCCGGCAGCATGGCCTCGCGGCCCTTGCGCACCAGGATGCCCATGAAGCGGTTGGTCGCCTCGCCGATCTTGCCGGCGAACACCTGGTCGAGCACCTTGTCCTTCTTGTCCGCCTTGATCACCGGGCTCTTCAGCAGCATCCGGAGGTCGCCGCTGGCGGCGCAGGCGTCGGCCACCAGGCGCATGTCCTCGTTCACGCCCTGGAGCTGCCCTTTCTCCCGGGCGAGCTCCATGAGCGAGCGCGCGTAGCGGTAGGCGACGGGGCTGACGTTCATGAGCGGCGCAGGTCGGCTTCGTTCATCACCTTGTCCACCAGGGCCTTCTGCGCGGCGGCGTCACCCAGCTTCTCCTTCAGGATGCGCTCGGCGATCTGCACGCTCAGCTCGGCCACCTGGTTCTTCACCTCGGTGATGGCGGCGTTCTTCTCGTTGCGGATGTCCTCGCGGGCGCGGCCCAGCAGGGCGTCGGCCTCGGCCTTGGCCTTGGTCTTCGCCTCGGCAATCTCCTTGTCGCGGATGTCGCGCGCGTCCTTCAGCAGCAGCTCGCGCTCGGCGCGGGCCTGCCGCATCAGCTCCTCGTTGCTCGCCTTCAGGCCGGCCATCTCCTCGCGGGCCTTGCGGGCCTCGCTGATGGCGTCCTCGATGGACTTCTCCCGCTCGCGGAGCGAGTTGAGGATGGGCTTCCACGCGAACTTGGCCAGCAGGAAGAACACGATCCCGAAGGATAGGGTCATCCAGAAGATCAGGCCGAACGCGGGCTCTACGAGGCTTGCGAGGAACATGGGGATACGGATCGAGGTTGAACGGAAGAAGCGCGGACCGGGTGGTCTGCTCCTCTTACTTCAGCACCACCAGCAGGCCCACCACCATGGCGAAGAAGGCGGCACCTTCCACGAGCGCGGCGGTCAGGATCATGTTGGAGCGCAGGTCGTTGGTGGCTTCCGGCTGGCGGGCCATGGCTTGCACGGCGTCACCACCGATGCGGCCGATGCCGACGCCGGCACCGAGGGCGGCGAGACCAGCGCCCAGGGCGGCGATACCGTAACCAGTGCCGATGTCGAGGAGGGCAGAGAGGAACATGTGGGTGTGTGAGTGTTTAAACGAGTGATTCCTTGTGTTCGTGGTTCTCCTCCAACGCGGCGCCGATGTACATGGCCGAGAGGAAGGTGAAGACGTAGGCCTGGATGAAGGCGACCAGCAGTTCCAGGAACGTCATGAAGACGGTGAAGGCGAGCGAAACGACCGATACGCCGTAGCCCGCGGCGGCGCTGGTGGCGCCGAACACGAAGATGAGGCTGAAGAAGCTGAGGGCGATGATGTGGCCCGCCGTGATGTTGGCGAACAGCCGGATCATCAGCACGAAGGGCTTCAGGAACATGCCCAGCACCTCCACCGGGGTGAGGATGATGAGCACCCACGCCGGCACGCCCGGCATGGCGAAGATGTGGTGCCAGTAGTGCTTGTTGCCATTGAAGGTCACGATCAGGAAGGTGATCATGGCCAGGGTGAGCGTGATGGCGATGTTGCCGGTGACGTTGGCGCCGCCGGGGATGAAGGGGATGAGGCCGAGCAGGTTGGCGAAGAAGATGAGGAAGAAGACCGTCAGCAGGTACGGCATGAAGCGCGCGTACTTGTGCGCGCCGATGGCGCTCTTGGCCACGTCGTCGCGAACGAAGAGGATGATGGGCTCCATCAGCGACTGCAGGCCCTTCGGGGCCTGGCCGGGGCGGCGGGCGTAGGCGCGGGCCACGCCGATGAACATCACCAGCAGGATCACCATCACCAGCATCAGGGAGGCCACGTTCTTGGTGATGGAGAGGTCCCAGATGTTCGCCGTGGCCGCCTCGTCGATGGCGCCGCTGGCGTCCACCGCCACGATCCGGCCCTCCTCCAGCTTGTAGCCGTCGTAGGCGGCATGGCCGTGGTCGAAGCGCGAGCTGCTGAACAGGGAGAGGCCGCGCTGGGTGTCGTAGATGATCACCGGCAGGGGCAGCACGATGCTGCCGTGGCCCTCACCGGCGATGTGCCAGCCGTGCTCGTCGGCGATGTGCTCCATGATGAGCTTGCCGGCGTCGAACTTCTTCGCCTCGCCCTCGGTGCCGTGCTCGTCGTGTGCGGCAGCGACCGCGTGCGCTTCGGCGGCGGGGGCCTCATGAGGCTCCTCCTGCTGGGCGAAGAGCGGCGCCAGAAGGAGGGTGCCGGCCAGCAGGAAAGTCGCGCGCAGCAAGGGTTTCAGGGCCATCAGGTGCGGGGCATAGCCCCCTTTTCAGGCCGCAAATGTAGACATCGCGGCGAGATGGCGAAGCCTTCAGGGGTCCTTCCGGCCGGTCTCCTTGAAAAGGAACACCAGGGCCGCGGCGATGCCGCCCAGCGACCCCACGATGGTGAAGAGGGGGAACTTCCAGCCGGTGCGCTGGTCGATCCACCAGCCGCCCCAGGTGCCCAGGCCGATGACGGCCGCCATCTGGAAGCCGAGGCCGCTGTAGCGCAGGTAGGCGTTGGTGCGCTCCTGGGCCTTCTTGAGCGGCTTGTCCTTGCCCAGGGTCATGGCCGCGGGGCGCCCGCCTTCGGCGCAGGCAGGCTGCGTGAGCGCGCGCTGAGACGCACGGTGGAGAAGGAAAGGAAGGCGAGGTAGAGCAGGGCGAAGGAGAGCGCCAGGGGCAGCGCGGTGGGGCGGGGCAGGAGGAAGAGCACCGCCACGATGAGCGCCAGGGAGAGCATCATCTTGAGCACCAGCCCCAGCATGAAGCGGTTCACGAAGCCCTTGGGATCGGTCCGCAGCCCGTTCTCCTGCCAGCGGAGCAGGACCAGGGTGATGGCCGTGAGGTAGGCCAGTACGGCCGCATAAGGCCAGGTGAAGGGGAGGTGCAGGGCGTACAGCACGCCGTACAGCACCGCGCCGGCCACGGTGGCGAAGGCCAGGGTGGGAACGAGGGGTGATGACCGGCGTGCGGTCCCCGGTTCGGTCACGGACGGATCAGCGGGCGGCCTGGGCCGGCTCCACCCGCGGGGTGTTGGTGGCCGTGCTCAGGCGCATGGGGTCCATTTCCTTCACCACGCCGCCGCCCATGCTGCAATTGCCGGTGAACACGGCGCCGGGCTCGATGGCCAGCTTCTTCGTGTTGATGTCGCCGGTGAGCTTGGCGGTGGCCTTCAGGGAGAGCAGGTCCTGGCAGACGATCTTGCCGTTCACCGTGCCCTCGATGTCGCTGCTCTGGCAGGTGACGTCGCCCTCCACGATGCCGCTGGTACCCACGATCAGGCGGCCGCGCACGTTGATGGTGCCCTTCACGCGCCCATCGATGCGGATGTTGCTGTCGGAACGGATCTCGCCCTCGATGGACGTCCCTTCCATGATGCTGTTGATCTTGCCGGTGTTCACCGGTTCTGGGGCCTTGTTCATGGGCTCGATCGGTTTATCGTTCCGGAACATCGTAGTGGGTCCTGGTCCGGTCGGGGAGGTTGTTGGGCGAAGGTAAACAGCCTCAGGGACTTGTGCTACTGGCCGTCCAAATAGTTGCGGCTGAAGAACGCGGTGTACCCGTCCAGGTCCTTGCTGGTGAAGAACTGCTGGTAATTGCCGGTGCTGATGGCGAAAGTGGCGTAGCCCTGGTCGTTGATGCCGGCCAGGAAGGTCTTGTCCGCCAGGAAGAGGGCATAGTACTCCATGGCCTTTTCCTTGTTCTGGAAGATGCGCAGCATCACCACGTTGTGGTCCGCATCGAACACGCTGGTCTTCACCTCGATGGGCACGTTGCGGAAGTTCTGCTGGTTGAAGTTGCTGATCTTGGCCGTCACCTGGGCCAGCTCGCCGCCGGTCCTGGGCAGGATGAGCACCACGTAGTGCTGGCCCTGGTCCATGGTGAAGGGGGTGGCCGGGGCGTCCTTGGCGGCCGGGGGGCCGCCGGGGTTCTGCGCCTGGCGGTCCAGGTTGGCCAGGATATCGCTGGCGGCCTTCGCCTCGGGGGTGCCGGGGAACTTGGCCGTCACGGCGGTCAGGGCGTCGCGGAAGGGCGCCATCTGGTGCAGGCCGCCGATGGCCATGGCCTTCAGCAGGTGGTACTTGGCCAGCAGGTGGTTGCGGGGCTGGTTCGCGATCACCCCGTCGCAGGTGGTGATGACCACCAGGTAGAAGCCCTGCTTGAACTGGGTGTAAAGGGCGTCGTAGGCCTCGTCCTCGGCCTTCTGGTTGGCCGCGTCGGCCTGCAGCTGGTTGGGGTCGCGCACCAGGCGGGCGAACTCGCTGTCGGGCCAGCGCTCCAGGATGATGTCGGCGTAGTGCTGTGAGCTGGCCCCCCCGAAGTCGATGAAGTTGCCGGTCTTCTCCTTCTCCAGGTAGATGCGGTACAGCTGGTAGTGGGCCTCGGGCGTGTAGCGGCAGTCCTCGAAGCGGCTGTTCAGGTTCTGGAAGCTCTCCACGGCGTTGTCCACGTCCTTCAGCTTCTCCTTGTAGATCATGCCGGAGATGTAGAGCGCCGTGCAGATCTTCCCGTTGCTGGCCTCCAGCGCGAGGCTGTCCTTGGGGATGTCCTTCAGGTAGCTCGCGGGGTCCTTCCAGGCGGGCTCGCCGTCCTTGCTGCTCTCGACGGTGGCGGTGCTGTCGGTGGGCTGTTCTTCTTCCTGGACGTCCACCAGGGCGGTGCCGCTCTTGTCCTTGCGGCGCCAGTCGTCATCGTTGGGGCGCGGGCCCCACTTCTTCTTGAACTCGGCCAGGCCGCGGCTCAGCTGGGTGGGGTTGTAGAAGTACCAGGCGCCGCCGCCTCCGCCCACATTGGTCGGCGGGGGCGTGTTGGGGTTGCTCGCCTGCACCTCGCGCGCCTCGGCCTCGGCCTGGGCCTTCTCCTCCTCGGCCTGCTCGCGCTCCCGGATCAGCCGTTTCACCCGCTTCTCCTGCTCGTCGGTGTCCAGGGCGGCGAAGGCCTGCAGGCTGTCCTCCCGGGCGATGATGTCCAGCTGCTCCACCAGCTCGCCCAGCACCCCGGCCCGGGTCTTCACCTCGTCGTAGCGCTTGTGCGTCTCGGGCATCAGCAGGGCGGTGCTGTCGTAGTACTGCTGGGCGGGCGGGTATTTCCGGTCGTCGAAGTAGATGTCGGCCAGCTTCAGGAAGCTCTTGGCCTTCTGCCGCGTGTCGGTGGTGCTGACGCGGGCGCTCGCCTTCAGGTGGGCCACCGCATCGTCGGTCTTGTTCTCCTTCAGGTCCAGGTCCGCCAGCGCGTAGTGGATCATGTCGAAGTGGTCCTTGTTCTTCTCGTCGCGCAGCATGCGCGCCAGCTTCTGGCGGATGGTCTTGCTGTTGCCGCGGTCGAAGGCCAGGGCCTGGAAGATGTCCGCGTGGAAGCCCATCTCGTAGGGCGGGCTCATGCGCGACACCTTGTTGTACTGGGCGATGGCCTTGTCGTCCAGGCCTTTCGCCTGGTAGAGCTGGGCCAGGATGAACGACCACCGCACGCGGTCCTTCTTCTTGTCGGCGATCTGGATGGCGTGCTCCAGGTCCACGATGGCGTCGTCCACCTTGCCGCGCTTGAGGTCCAGGTCGGCCTGCACGGCGCTCAGCTGGTCCTGCGGCAGGCTCTTGGGCAGCTGCTTCTGGCTCTTCACCTCGTCCAGGGCGCTCTGGGCCTTGGCGTACTGCTCCATCTGGATGGCGGTGCGGGCCAGCCAGAGCTTGGATTCCAGCTGGCGGTTCTCGCCCTTGTAGCGGCGGCCGATGTAGTCGAAGGTGCGCTCGGCGTCGAAGTAGCTGCGCTTGTAGAAGTGGCATTTGCCCACCACGAAGTAGGCGTCGTCCACCCAGGTGTTCTTCTCCTTGCCGCCGAACTCCATCGAGTGGCGGTCGATCACCGTGGCGCATTTCTCGATGCAGGTTTCCAGGTCCGGCGTCATGGCCTTGGCCTGGTCCTCGGTGCCGTACACGAAGATGGGCAGCACCTCGTCGTAGTCGTCCACGTAGGCCTTCTCCATGGCGGCCACGGTCTCCTTCAGCTTCTCGTTGGCGTTGAACCAGTAGTTGTCGCGGGTGACGAGGCGGTGGAAGGTGCGGTTGAGGAAGGCGTCCTTCTCCGTGGAGCAGGCCACCAGCACCACGGCGGCAAGGCCGAGGAGGGCAAGGCGGAGGCGGGCCGGACGCATGGGTGGGAACGCTGTGCTGTTACAACAGCAAGGCGGCGAAGATATTTCACCCGGCGGGTGAATGCCATGTGCCCGTAAGGTCGTGGGAATGAGGGCATGTGCCGGGCACATGAACACTGTGCACCTTTGTCCCCCCATGGCCGAGCCGATCCCCCCCGGTCCACCGCGCCGCAAGGCCCGGCGGCGGCGCATGCTGCGCAAGCTGCGCAGCAAGTACCGGGTGCTGCTCATCAATGAGGCCACCTTCGAGGAGCGGTTCAGCCTGCGGCTCTCGCGCATCAATGTCATCCTGCTGTTCCTGGCCCTGTTCACGCTGCACGGCCTGTTCGTCACGGCGCTCATCGTGTTCACCCCGCTCAAGCGGTACATCCCCGGCTATTCGGACCAGCAGGTGAAGATGAACGCCTACCGGGCCACGGCCACGGCGGACTCGCTGGACCGGGCCCTGGCCGTGCGTGACGCCTACATCACCAACCTGCGCCAGGTGCTCAGCGGGAACCTGCCGGCCGACAGCGCCACGCTGGTGGTCCCCATCAAGACCCCGCCCACGGCGGCCGACCTCAAGGGCTCGCCGGCCGACAGCGCCATGCGCGAGCAGGTGCGGCGCGAAGAGGCGTACAGCGTGCACACCGACGTGGCTGCCGGCCTGGCCCGCAGCGGCCTGTCGGGGGTCTTCTTCTTCCCGCCGCTGCGCGGGGTGGTCACCAGCACCTTCGACCGCCAGCAGGGGCACTACGGCATCGACATCGTCACCAAGGCCGACGAGGCCGTGAAGGCCTGCCTCGACGGCACGGTGATCCTGTCCAGCTGGACCAGCGACGCCGGCTACGTGATGCAGGTGCAGCACAGCTCCGACCTGGTGAGCGTGTACAAGCACAACGCGGTGCTGCTCAAGCACCTGGGCGACCAGGTGAAGGCGGGCGAGGCCATCGCGATCGTGGGCAACAGCGGCGAGCTCACCTCCGGCCCCCACCTGCACTTCGAACTGTGGTCGCGCGGCGAGCCCGTGGATCCGCAGGCCTACATGGTGTTCAAATGACAACCCCCAGGTCGTCAGCGGGCAGCCGTCAGCCGTCAGCAAGAACGGTTGCTGACCGCTGTCCGCTGACGACCGACCGCTGTCGCTGATGGGCCTGAAAGCACTGCTCAGCAGACCCTATGCACGCTGGGTCACCGACCGGGCGATGCGGGCCGCCCGGCATCCGGTGCGGACGCAGGCGGCGGTGCTGCGCGACCTGCTGGCGCATGGCGCCGGCACGGCCTTCGGCAAGGACCACCGGCTGGGCGACGTGCACGACCATGCCGCGCTGCGGCAGGCGGTGCCCCTGCGCGACTACGAAGGGTTCCGGCCGTACATCGACCGCATCATCGCCGGGGAGCCGGACGTGCTGTGGCCGGGCCGCCCGCTCTACCTCTGCAAGACCAGCGGCACCACCAGCGGCGCCAAGTACATCCCCATCACCCGGGAAAGCCTGCCCAACCACATCGGCAGCGCGCGGCGGGCCCTGCTGGCCTACATCGCGCGCACCGGCAACGCGGCCTTCGTGGACGGGAAGATGATCTTCCTCCAGGGCAGCCCCGTGCTGGACCGCAAGGGCGCCATCCCCACCGGCCGGCTCAGCGGCATCGTGGCCAACCACGTGCCCCGCTACCTGCTGAAGAACCGCCTGCCCAGCTTCGCCACCAACAGCATCGCCGACTGGGAAACGAAGGTGGAGGCCATCGTGACCGAGACCAGCTCCGCTGACCTGCGGCTGATCAGCGGCATCCCGGCCTGGGTGCAGATGTATTTCGAGCGGCTGCTGGCGCGCACGGGCAGGGCCACCGTGAAGGAGGTGTTCCCGCACTTCTCGCTTTTCGTCTACGGCGGCGTCAACTACGCGCCCTACAAGGCGCGGATGGAAGCGCTCATCGGCGGCGCGGTGGACAGCGTGGAACTGTTCCCCGCCAGCGAAGGCTTCATCGCCTACCAGGACCAGGCGCCGGGCGAAGGGCTCCTGCTCGTGCTGGACAACGGCATCTTCTTCGAGTTCATCCCCACCAGCGAGCTGGGCCGTCCCGACGCGCGGCGGCTGTCCATCGGCGAGGTGGAGCTGGGCGTGAACTACGCGCTGGTGCTCTACACCAATGCCGGCCTGTGGGGCTATGAGATCGGCGACACGGTGCGCTTCGTCTCGCTCACGCCGCCGCGGGTGGTGGTCACCGGGCGCACCAAGCATTTCACCAGCGCCTTCGGCGAGCACGTGATCGCCGAGGAGGTGGAAGGGGCGCTGAACGAGGCCATGGCGGAGCAGCCGTGCACGGTGGCCGAGTTCACCGTGGCGCCACAGGCCGCGCCGGCGGAAGGGTTGCCTTATCACGAGTGGTTCATCGAGTTCGTGTCCGCACCCCCGGACCTGGCACGGTTCGCGCAGGCCGTCGACGCGGCATTGCAGCGGCGCAACCCGTATTACAAGGACCTCATCACCGGCAACGTGCTGCGGCCGCTGATGATCACCGTGGTGCCACGCGGCGGCTTCGCGGCATGGATGAAGGCCCGCGGCATGAACGATGCGCAGAGCAAGGTGCCGCGGCTGGCGAACGACCGGCGGTACGTGGAGGGGCTGGGCTGAAGCCTGTTCTCCATAGGGGGCACCCGAAGCCTATGCCCGCCCCACCGATGCCTGTGGCATCCCTGCGCGGAAGGCGAACGTTCCTCAGCTTCGGGTCAAGACCCCTCTGCCATGCGCATCCTGTTGTCCACCCTGCTCGCCGCCGGTCTCGCCGGCCCTCTTCCGGCCCAATGGGAACAATTGAACGCCCCGTCCGATACGCGCTTCGATGACCTCTTCTTCATCAACGCGCAGCGTGGCTGGTGTGCGGGCGGTGGCACCGGCTGGGTCTTGCGGACCAGCGATGGGGGCGACAGCTGGCAGGTGGTGCTGGCGGACCCTAGCCCCGGGGCCTACCTGCGCAGCATCGAGTTCGCCACGGTCGACCTCGGGTTCTGCGGCTCGCTCACCGGCTCGCTCTGGCGCACCGGGAACGGGGGCGATAGCTGGGAGGACATCCACGCCGCTTTGCCCCAGCCGGTACCGGGCATCTGCGGCCTCAGCGCGCCCACCCCGGACGTGATCTATGGCACCGGGGTGTTCCACGGCCCGGCCTATGTGATCAAGAGCACCGACGGCGGCGGCACCTGGCAGCACATCGACCTGTCGGCCCACGCCTGGAACCTGGTGGACGTGCTCTTCTTGAACGCCGACACGGGCTTCGTAGGCGGCGGGGCCATCACCGAGACGCAGGGCGCCTCGATCTTCCGGACCGAGGACGGCGGACAGACCTGGACGGAGGTGTTCACCACCGGCTCCGGCTATGAATGGATCTGGAAGCTGCAGACCCCGGACGGGCAGCACCTGTATGCGTCCATCGAGGACGGCACGAACACCCGGCCCATGCGGTACGCGCGCTCTGCGGATGGAGGGGCGACCTGGGCCCTGGACACCATCGCCCCGGCGGGCCGCCTGCAGGGCATCGGTTTCCTCGATCCGCAGCACGGTTGGGCGGGCGACGAGCTGTTGTATGAGACCATCGATGGCGGCGAGCACTGGACCACAGGGGTGCCGGTGCCCGGGTTCGACCGGTTCCACCGCGTGAGCGGCACGCTCGCCTTCATCAGCGGTTATGGCCTCTTCCGCCATACGGCCGCCGGAACGGGCATTCGTGGCGACGGTGCGCGGCGATCGCCCGATGGCTTGCGCGTGCATCCGGACCCCACCACGGGCCAGGCCACCATCGAGACCGACCTGCACGGCCGCTCCTGGGCGCGCATCGAGGTGCGTGACATGCAGGGCAGGCTGGTGCAGCGCGTGCACAATGAGCGGCTGGATGCCGGCCCGCACCGCTTCCCGGTGGACCTCACCGCCGTGGAGGCCGGCACCTACCTGGTGTCGTTGTACACCTACCAAGGGTTGCTGACCACGCGGCTGGTGAAGCAGTGATCATGCCGGGGACCGGGCGTATCATCTTTGCCGTTCTATCCATGTCCCCCATGCACGTCCTCCGCCCGCTCACCATCCTGGCTTCCCTGATCGCTGCGGCGCCGCTCGCGGCGCAGGAGGAGCAGCCGGCGGATTCCGCTGCGATCATGAACGCCATCATGGGCCTGTTCAACAGCGATGCCGTGAAGGTGGAGCCCACCTATGCGTTCCAGCACCGGATCGCCTACGACCTGGAGAAGACGGATCCGTTCGGCGAGCACGCGAACGAGCCGTTCACCTTCTACTTCTCCACCACCTCGCCGGTGATCGGCATGTACCAGGAATACAAGAATGAAGAGCGGCCGGGCGAGCTGTTCCTGGTGTTCGACCCGGCCACCCGGGGCACCGCCAGCTTCGTGCACGCCGACACGCTGAAGGTGTGCATACGCATGACGATGCCCACGTTCGGCGACCGGTCGGCGGCGGCGGTGTTCAAGCCCACGGACCGCGAGCGCGAGATCGCCGGCCTGAAGGCCAGGGAGTGGATGTCCACCAGCGAAGAGGAGGAGGTGCACCTCTGGATCGCCGAGAGCCGGGTGGGCGATGTCCAGGGGGCGTTCCACGCGTTCGGCAAGGTGCATGGCAAGCCGGCCTTGGGCACCGGCGCGTTCGGCAACGGGCTGGTGCTGGCCGGCAGCTTCATCCGTGCGGGCGAGGGCGCACCGTACTATGCGTTCGATGCGCGGGAAGTGCAGCTCGATGCGCCGTTCGTCTTCCGCAGTGAAGGCTACCGCATGGGCATGTAGGCGGCCGAATGCCTGCGTGAGCGTGACGACCGTGATCGGCACCGACCTTTCCGAAGCAGCGCGCCTCCTGCGTGGGGGCGGCCTCGTGGCCATCCCCACCGAGACCGTGTACGGCCTGGCGGCGAACGCCTACGATGCCGAAGCCGTGCTCCGCATCTTCGAGGCCAAGCAGCGCCCCGCCTTCGATCCGCTGATCGTGCACGTGCGCGATCGCGCCCAGGTGGACGAGGTGGTGCGCGCGGTGCCGCCCGAGGCCCAAGCCCTGATGGACCGTTTCTGGCCGGGCCCGCTGACGCTGGTGCTGCCCAAGGCGAGCCGCGTGCCCGACCTCGTCACCAGTGGGCTCGATACCGTGGGCGTCCGGATGCCGGCGCACCCGCTCACGCAGGAGCTGCTGCGCGCGGTGCCGTTCCCGCTGGCGGCGCCCAGCGCCAACCCCTTCGGTTACGTGAGCCCCACCACCGCGCAGCACGTGGCCGACCAGCTCGGCGGCCGGGTGCCGTACATCCTCGATGGCGGCCCATGCACGGTGGGGGTGGAAAGCACCATCCTGGGCTGGGAGGACGGCACGTGCGTGCTCTACCGGCCCGGCGGCGTGCCCGTGGAGGACATCGAAGCGGTGATCGGCCGTGTGGGCGGCGGGAAGCGCGCGGTGCTTCCCGTGGCGCCGGGGATGCTGGCCTCGCATTATGCGCCGCGCACGCCCGTCCTCATCGGTCCGGTGCCCGCTCTTCTTGCGCGGCATGCGCACCAGCGGGCGGTGGTCATCAGCTTCCAACAGCGCCATCAGGCGCAGGGCAATGAGGTGCTTTCCCCGGCGGGCGACCTGCACGAGGCCGCGCGTGGCCTTTTCGCCGCGCTGCGCCGGGCCGACGCCAGCGGCGCCGACCTGATCGTGGCGGAGGTCTTCCCCGACGAAGGGCTGGGCCGGGCGATCAACGACCGGCTGCGGCGGGCGGCCGCGAAGCGGGAAGGCTGATCAGCGTTCGCGCCGGAAGAACGCGCGGCGCGAACGTTCCCAGCCTCGCACCAGCCAGGTACGCCGGAAGAACACGGCCATCAAGAAGGGCCGTGGTCGCTTCGGGGAGGATGGAACGGGCGCGGGGCGGTCCTGGGAAGCCGCGACCGCCTCAGTGGGCCCGGGTGCCGCGGGGTCGCCCGCATGCCGGACGGAGGGGTCGTTCGCTTCGGGGCCCGGCCATGCCTGAACGATCCCCAGGAACGTTCCCGGCTTGCAGAACGTCTCCGGGGCCGCGATGTCGCCCATGACGAATTCGATCGTACCGGTCGCCCGCGGGTCCGTTCGGGGTGGCCGATCGCCGGTGTCCTGGGGGGCGGCGCTTTTCTTCTTGGCGTCCGCGCCGGCAGGCAGCAAGAGCAAGGAGCTCATGACCGCCAGGTGCAGCGGACCGGGTGCGGGCGTATGCAGCACGCGATCGAGCTGGTCGGCCCGGAAGCGCGCGCAGGTCGGAAGGGCATTGCGGGCCACCAGCGCCGCCAGATCCGCGTCGGTCATGCGGGTCAGGTCCGGCACCACGTGGGCACATGCACCGCAGGAGCGGCCGCCCTCGACCGCCGGCATGGATTCCCAGCGCTCGGTGCACGGTTCGGGGATGCGGATGACCGTGGGCATGCGGCACGAAGTTCCCGGGCCGGGACATGGCCGCTTGTTGATCAGCTGTTAAAACCAGCGGCCGAAGCCCGAACTTCGCGCCCCGGCCCATCGACCCCTTGGCTGATCCCACCCGCAAGAAACGCATCGCCATCCTCGGCTCCACCGGTTCCATCGGTGTGCAGGCCCTGGAGGTCGTTCGCGAGCAGCCCGCCCACTTCGAGGTGGAGCTGCTCACCGCCGGCCGCAACGCCGAGCGCCTGATCGAGCAGGCCCGCGCCTTCAACCCCAATGCCGTGGTCATCGGCGACGAGGCCCGCTATGCGGAGGTGAAGGAGGCGCTCTTCCCGCTCGGCATCAAGGTGTACGCCGGTGCCGCCGCGCTGGAGCAGTGCGTGGCCATGGAAGGCATCGACATCGTGCTCACCGCCCTGGTGGGCTATGCGGGCCTGCGCCCCACGCTGGCCGCCATCGATGCCGGCAAGCCCATCGCCCTGGCCAACAAGGAGACGCTGGTGGTGGCCGGCGAGCTGGTGACGCAGCGGGCGCGCGAGCGCGGGGTGGACATCTACCCCGTGGACAGCGAGCACAGCGCCATCTTCCAATGCCTGGCCGGGGAGTGGGACAACCCCATCGAGAAGATCGTCCTCACCGCCAGCGGCGGTCCGTTCCGGGGGCGCTCGCGGGCCGAGCTGGCGCAGGTGACCCGGGCGCAGGCGCTCAAGCACCCCAATTGGACCATGGGCGCCAAGATCACCATCGACAGCGCCAGCCTGATGAACAAGGGCCTGGAGGCCATCGAGGCGAAGTGGCTCTTCAGCGTGCCGCCGGTGGCCATCGACATCGTGGTGCACCCGCAGAGCATCGTCCACAGCCTGGTACGCTTCCGCGATGGCAGCCTGAAGGCCCAGCTGGGCCTGCCCGACATGAAGCTGCCCATCCAGTACGCCTTGGCCTATCCGCAGCGGCTGGCCACCACCTGGCCGCGCTTCGACTTCACCGATTATCCGGCCCTCACCTTCGAGCCGCCGGACCTGGAGGCCTTCCCCAACCTGGCCCTGGCGCTGGAGGCCATGGAGCGCGGCGGCAACGCACCGTGCATCCTGAACGCCGCGAACGAAGTGGCCGTGGAGGCCTTCCTGGCGGAGCGCATCGGCTTCCTGGAGATGAGCGAGGTGATCGCGCATTGCCTCGCGAACGCGAACTTTGTCGAACGGCCCACGCTGGAGGCGCTCGAAGCCACCGATGCCGACACGCGGCGCCGGGCGCTCGAA